>CAZIQP010000205.1:0-5942 GCA_964541315.1 uncultured Opitutaceae bacterium
GAATCGCTGTCCCAACTGGGATGGGCGTTAAGCATTTTATTCAGCCCGTGGATCATCATGCCGGCGACGGACAGCAGGGCAAGCGACAGGGCGACCTGGCCAACCACGAGGATGCGGCGAATCCAGCCCTGGTGTTTGCCGCCGGTGGAACCGCGGGATTGTTGCTTGAGGGTGTCATTCACGTCGGTCCGCGATGCCAGCCAGGCAGGGACGAGACCGAAGCCGAGTCCCGCGAGAATCGAAATTCCGGCGGTGAAGCCCAACACGCGAACGTCGATGGGCAGTTCCAAGGTGGTGGTCAGTCCGAGCCGGATATTGCGGCCGATGAGATTGTTGCTCCAGTCGGCGATCAATATGCCGAAAATCCCTCCCGCGAAAGACAGGATCAAGGACTCGATGAGTTGTTGTTTTATCAGCATCCAGCGACTGGCCCCGAGGGCGGAACGGATGGCGAGGTCGCGAAGGCGGCTGGCGGCGCGGGCCATTTGCAGGTTGGCCAGATTGGCGCACGCGATGGCCAGAATGGCGGCCGACAGACCCAACAGCAAAGCGATGATGGAAATATTGGCGGAGCCGCCGACGCGTCCGGCGGTTTGCAGGCGAAAATGATAACCCGGGTAGAGCTGCGGAAAATCCTTGGCCCATCGGTCGGTCAACGGTGCCAGGCCGGCCAGGGCCTGCACGGGCGTGGCGCCGGGTGCGAGCCGGGCGAGGAGGCCGAATTCCCGGCGATCACGCCCTTTCTGCTGGTCGGGAGAAAAGACCAACGGGCGGAAATACTGACCTTCGCCGAACATAAACGTGGCGGAATACGGCTTGGGCAGAACGCCGATGATGGTGAAGACGCGTCCATTGATCCGCATGGTCTGGCCAAGCACATCGGGTTTGGCGCCAAACTGTTTCCGCCACAAATTTTCCGTGATCAAGACCACGGTGTCGCGTCCCGCCACACATTCATCCGCGGTGAAGGTGCGCCCAAGCAGAGGCGGAGTTTCGAGAATCTTGAATACATCGGCATGGACTGCGGTGCCCGACATCGATTCAGGAAGCTGATCCGGCAGTGTCACCGTTTCCAAGGCGCCTGACAGTGGCGCTATGACGGTGAACGACTGGGAAGGATGGGCGAGGAGTTCGTCGATTTCCTGCGGGGATAATCCGACAAATTCCGCCTGTGGCATCTGGCCGTTAAGGTTGACGATGGATGCGGGCCGCGGGAAAGGCGCCGTCGCGAACAACAGGGTGTTCATCAGCGTGTACATCGACGAGTTGACGCCGATGCCGAGGGCCAGCGTGATGACCGCGATGGCGGTGAAGGTAGGGGAACCGAGCAGGGAGCGGAGGGCGTATTTCATGGGAAAAAAAGGAGCGAGTAGCGGGTAGGCAGAATAGGAGACGGACCGGTTCGGGGCTCGGTGGCTCTTCACTAGACGCTACCGGTGCGGCGGTGTTGCGCGCACCTCAGGCTTCCACCTGCTCTTCGACGACGCGGCCGTCGAAGACGTGGATCGTGCGTTCGGCGTGGCGGGCGAAACGGGTGTCGTGCGTGACCATCACGATCGTCGAACCGGTCTTGTGCAGCGTATGGAGGAGCTCCATCACGGCGTCGCCGTTCTTGGAATCGAGATTGCCCGTGGGCTCGTCGGCGAGGAGCACCGCCGGGGAGCCGGCAAGGGCGCGGGCGACGGCCACGCGCTGTTGCTGGCCGCCGGAGAGTTGCGAGGGCAGATGCTTGGCGCGGTGGGCCATGCCGACTTTCTCCAGAGCCTCGGTCACGCGCTGCTTGCGCTCGTTGGCGGGCATGCCGCGGTAGGTGAGCGGAAGCTCGACGTTTTCATAGACGGTGAGATCACCGATGAGGTTGAACGATTGGAAAATAAAGCCGATCTCGCGGTTGCGGATGCGGGCGCGTTCGGGGAGCGTGAGACCCTGGACAGGCCGGCCGTTCAGTACATAGGTGCCGTCGGTCGGCGTATCGAGCAGGCCGAGGATGGAGAGCAAAGTGGATTTGCCGCAGCCCGAGGGACCGGCGATGGAGACATACTCGCCCTTGCGAATATCCAGATGAATGCCGGAGAGGGCGTGGGTCTCAACTTCGTCGGTGAGGAAAACCTTGGTGACGGCTTCGAGTTTGATGAGGGAGTTGGCGGCAGTGCTCATGGATGGATTTTCGATTTTGGGATTCTGGATTTTCAGGGGGAGAATGGAGCGGTGCTGAATTGATAACACCGCAAAGTGACGGGGAGTTTCGCTGATTCAGGTCCTAGGCCTGTGACTGGCTGTCGGTGGCCACGAGAAGAACTAGCTGGGCGAGAAGGATGACGATGGCGAGAGGGTGGGCATAAGGTCCGAAGTCGGAGATTGAGAATCAAAAATCAATTCAACCGCACCCGGTCGTTGGCATCGTACGGCGACATGTCGGAGAGGATGACTTGGTCGCCGGGCTGGAGACCGCTGACGATCTCGATGGTGTTGACCGAGCTGCGGCCGAGCTGCACCTGGGTGCGGATGGCCTCGCCGGCGTCGTTGAGTTTGAAAATGCCGACGGTGCTCTTTTCCTGGCCGAAGGCGGGGCGGCCGACGTACACGACGTCGTCCAGACGTTCGAGCTCAATGGTGCCGTCAACGGATAGATCGGGTCGTGCGCCCTTGGGGAGCTGGCCGGTCAGGGTGACATCGACGAGCACGGTGCCGTTTTGCACGGCGGGATCGATGCGGACGACGCGGCCATCGACCAATCCGTTGCGCGTGTCAATGGAGGCAAGCTGGCCGATGGCGATGTCCTTGGCCTGGGTCTCGGCGATGTGGACCTCGGCCTTGAGCTTGGTCGGATCGGCGACGCGGGCGATGTTGGTGCCTGGCTGGACTTGGGCGCCGACCTCGACGGGCAGGGCGGAGAGCACGCCGGCCATGGTGGCGCGGACTTGCAGCGCTTCGAGTTCATCCTGGCGCAGGCGGGATTGGGACGCGAGGCGTTCGACCTCGGCCTCCTGCACGGCGAGCTGGGGCTTGATGGAATCTTTGGAGAAGGCGTAGCGCTTCTGCTCAATTTCGTAACGGGTGGCCGCTTCCTCGGCCGAAACCTTGGAAAGTTTCATTTGCACGGGAGAGACGAGTCCGTCCTTGAACAATTCATCATTCACCTCGGCCTGGAGCCGGGCCTGCTCGTAGTTGGATTTGGCGGCGGCGGCGGTGGATTCGGCGGCGAGGAGCTGGCTTTCGAGTTGAACGCGAAGATTGGCAAGCTGGGCTTCGGCGGCGAGGAGCTGGGATTTGGCGTTGGCGGCGGCGGAGACGACATCGGGATTGGTCAGCTCGAGAATGAGCGTGCCGGGTTCGACCACCGCGCCGGGCCGGATCACAATTTTATCGACACGACCCTGGGTGCGCGCGGCGATCCAGCGAATTTCCTCGGGCACGAGCGTGCCGAGACCGCGCACCTGGCGCACCATGGGGCCGCGCTTGACGGTCTGGATCCACACGAGATTGCGCTCGACGGTCGGAGCCGCGGGCTTGAGCCGCGAAAGGGCAAAGGTGATGCCGAGGAGAACCACGACGACGATGACACCGTAAATGATCCGTTTCCGACGTTTGTCTTTGGCGGCGTTGGGGCGAGGAATATCCATGCGAGTAAGAACACTATCGCAGTGTCCATGCCAAGTAATGGATAAGCTGTAAGCGATTAGCTGTAAGCGATTAGCCAGAAAGATGAAAACGGGTCCGCGAAAGCCAAAGAGCGAAGCCGGGAAGCAGCCGTCCCAAAAGCGGGATGTGGGGTGAGAATGAAATCTCGCTACTCTGCGTCCTCGATCTCCGTGATCATAACCAATCGTAAGGCATGATCGACCCAATAGGAGAATACTACGCCTTCGACGAGGAGGTGCTCGATCGTGCGACTGTCGGCATCATCCAGGCGATAGTCGCTTTCTAGCAACGGATATCGAGCGAGCTCGTAGGCCCGATCCATAATCCGCCTTTGTCGTCGTTTCGGCAGCGACAGAATAAACTCAGCCGAAATATCGGAGAAACTGGCCCGATATTGTACCGGCTCAGCCACGGGCGATACGTGACTCTAATTCTTCTATGGAAACTCGTTTACCAGCCTGCATGGTACGAATCCGCTTCGCCGTCGTCCGCTTCCATCCAGGTGTATTATGGCGGAGTCGAATCAGGAAGGCGTGCAGTTCCTCGCGTTCGCGCTTTGAGAGCCGACTGGCTGCCTGTTTTAGCTCTAGGATGCTCATGACGTGAAAGTGTCTCGGCGCTTTGGAAGGTCAAGCGCTTGGTTAAGACGGCTCGGGAGGGACCCACCTTCGCCAAAGGCTGGCGCGGCAAGCGGCTCACCTTGTTTGCCAAAGCCAAAGTAGGCCCAATTACAACTACAGGGGCAGTCGCAGGCGTGCGACTGTACCGGGCGTGCCTTCGCGGTTGCGCAGAGTGAGCGTGCCGCCGTGGTTTTCGGCGATCTGGCGGCAGAGGACGAGACCGATGCCGGAGCCGGATGGTTTCGTGGTGAAGAACGGCACAAAAAGATTTTGCAGATTGGCGATGCCGGGGCCGTCGTCTTCGACCAAAATTTCTATCGCGCCGGAAATCTTGCTCCAAGTGAGACATACCCCAGTGCCGACCGGAAGCGGATTTTGGCTTTGTCCGGGCGGATGCGTTTCGCGCGAGGCTTCGACGGCATTTTTCACGAGATTGATGACGGTCTGTTCGATCTGGGCGGCGTCGATCAGCGGGGTGACGGGCGGACCTTCGACAATCTGCACCGGCAGGCGGGCCTCGAGTGAAACGATCCGGCGGAGCAGCGGGGCAAGTTCGACAGGATGCTTGTTGGGCGCGGGAAGTTTGGCGAGCCGCGCATACGACTGCATGAACTGGTTCAAGCCTTCCGCGCGGGACTCGATGATTTCCAATCCGCCGAGCAAATCGTCCTCCCAATCAAGCGGGCGTTGGGTGCGGCGCATGATCGCGTTGAGACTGCCGGCGATGGATTTGATCGGCGCGAGCGAGTTGTTGAGTTCGTGGCCGATGACACGTACGAGGCGCTGCCAGGCTTTCAGCTCTTCTTCACGAAGCGGTTGGCTGAGATCGGCAATCACCAGCAATGAATGCGGCAGACCGCGTTCGCGAAAGGAGGTGCGACGGATGCCCCAGCGTCCAGTGCCGCCGGGGAAAGCACGGGTGAGCAGGCGGACGTCCTCCTCGGCGAGACAGTCGGAGAGATCGAGTTCGGTGGCGGAACGGCCCAGCAAACAGTCGGCAGGCTGGGCGAGGAGTTCCTGTCCGGCTCGGTTGACGAGCCTCAGGGTGGCGTTGCTGTCGAAGGCGAAGATGGCGACGTCGATCTCCGCCATGACGGTGCGCAGGAGAGCGGTGGCTTCGAGGGCGCCGAGGCGTTGTTCCTGCAATGTGCTGCTGAGGATGTTGATTTCCGCGAGCAGGTCGCCGAGCGGTTCATCGCGCTTCGCGCCGCGGGCGCGGGTGGAGAAATCTCCCTCGCGCAAAGCCGTGAGAAGATTGGCCATGGTTTGCAGCGGACGCACCACCTGTTCGCGCAACGCAAAGGCGTAGCCGAACCAGAAGCCAAACATCAGCAGGCCAAATGTGAGCTGGGTGCGCAGCGGGAAGTCGCCGGTGAACAGCAGGATCGTGGCGATCACGATGGCCGGCAGGCCGGAGGCCAGCGCGTAGATGAAAATGCGCTGCTCGTGGGCAAGACGGTGTTTGCGAGGGGCCATCAGAACGAGAATTCGAATTTATTGACCACGGATTTCACAGATACTCACGGATAAGGTGAAATTCGCCAATACTAGAAACACCGAAGGATAGTTAACCACTAATGCTCACTAATACCCACTGATCATGAAATCCTGAAAATTTATCCAAGTCTTAGCCGTATCCATGCAGTAGGAATGTGATTTCGAGGTAATTTCCTGCATTTT
>CAZIQP010000206.1:0-5901 GCA_964541315.1 uncultured Opitutaceae bacterium
CGGCCAAGGCCAGCGCGACCTGATACCCATCGCGCGCTCCGGCATGGACAGTGACATACCGTATTATGGCCATATTTCGTCGAGTGTCAGATAATCCTTCAAACGGACGATCCGGCCGCTTTGGGTGCGCCAGTTACGTGCGACCAGAAAGGGCAGCCACGGCCAGAACGTGGCCGGCATCATCCGCGCCACCTCCCAAGCCCGGGCTCGCTGACCTTTGAGGATCTCGGTCGCGATGGCCGATGCGCCGATCGAGACCGCCTTCAAAAATCCCACGACCGGAGGACGCCAGCCCGTTGCCAGATGGCGGGCCGGGCCGGTGCGGAATTCCGGCCAGAAACTCCGATGGTCGCTCACCGAACGCAGCGTCTTTCGCGCCGCCACCGCCACCTGTGCCCCGTGAATCCGAGTCAACGTAAAGGTGCCTGGCAAGAAAAGGTAGTTCCAATGCAACAGCAAACCCGCCCACCCAAACGTATCAAAGTGCATGAATCGTTCATCAAATCCGCCAAGTCTTTTCCACGCCGTACGCCGCACGCAGGCGTTGGTCAAACCCGGAACTTCTTCGACCGGCCGGCCGTTGAGCATCGCCTGCACCATCAAGCGCCCGTCATGCACGCGCCCGGGTGCCAAGGCCGGCGGCGACACCGTTCTGAGCGCGGCAGCTCCGGCGTAGGCACGCGGCTTACCGTCAAAAATATCCTCTGCATCCACATAAACCCTACGACCGTAGAGCAGTCCTGTGCCATGGCCAATGAGACCAAGCGTGGCGTCAGCCCCAGCCAACTCGCCGGCAACCCGCGTCAAACATCCGGGAGCCATGACATCATCATGACAAAAGAATTGGATCCACTCGCCGCGGCAAAGATCGGCCGCACGATTGGTGTTGGCGACTTGTGACACGGTGGCTGATGCCCGCTCATGCCGAACACGAGAATCTTTTCGTAGCCGCTCGACAATGATTGCGGGGGTTCCGTCGGTCGACGCATTGTCCGCCACGACGAGTTCGAAGTCGCCGAAATCCTGCGTCAGGATCGAATCCAACGCCTCGGCGAGAAAGTCTGCCCCATTGAACACGGGCAGCGCGATTGAAATCAAAGGCATCTGTGAACAGCCGTCATTCAAACTTATACACCACGGTGTCGATGGGATCGTAGGCGCGGTCGGCGTAGGCCAGCAGCATTAACCGGCTTCCGTCAGTGGGATTCGAAAATGCGTGTGCAATTCCCTTCGGCACATGGACGGTGCGGGGCTCGGTGGCGTCCAACGCCAATTCCGCGCGCTCCCCGGAGCCCGGATCAGCGAGCAAAAGCAGGCAACGACCTTCCAGCACGGTGAAGAATTCGTCCGTCAGCGGATGGAAGTGCCCTCCGCGAACCTGACCCGGTTCCGCCCAGACCACATAGATCTCGCCAACTTCGCGGCGCAGCCCCTCCTCATCACCCCGTAACACCTTCAACAGGCCTCCGCGAGGATCGCGCATGAACCGCCGCTCGTTTATATGAATGCGATTGAGCAAATTCATGGTTTGGCGGAAATGTAACTGACAATACCCTCTTCGAGCGACACTGTCGGGCTCCAGCCGATGAGCGCAAGCAGCGCTCGACCGTCCAGTTCAAGGTGGCGCATCGTCTCGTCGCGAGTATTTACGGTGCCGAATACAGGCTCATCCGTCCGTCCCAAACAACGGAAGACCGTCCGCACTATGTCACCCACACTGAGAGCACCAACCGGAGCCGCGTGCAACACGCCTGTTGGCAATGATTCATTGATTGCTCGGCCAACAAGCCGCGCCGCATCTGAGACATGAAGATACTGCCGCTTTTGCATGCCGGCGCTGAGTGCCGGGACCACGCCGCGCTGCAGGCAGTCGACTACATATGGAATCACCCGGGCACGCTCCTCTCCATAGCCGTAAATCGTCGGCAGCACAAAATGGTGCACTCGCACGGGCCAATGCCCAAAAGCCAGTCCACGGCTCAAGAACCGTTTGGCATCGCAGTAGGCGTTCGGCACGCGAAACAAGGCACCGAGAAAAGCAGGCTCGTCAAAAGCGCAGGGCTGAGGCGCGTCACCGATCTCAAAATACGAGCCAAAACTGATCCATTTGCCCACAAAACTCGCCCGAGCCAGTTCAGCCAACAGTCGCAGCGGGTATACTGCGTTGGCAAAATAAAGCTCATCGGCCGTCGCCCCGCTTCCCGACTGCACTCCAGCCGCCACCGCATAGATGATCGCGTCGTAGCCGGCTAAAGCCTCCGCTTGAACAGGCTGGTCGGGCAACGCAAACGACAGCCAGCGAGTGCCCGTCGGAAGCGCAGCCGGTTCCTTGCGTGAAAAAAGCGTCACCTCATGTCCCTGGCCACACCACTCGGACAACGCGGAGCGGACGAGGAATGAGCTGGAACCTAGAATGGCAATACGCAAGGGCAGACTAATTTAATCGGAGATCAACCGGCTGAGAGTAATCAAAGAGATCACGCTGAGTTTCTAGCAGCGCATGTGCCGCACCCTGCTCGGTCACCGCCCGGTACCAACGCACCGTACGCGCAATGGTCTCGGTAAACGTCCAGCGCGGCTGCCAGGCGAGCGCGTGGCCGGCCTTGTCGATCGCGAGCATGAGCCGCCCCGCCTCGTGTGGTGCGGTCGGATCGCTCTGATCGACCCAGGCGCCCGGCCAATGAGACAGGACTTCCAAGACCACTTCGCGCACACTGCGGTTCGCGGCCAGGTGCGGTCCGAAGTTGAACGCACCGCACAACGGGACGAGCGCGGCTTTGTCGCCACGCGCCTGCGCCACCGCCAGTTGCGCCGCGAGCTGCAGATAGCCGCCGAGCGGTTCCAGCACGTGCTGCCAGGGCCGCGTGGCATTGGCGTTCCGCACTGCCACCGCTTCGCCTCGCGCCAGTGCGCGCATGCAGTCTGGCAAGATGCGGTCAACCGCCCAGTCACCGCCGCCAATGACGTTGCCGGCCCGGGCTGTGGTGACCGCAACGGGCAATCCGGACGAAAAAAACGAACGCCGATAGGCCGCAGCAACGATTTCGACCGCCGCCTTGCTCGCACTGTAGGGATCGTGTCCGCCCAGAACATCGTCCTCCCGGTAGCCCTGCAACCATTCACGGTTCTCATAGCACTTGTCAGTGGTGACAATCACCACCGCACAGGGACGGTGTGCAGCCCGGGCGGCTTCCAGCACATGAACTGTTCCCTGCACATTGGTCGCGAATGTGCCCACGGGATCTTCGTACGAAAGTCGGACCAGTGGCTGTGCGGCCAGATGGAAAATGAAATCCGGGTCAGCCGCGCACAACGCCTCTCTCACTCTCTTCAGGTCACGGACATCGCCCAGCGTGTGGCCTTGGAGTCGCCCGGCGAGTCCAAGCTGATCAAACAGCGCCGGCGAAGTTGGCGGCGGCAGCGCAAATCCGTGCACCTCGGCCTTCAGGTGCAGCAGCCACTCGCAAAGCCACGAGCCTTTGAAGCCGGTATGTCCTGTCACCCACACGCGCTTTCCCGCGAAGGATGAGGCCAGATTTATCGGGTAGTTTGTCATACGTTGATTTTGTGTCACCACGTCTTCCAAGGGGCCTTGCCCGACGACCAGAGGGCTTCGAGGTGCGTTTTGTCCCGCAGCGTGTCCATTGGCTGCCAAAAACCCCGGTGCTGGTAGGCGGCAAGCTGGTTGTCGCGTGCGAGCGCCTCCATTGGATCGCGTTCCCAAAGAATGCCGTCGTCGGTGATGCGTTTGACCACGGAGGGCTCCAACACAAAGAACCCGCCATTGATCCAAGCCCCGTCGCCCCGCGGTTTTTCCAGAAACTTCCGCACCTCGAGGTCTTCGATCTCAAGCGAGCCGTAACGTCCCGGCGGCTGGACCGCCGTGACCGTGGCCTCCCGCTTTTGCTGCCGATGAAAGCTGACCAGTTCGCGAATATTGACATCGCCCACTCCATCGCCGTAGGTGAAACAAAAAGCCTCATCACCCAGGTATTTGCTGACGCGCCGCAATCGGCCGCCCGTTTGAGTCTGCTCGCCGGTATCGACAATGGTCACGCGCCACGGCTCGGCGAATTTCTGATGCACCTCCATCCGGTTGTGCTCCATGTCGAACGTGACATCCGACATGTGGAGGAAGTAATTCGCGAAGTATTCCTTGATGACGTAACCCTTGTAGCCTACGCAAATGATGAAGTCGTTTACCCCGTGGGCGGAGTAAATCTTCATCACATGCCACAGAATCGGCCGGCCCCCGACCTCCACCATCGGTTTGGGTCGGAGATTGGTCTCTTCACTTATCCGCGTGCCGAGGCCGCCTGCGAGAATTACACATTTCATAGGATTACAGTAATTGGTTATCAGGTGGCGGAAATTGCGGTCTGCTTCAGCGCATTGCGCCGGGCATTGCGCCGGACAAAGGCCCCGTAAAATCCGGGGGGGAGACAGTGTATCACGAACATCCGCAAACGGTCCTTAAGACCGAATGTCTTGTCATCGCCCGCTAACAGCAGGCGCCAGACCGCGCGCAACCGACCGGCTTCAATCAGACTTTGCTCAGTGGTCGCCCGCGCCTCCGCCTTGGCAAGGAGAAACTCGGCCTCGCGGATCAAAGAAGAATCCAACTTCAATCTGGTTCTCGCCGTAGCCAGGTCTGCCTGCATGGCTTTGATTGTACGCGCCCACCGCGCGACCCCTTTGCAATACGACTCCGCCTCCGTGGAACGCGCGATGTGCCGGTTAAAGGCATTTTGCGTATGCCGACGATAATCGACTAGGATCTCCGGGACAAACTCCATCCCTCCACGCAGCGCGGCACGAAATCCAAGCAGGACATCTTCAAAAGGCACCTGCGGATCCATCGGGCCGAAGTCTTCCATCACCCGTCGATGCCACGCTTCACTCGCTCCGATGTGACTGGACCAACCTCGTGCATAAAAACGCGCATCAAAAACGGGGTGTTCGCGCAATTGATCACCGTCTACCCCCAAGGTGTGTCCGGTGTCGTCGAACACCCGCACCCGCGAACAAAAACCATCCGCTTGTCGGCCAGAGGCCTCGTAGGCGCGCACAATCGCGCTCACTCGCTCGGGCCGGCTATGGTCATCACCCGCCATGATGACAACCAGTTCACCCCGGCACAGCTCAAGGCTGCGGTTCACCTGTCCGACAATGCCCAAATTTTTTTCGTTACGATGCACTTTCACGTTCCGTGCGCCCGTATGGTGGGCGACATAATCGCGGATCATAGCCAGAGTGCCATCATTCGACGCATCATCGACAATCACGATTTCCAGCGGTTCGTAAGTCTGTGCGAAAGCCCCTTCAAGGGCATGCCGCACATATTTTTCCTGCTGATAAGCCACTACGAGTACCGAGACCAAGGGTGGTTCTGGCATAATTTCTTTTTGTGTCATAGCGGGAAATGGCTCGAACAAAGCAGGGCAGTCGCCAGGAGCATGCCCGTCTTCTTTTTTCCGCCCCGGACAAAGGACAAAACAAACTCAAGGGATCGGGGCGACACATGCATTATCGCATAACGCAAAACGCGCGCGAAAGGCACGCCGTGAAACATGCCCAGCACAATGCTTTTCCAAGGACGCAATCCTCGTGCGGTAAAGACTTCCAGTTCGACCAACAGATTGCGCAGGGTTCTTTCGCCGGTTAACCGTATTTCCTCGGCGAGATTCGCGTCGATCCAGCCGCGACTGAGCGCCCGTTCGACATCCTGCAGCCGTAGCCGCGCGATTCCGATCTGGTTGGTCACTCGCTTCGCCTGGGTTGCGCGGTAGATCTCGCGGGACGGATTAATCCCCGAGTTTTGATACATATTGTGCTCATGGGCCCGATAACGCACCAAGGGGCGGTCGACATATTCCCCGCGGCCAATGAGCGCGGCGCGAA
>CAZIQP010000207.1:0-5853 GCA_964541315.1 uncultured Opitutaceae bacterium
GCATCATTTCGGATGATGAATTCAAGCAGTACACGGCGTTTCAGCAGCAGATCAATGAAGACCCGGCGATCAAAGATATTAACGCCAAAATCGCGAAACTTTCCAAGGAGCTCCAACAGCTCAGGGCGGAAGCGAATGCGACGCGGGAAAAACTGGTCGCCGCCAATCCTGAGATCAAAAAAATTCAGGACAAAATCACAACGGCACTGCACGCCCGCACCAGCAACGGGCCGATGCCCATGCCGATGCCAATGCCCGCACCCCAAAGAATCAATTAGCGTCCAACCGGCCGGACCAACTTTTGTGATTTGTAGCCCCCGGCGGTGCGCAGCCGGCTTGACCGACATGGTCAGACAATCTTGAAGATGAAGGGGGTCGCAGTTTCGTATCGACCGCCTTGGGTCGTGGTGAAGAGGTAGGCGGGCCGACCGTGGCGCAGCAGAAGCTGCGGTCGCTCGAAGCGTCCGTATTTCGTCATGTTCCTGGGCGCTGGAGGTTGGGCGACATAAGCGCGCACGGGCTGGTAGGCGATCAGCGGCTCGGACCATGTGAGGCCGTCATCCGATTCCATGATGAGCCCGACTTCATGACTGTATAGGCCCATGTCGCGCACGATCATTTTAAATTTGCCGTCCTCAAGCCAGACGAACGCGTCCTCGCACTGACGGTTCTGGCCGCGGCCGGAGAAATCGATCAGCGGATTGCGCGGGTGTTTCCGATACGGCCCCTCCAAGCGGTCGGCGATGGCAAGCCCATACTTGCGATTGCCGCGAATGGGTGGTTTGCCCGCATCGTATTCGGCGGTATTCCACGATTTATAATAAAGCCAGAATTAGCCATTGGGATGCTGGATCAACGACGGATTCGTGGTACAATGGTCGTCCCACGCACCGGTCGCGCCGGGCTCGAGCAGCGGCGCCGTGCTGCGTTCCCATGGTCCCTCCAGCGAAGCAGCCAGCGCGACGCCGATGCGCTTGGTGTCAGTCTTGCCGTTGGAGTTGCCCATGTAGAACAAAGCATAGCGGTCGCCGATTCTCCGGATGTGGGGATTATGGCAGGTGGTGGCGTCCCAGTGACCTGGTCCGCGCGGGGCGAGCACGGTACCACGGACGGTGTAAGGGCCTTCCGGTGCATCCGCGACTGCATGGGCAATCTCGGACGCATTGATCCAGCCAGCCATCCGCTTTTCGGCCGGCCAGCGGGAAAAGAAAACATGGATTTTGCCATCAGCTCCCTCGATCGGCGCATTGCACCAGACGTACCAGCCTTCCAGCTCAAGGATCCGGCCGATCGGGCGCAATCGTTTCGAAAAATCCGAAAACTTGTCCGCCGTGATTTCCTGACTGCTCTGCGCCCGAGCGAGCGTGGCCGCCAGGGGAAGCACGGCAAGACCACCGATAAATTCCCTTCGGGTGAGCATGGTGTGGTGGACCGCATCAGGAGCCAGCGGAAGTGATTTTCAAGCACCGATTTTTTCTATGAATTATCCAGCCACTCTGCTGAGGAACGGGCCATTTTCCCGAGCGCCAAACCAGAGGTGACTCACGACAACGCACGACCCATGCACCTTAAACCATGCAAGCGAGTTGCAGCCATCTTGCGGATGAAAAATTTGCTCCGTTGCGTCTATTGACTTGCCAAACTGAAACCCGGGGCTTCTGAATTTCAGCGAACAAACCGCTTTTGTCGGTGATTTGCCTTTGATATCATTTTGTCAGTTTACCCTCCGTCGTGGGCTCGCCAACGAGCCCTTAATCTGGATCTGACCCTTACAACGCCCCCATCTGTATTCTGCACGGACATTCAGTGCCGCGTGCATATGGGATTGTCGGCTGATCGGAAAGTCGCGGGAAAGTCTACGACGGTTGATCACCGAAGCTCGTCAGTTTCGGCTGCAACGGAACTTCGGGCCGAACTTCGCTGTCTTAGCCTTCGCCAGTCCGCACTCATTAGTCTCGTCCGCACATTAATCGTAGCGCCCATTTCCAGTTCACCCCCGCGTCTGATCCCCACTTCGACGTGAAGCTCAAAGCTCTTTAACCCCGCCCCCCGTGAGCATCCCCACCCTCATTGTCATCGGAATCGCAGTCATCGCTGTCGCCTCGCTGATCGCGTTGGTTCATGCCGTCGCTCACGCCGAGGAAGGCTACGAAGATACCACCGGCTACCACCAAAAAAAGCCCGGACAGGAAGTCGCGAGCCCCGCGACCGTCGACACCGGCAATCCTTGGGATCAAATTGAAGGCTCCAGTTGTCCCTGGAGTTTCAAGCCCACTCTCGGCCACAGCGATTTTTCCATCCATCAGCCGTAAGTTTCTGTTCGTTCCAATCCCATCCGTTGGGGAAAGAAACAGACCGGTTAGCAAACACCGCGCGACGATTCTGTGTTCAGGCACTATTGATGCCACGTCCGCACGACAAACTCTACGAACTGCTTTTGTCCCGGAAGTTCGGTCAGCACTTCCGCCGGAGCCTTGCGCATCGGACTGTGCCCCGCCTTATCTTTTATGCGGTCTTCTGTCCTTTGGTGCTTTTCACCTCGATCGCCGCAGGGTTGATCTCTAAAAACCGAGGCTGGATCGCCGGCTTGCTCGGGGGAGAGGCGGGAATTTGCACCGGTCTGTTCGTTTGGGTACGGCTCTGGGCTTGGACAAAGCAAAGAGCCTACAGGCAATGGAGACAGCATTATGAGTCTGACTGAATATCACGATACCAAGACAATCCGACGTCATGACCATATGGCAGCGTAGAGAACTCAACGATCAACTCCCCGCACGGGTGATTTGACGCTTATCGGCTTGCCCGTCCCAACAAGCATGGCAGGGTTACGATCTCCGTCAGGTTCGATCTGCCAGAGCGATATCAGGGCGCATCCCTTCGCTTTCCACCACCCATGAAAAACAAGGTCTTCAGCGTATTATTCGTGCTAGTGATCGCAACCAGCACTTTTGCCGCAACCGCCGTTGGCAAACTGATCCACATCGAGCTGACGGCGCCGGATAAAATCCTGGTCGACGGCAAGTCGGCCACGCTTGCCACCTTGAGCTCGGTGGTCGGCGGTCTCGTCCAGGACAAGGAGCACACTGCGGTTGAGATCAAGGTCCCCGAAAAAGCGGACAAAGCCAAGGTTGAGGAAATCAAAGAAGCCTGCCGCAAAGCCGGGATTTCACTGTTTTCCATCGCGACCAAACCCTGATCTTGCTGCGGCACCGCGCGGACGAAGTCCGTGCTAAGATATTCCATCGTGATTGAAAAAACACAATGCCAGTGAACGACCCGGCTCAACCGAAGGAATTGCCGCCGACAGCATCGGCGGGAAATGTCGGCGAAATCAGGTGCTTGATCGAGGAAAGTCCGTTGCCGCCCGAAGCCACAGCCGACGGATCCGGCGTCAAACACTCGGCATCGCCACCCGCCGACCAGTTGTCCCCCGAAGAGCAAATGCGTCTCTTTGCAAAAGAGCTCAAAGAACAGGACTGGGGGCATCAGCCGTGTTGAGATTCAATTGAAAGCCGACCGGGTTGTTTGTTCGCCAGCCCCCCAGCGAGGGACACAGCCCGTCGCGTTGCGAGCCCCCGTCGAAAAGCGCGGGTGCTCGCCCCGGCCCAACCGATCGGGCTATTTTTTTTCCGGCGGGGTTTCCTTGTCTCCCGGCTTGTCCATGTAGCCTTTGAATTCCATGGGCCCGAGATCAACCCGACCGCCCCGCTCGCGTGAGATGCGTTTGCCCACGATGGAGGCTGCCTTCATCTCCCGGCCAAAAAAACCGGCTCCGCTGTCGATCAAAGCCGGGGTGGTTTCAACGAGAGAAACGCCCTGGGCGGGAGTGCTCATCTTGGTCCGCCAAAGCAATTTCTTCTCTCCGCGCGCGACGGAGGCGCCGTCGTAGGCGGAAATCACCACATAATAGCAGTCATCCAGCACCTGCTCGACCAGGTTCCGGGTCAGGTCGTCGCGGTTGGCGAAACGATAGACGGGATCAAACACCGAGGGCATCCGCCCGCCGAGCATATCCTGTTCTCGCAGCGCCTTGGCGAGTTCCTTGGCGAAGGCGGTGCCGCCAACGAGCGCGGCCCGGGACAGCACATTCTGGTGGTTGATGTCCGGAAATCCGCCCTCCCCGGTTTCAATATCACCTTGGTCCAGTTTATTATGCACTCCCCAGAAAAAAACCAGCAGCAGTGCCGGAGGATGTTCCGGGCTGCCGGGCAGATAACCGCTGGCGGCGAGCGCATGTTGGACACGCGGTTCGAGATCTTGATTGGACACTTTGCCCGACTCCACCGCAACGGACCCCTCCTCATGAAACCCGGCGCAAAACACATAGTAATAGGTCGGATTCTCCGGAGTCGGCGGCTTGAGCTTGCGGCCTTCGTCGGTCATTTCGGTGATGATCGATATCGCCAGCAGCGGGTGCTTTTGGAATGCCCTGGGCAAAAGTGAAAATTCCCACAATGGGTCGGATTTCTTCGGCAGGGGAGCTGCGGCCGGGGGCGTCACGGCGCCGGCTGAAGCGCAGTACAGGCAGCCGCCGGTTATCAGGGTCAGGATAATCCGTCCAAACATGGCGCTGTTCATAAAACAAAAATATCTCTCCAGATGGTCATAGCGGCTGTCCATTGATGTTGCATCTGATATGTTGCTAGTGTCCTGTAAGCTAAGTTCATTCACAAAGTCTTTTTGATCCGATCAAGGATCAAATCGGCCGAGGCCGTCCAAATGAAGGGCACCGGGTTCTGATTATTGGTGTGGATATATTCGTCGATGGCCGCCACCAGTGCCGGGAGGCTGCGAAAGGAATCGCGCCGGATGCGTTGATCGGTGATTTTGGCGAACCAGCGTTCGACCTGGTTGAGCCAGGAGGCACTGGTGGGGGTGAAGTGCAGGTGATAGCGCGGCCGTTTTTTGAACCACGCTGCGACCTTGGATGTCTTGTGGGTGCCGTAATTATCGAGCACCAAATGGATCTCGAGGTTGGCGGGCACATTACGGTCGATCAGGTCGAGGAAGCGCAGGAACTCCTGCTGGCGATGGCGGGAGTGGCATCGCCCGATGACTTTACCGGTGGCGATATCGAGCGCCGCAAAGAGTGAGGTGGTCCCGTGCCGATGGTAATCATGGGTGGCTCGCTCGGGCTGTCCTGGCCGAAGTGGCAGGAGCGGTTGGGAACGTTCCAAAGCCTGGCATTGGCTTTTTTCATCCACGCAGAGCACCAGCGCGCGCGCCGGCGGACTCATATACAGACCGACAATGTCTCGCACCTTTTCGACGAAGAACGGATCGGTAGAGAGCTTGAAGTTGTCCTGCCGGTGCGGCTGGAGCCCAAAAGCCTGCCAAATCCGACTGATGGTGTCGTGGCTCAATTTGGTTTCCCGCGCCATCGAACGGGTGCTCCAATGCGTGGCCGCCTTCGGCTTGGTTTCCAATGTCTTGGTGATGACCGCCTCCACTTGCTTGTCGGTCACGGTCCGGGGTGGACCGCTCCGCGGCATGTCGCCCAGTGCCTCCAGCCGACCCGTGACAAACCGCTTCCGCCATTTGCCCACCGTCATGGCCGAAGTTTCCACCTTGCGTGCCACCTTCTGGTTGCTCGCCTCCTCAGCGCAGGCGAGCACAATGCGGGCGCGGAGCGCGGCGCGCTGACTCGTCTTGGGGCGGCGGGCGATCAAGTTCAGTTTTTCTTCCTCATCCGCGGTCAAAATCAGCGGTGCTTTGGGTCGTCCGGTTCTCATCGCCATGGTCCTGACAGGAAATCAATCCATAGCAATACTTATATAACGAATATAGCTTACAGGACACTAGCGATCAGAAGCGAATCGATCAAGCCATTGATCGCCGTAATAGCAATCACTT
>CAZIQP010000208.1:0-5653 GCA_964541315.1 uncultured Opitutaceae bacterium
ATTCCTACGGTGGGCCGGAGGTTCTCGTCTATGAAGACGCACCCCGTCCGCATCCCGACGCCGGTGAAGTGCTGGTCCGGGTCCACGCTGCGGGAATCAATCCGGTGGATTGGAAGATCCGCGAAGGACACCTCAAGGAAATGCTGCACCACACCTTTCCTTTGGTCCTGGGCTGGGATGTTTCCGGGGTGATCGAAGCGCTCGGCACCGGCATCACCCGCCTGAAGGTGGGCGACGAAGTCTTCAGCCGTCCCGACATTGCCCGCGACGGCGCTTACGCCGAGTTCATCGTGATCAGGGAATCCGAGTTGGCGTTGAAACCGAAATCCATCGATCACATTCACGCGGCGGCCCTGCCGCTCGCCGGGTTGACGGCCTGGCAGACACTTTTTGAAGCGGGTGGACTTTTGGCCGGTCAGCGGGTGTTGATCCACGCCGCCGCCGGCGGTGTCGGGCATATCGCCGTGCAACTGGCGAAATGGAAAGGCGCCCACGTCATCGGCACGGCGGCGGAGCGGAATCACGAATTCTTGCGGAAGCTCGGGGTCGATCAGGTCATCGACTACGACACGGAGCGTTTCGAAGAGGTGGTGCAGCCGGTGGACGTGGTCCTCGATACAAGGGGTGGCGAAACGCAGGAGCGTTCCTGGAAGGTGCTCAAGCCCGGTGGAATTCTCGTTTCCATCGCCAGCCCGCCCAAGGCCGAGATTGCGGCGGCGCACGGCGTGCGGCAGGCATTTGTATTTACCCAGCCGAATGCCGTGCAACTGGCCGAGATCGCCAAACTGACCGACGCCGAAAAACTCAAGGTGATTGTGGAAACCATATTGCCGCTCTCTGACGCCACCCGCGGTCAGGAACTAAGCCAACGTGGTCATGGCCGGGGCAAGATCGTGCTGCGTGTCATATAGCTGCGGTGACATCTCCGAAAGAATCATTTTATGGCTACCAAAACGAAATCTATCGCAGGAACGCGGCCAAAGTCGCCGGCTCGAAAAGGACCGCCGCAACCAGCTCGACGCGTTCACACCACTCCAATTGCCGCCTCCGGCCCGAAGCCGGGAAAGCACGCTCCGGGAAAAAATGGAGCGGGTCCAACACCGCGACCGCAAGAAGTCAGCACGACTAATTTCACCTTCTACGCCAATCCGACCCTGGCCCTTGTATGTGTGCCGTCCGATGCTCCGGTGTTATTTTCGCTGGAGGACACGGCTCATCTTACCGGCGTGCATCCGGAAATGCTCAGATATTACAGCCGCGTTGGCTTGATCGAAGCCCCACGCGGGGTGTTTGGCCCTGACCTGATCTTTGATGAGCGCGGACTCCGGTCGATTCGCCGGATTGAGCACTATCGCCGGAGCCTTGGCGTGGGCCGGGTGGCGCTGCCGCTCGTCTGCGAGATGCAGCGGGAGGGCGAACGCCGGCATATTGAGCTTCATTTTCTGCGGTACCCATAGTCACCGGTTTGGTCTGCCAGTAGTGAATACCGGCGGACTCCCGTGCCAAAGTGCCCGATAACTCCAAAGCCCAGACGCATCAGCCCGACAGCGACGAAGCGACTTTACCATGCCTCTTGCAACAGCACCTGTGGAATATCAATCCAGCCTCGGCGTCGCTCCGACCCAGGAGCCAAGCGAGGACATGGTCCGTGACTACGCCTACCACCTTTACGAGCAGGGGAACCGCGCGCCCGGTCATGACGTGGAGAACTGGCTGGAAGCCCAGGCCTGTTTGAAGGCGCATATCCCGGAGCACGCATCGCACACCCGGTTGTACCGTTACGCCAGTTGGATCGATGGCAAAAAACTTCACGCGAAAATGGCCCGACAATAATCCTGCGGTCTGTCCGCGAAGGTTCCTCCGGCCGCGAGGCCGGCCATCACGAAACAAAACCAAATCATGCTACAAAATATCAAGGAGCTTTACGGCATCAAACTGGCTGCATCTGATGGCGAGATCGGCCATGTGAAAGACTTCTATTTCGACGACGCATCATGGGCGATCCGCTACCTCGTCGTTGATACGGGAACATGGTTAAGCGACCGGCAGGTGCTGCTCACTCCTCATGCTTTCGGGCGCTGGGACCGGGACAAAAATATCCTGCCGATAAAGCTCACTCGGAAGCAAATTGAGAACAGTCCGTCGATTGATTCCCACCAGCCCGTTTCGCTCCAATACGAGCGAGCCTATTACGACTATTACGGTTGGCCGGCCTACTGGGAGGGCGGAGGCGTGTGGGGCATAGCCGACTTTCCCGCAGTCGATGAATCGCTTAACGAAAAAGATCCCCCACAGCATGGACACAATCAGCGGGATGACCTTCACCTGCGCAGCACCAAGGCACTGGCGGGTTATGAAATTCAAGCCAGTGACGGGCCGATGGGCCGCGTGATAAGTTTTACGGTGGACGACAAGAGCTGGACCATAGGCGAACTCGTGGTCGAAACCGGACGCTGGTATGCGGGCAAGGAAATCCTGATATCCGCCGGCGAGGTTGAACGGATCAGTCACGACGACTCGAAAGTCTTCGTTAAACTCTCCCAGGCGGCCATTCGACAAACAGCCGAAGATAATGTCGTCAAGGCCAGCACCTGACAACCCATGCGCCCGAATCGATTTACGGGTGACGGCAAAAAGATCGGCTCCGGTCGGAAGCAACCCGAAATAAAACACCAGTCTATGAACACTGAAATCAAAAAAAATCCGTCCATCGAACTGGAGTCAAATGCTGCTCCTGACGTAACCGCCGCGACCGAAGCGGAAGCGCTTGTCAGGGATCTCGCAGCACAAAAAGACGTGCATCTAAGACTGGCCGCGGACTTTGAAAATTTCAAGCGACGCAGCCGGCAGGAAGCGGAAGCCCGGGCCGCCGCGCAGAAGGAATCGCTCATTGTCGAGCTGCTGCCGGTCATCGACAATCTTGAACGCGCGCTGGCCTCGGGCAGCTCGCAAAACACCGCACTGTTTCACCAGGGGGTTGAGATGACGCTGAAGCAACTGCAACAGTTGCTGCGCCGGCATGGGGTCGAGAGTGAGGAGATCGTCGGGAAACCCTTTGACCCGCACCGGCACGAAGCGATTTCGCAGGGCCATAGTGCGACTCAACCCGATCACGCCATCCTTGAGGTCATCCAACGTGGTTACTTGAAAGGAACGAACGTCATTCGACCGGCCAAGGTCGTGGTGAATGACCTGACACCTTCGCGGGGGCATCATGGCCCTTGAATTCAAAGACTATTACCAGGTTCTTGGCGTCTCGCCCAAGGCGACGGACGACGAAATCAAGAAGGCCTTCCGCACGCTCGCACGAAAATATCATCCGGATGTGGCCAAGGACAAAAAGACCGCGGAGGAAAAATTTAAGGAAATCAACGAGGCCAATGAGGTGTTGAGCAACCCGGAGAGCCGCCGGAAGTTTGATCAGTTGGGGGCGGATTGGAAAACCGGCGCGCAGTCACAGCGACCGCCGGGTCGGGGCGGCGAGCCGTTTGGCGGGCAGGGGAGGCCGGACGGTGAAGAGGAATTTCAATTTGGAGGCACGGGATTCAGCGACTTCTTCGAGCAGTTTTTTGGCCGGCGCACCGGTCGCGCCCGCGGAGCATCGCCGTTCGACTCGCAACAGTTTGCCAACGGCGACGAGGAACCCGAGACGGCGACGCGGGGGCAGGATATCAGGGGTGATATTCTTATCACGCTCGATGAGGTCCTCAAGGGAGCCACGCGCGCCATTTCGGTTCGCCGGACCAATGCCCGTACCGGTCGGGAAGAGACGGAAACCTATCAGGTCAGGATTCCGAAGGGAATTCAGGCCGGTCAATCGGTTCGGGTATCAGGCAAGGGTGGCGAGGGATCGCGCGGGGGCAGTGCCGGGGACATCTATCTGCGGGTGAGGTTTGCCCAGCATCCTGATTGGCAGGTTCACGGCTCGGACCTGACCGGCCAACTGGAGTTGGCGCCATGGGAGGCGGTCTTGGGGGCGACGGTTCCGGTCCGGACGTTCGAAGGCAATATTTCGATCAAGGTCCCCGCCGGATTTCAGCAGGGGCAAAGATTGCGCGTTCGCGGCCGGGGATTGCCGTCCGGTGCGGCCAAGCGCGGAGATCTTTATATCGAGGTTTCCATCCAAGTGCCTTCGCACCTCGGCAAAGACGAAGAGCGGTTGTGGAAGGAACTGGCCGCCGCCTCTGCCTTCAATCCGCGTAAGGCCGAGTAAAGCAGGGATTCCATGTAAATTCAAAATCCCGTATGCGCGCCGACTCATGCGCGGATTATTATTCACGCAACGAACATAGGCCTTCACCCCATATCAATAATCCCGACCAAGGCCTATTGTGATAGCTGCGGAAACGTCCTGCGCGACGGGACTCTTACCAGAGCTTCAACCCACCCATCTTATGTCAAAAATACTCGGCATCGATCTCGGCACCACCAACTCTTGCATGGCAGTCATTGAAGGCGGGGAGCCTTTGGTACTTGAAAACTCGGAGGGGAAGCGCACCACGCCTTCGGTGGTGGCATTCACCAAAACCGGGGAGCGTATCGTCGGCGACGCGGCCAAACGGCAGGCCGTCACCAATTCTCGCAACACGGTCTATTCCATCAAGCGCTTCATGGGACGGAAATACGACGAGGTGCAGGAGGAAATCAAACGGGTGCCTTACAAGGTGGTTAAGGCGAAGAACGGCGATGCCGCGGTGGAAATCGATGTCGGCGGCAAGCCGAAGCAATTTTCTCCGCCGGAGATTTCTGCGATCATCCTTTCCAAATTAAAGGCCGACGCCGAAACGCGCCTTGGCGAAAAGATCACGCAGGCCATCATCACGGTTCCCGCCTATTTCAACGACTCGCAGCGGCAGGCGACGAAAGACGCCGGTCGCATCGCGGGATTGGAGGTTCTCCGCATCATCAATGAACCAACCGCCGCCTCGCTGGCCTATGGCCTCGACAAGAAAAAGGACGAAAAAATCGCGGTCTATGATCTGGGTGGCGGCACATTTGATATTTCTGTCCTCGAAATCGGCGACGGGGTATTTCAGGTCAAAGCCACGAACGGCGATACGCACCTCGGCGGCGACGATTGGGACAATTTGCTGATGGATTGGCTGCTCGAGGAGTTCAAAAAGGAAACAGGCATGGAACTGCGCAAGCAACCGGACGCGCTCCAGCGCATCAAGGAGGAGGCGGAGAAAGCCAAGATCGCCCTCTCAAGCGCGACAACCTACGATATCAACCTGCCATTCCTGACGGCGGACGCGAGCGGACCGCGGCACATGCAAAAGACGCTCACGCGCGCCAAGCTGGAGCAGCTCACCGAGAAACTTTTTGAGCGCACTATCGCCCCGGTGAAAGCGTGTTTGAAGGATGCGGGGATCGAAGCGGCGAAGATCGACGAACTCGTGCTGGTCGGGGGCATGACCCGCATGCCGCATGTGGTCGAAACCGCGCGTACGCTCGTCAACAAAGCTCCGCATCAAGGGGTCAATCCCGACGAAGTTGTCGCGATCGGTGCGGCCATCCAGGCCGGTGTGCTAAAAGGCGAGGTCAAGGATGTGGTGTTGCTCGATGTGACCCCGCTGTCGCTTGGCATTGAGACGATGGGCGGCGTGTTCACCAAGGTGATCGAACGGAACACCACGATCCCGACCCGGAAGGC
>CAZIQP010000209.1:0-5645 GCA_964541315.1 uncultured Opitutaceae bacterium
GGCCACTAATCTCGGAAAGTTCATCATTAGTGAAAACTTAGTGTGGATTTGTGGTTTAAAACTCGGGGATCAGAGTTTGCCGTTAATCTTCGCGTTCAGGCCGTAGACTTCGCGGGTACCGGCAAGGGCGACGAGCTCGACCGCTTTCGTGTCGCCGGCCTCGAAGCGTACGGCGGTGCCGGCCGGAATGTTCAGGCGAAACCCCCGCGATGCGGCGCGATCAAAGCGCAGCGCCTCGTTGGTTTCGAAGAAATGATAGTGCGAACCGACCTGGATGGGACGATCGCCGGTGTTGGTGATCTCGAGCGATTTGGTGGCCAAGCCGAGGTTGGCCGCGAGTGGAGGAGCGTCGGGCGCGGTGATGATTTCGCCGGGGATCATGGGAGAGGAGCGGTTAAGAGACTAAGGGCTGAAGAGACAAAAAGACGAAGAGACAGATGCATTGTGGCGGTGTGGACTCGGAAGGAGTGTAGTTGTATTCGGTCGGTTAGTCTCTGGTCCTATAGTCCTTTGGGCTGTTCGTCACCGGATCGGATTATGTACGGTGACGAGCTTTGTGCCGTCAGGGAAAGTCGCTTCGACCTGCACATCGTGGATCATCTCAGGCACGCCTTCCATGACGTCGGCGGTTTTGAGCAGCGTGGTGCCGTAGCTCATCAACTCGGCGACCGATTTGCCGTCGCGCGCTCCCTCCATGATTTCGTAGGTGATGATGGCGATGGCCTCGGGGTAATTGAGCTTCAGGCCGCGGGCTTGGCGGCGGCGCGCCAGGTCTGAGGCCGTGACGATGAGAAGTTTTTCGCGTTCGCGCGGGGTGAGATGCATGGGAGAGAAACTGGCTGATTCGTGATTAGTGCGAATCGGCGGGAGAAATCAAACCTGCAGGTGCTTTTTGACCACTTCGTCAGTGAGGGTGTCGATCGTGCCGGAGATCACCACGGCGCCGCGATCCATGGCATAAAAGCGGTCGGCGACTTCGCGGCAAAAATCCACGTATTGCTCGACGAGCAGGATCGCCAGCGAGCCCTCGGCCTTGAGCACCCTGACGGCGTTCTGGATCTCCGCCGGATAATTGTGGCCATCATGGCCGAACCCCTCGGTCTTGAGCTTTTTCAAAGTGTCGCCGATATGATCGATGATCGAGGGCTGGATGCCTTCGGTGGGCTCGTCGAGAATGAGCAGTTTCGGACTGGTCAGCAGGGCGCGACCGATGGCGAGCTGCTGTTGCTGGCCGCCGGAGAGCACGCCGCCTTTGCGGCCGAGCATTTCCTTGAGCACCGGGAAAAGAGAAAATACCTTTTCGAGCATGGCCTTGGCTTGGGCGCCTTTGCGGCCATGAATGACCAGGCCCACCTTGAGATTTTCCTCGATGGTAAGGTGTGGAAAAATATCGCGACCCTGCGGCACATAGCCGATGCCGGCGCGGGCGCGGGCATCGGGCGTCATCTGGTCAATACGCTGGCCGGCGAAGGTGATGCTGCCGGTGCGGATGGGCAGTACGCCGGTGATGCAGCGCAGGGTGGTGGTTTTGCCCACGCCATTCCGGCCCATGAGGGCGACGACTTCGCTGGCGCCGATTTCAAGATCCACTCCGCGCAAAATGCGCGAGCCGCCGATGTTGGCTTCGACCGAGGAAAGTTGCAGGAGGGGGTTCATCTATTGCCGTGTTTGCCGCGGCCGAGATAGACTTCGCGGACTTTTTGGTTGGACTGGACTTCGTCGAAACTGCCTTCGCAGAGCACCGAGCCTTGGTGCAGCACGGTGACCGTGCCGTTCTTGGCGATCTGTTTCACAAAGGCCATGTCATGCTCGACGATGATGAGGCTGTGTTTGCCGGCCAGCGAGAGGAGCAGTTCGCCGGTGCGGTGGGTTTCCTCATCGGTCATGCCCGCGGCGGGTTCGTCGACGAGCAAAAGTTTGGGATTGGTCGCGAGGAGCATGCCGATTTCCAGCCATTGTTTTTCGCCGTGCGAGAGCTGGCCGGCGGGCCAATCGCGTTTCTTGTCCAAGCGGATAAGCTTGAGCAGTTCATCCATCTGGTCGCGGTCTTCGGAGGAAAGCCGGTAGATCAGGGTCGCGAAAACACTGCGCGGGCCCTTGAGCGACAGGATGAGATTGTCCCACACGGTGTGCTCCACATAGACGCTGGGTGTCTGGAATTTCCGGCCAATGCCGAGGCGGTTGATCTCGTATTCCTTCAGCTTGGTCAGGTCGGTCTTGGGCGCGAACTCGATCTTGCCGGTGTCGGGTTTGGCCCGGCCGGTGATGAGGTCGAAGAAGGTGGATTTACCCGCGCCGTTGGGACCGATGACCGTGCGCAGCTCGCCCTCCTTCAGATGGAAATTCAGGTTGGTGATGGCCTTGAAACCATCGTAGGTCTTCGAAACTTCTTCGACGGTGAGGATGTTCCGGCTCATGAGTTTTCAGCGGCGGGTTGGCGGGAGCGGCGCCAGAGCGCCGCGATCTTGGGCGGCAGGCTGACGATGCCGCCCGGCAGGAAAAGCACCACGATGAGAAAAAGCGCCCCGAGGATGATAAGCCACGAATCGGGATAAGCCTGGTTGGCCCAGCTCCGGAGCGCGTTGATGCCAATGGCGCCGATGATCGGGCCGATCAGGGTGCCACGGCCGCCCACGGCGACCCAGACGACGGCTTCGATGGATTTGGCCGGAGTCATCTGGTCCGGATTGATGATGCCCGCCTGGGGCACAAACAGCGCGCCGCCCACGGCCGCAATCATCGCCGCGATGACAAAGACAAACAGCTTGAAATTCGCCGTGGCGTAACCGCTGAAAAGCACGCGGTTTTCCCCGTCGCGGATGGCCTGCCGCACGAGGCCGAATTTGGTGCCGTTCAGCCAGTGGCAGAGGAGGCAGACCAGCAGCACCACCAGCGCGCTGACCACAAACAGGCCGCGCATGGTGGCGGGACCAGTGTCCGGATCCACGAGCGAATGACCGAGGATGAACTTGAAATCGGTGAAGCCGTTGTTGCCGCCCATGAGCAGGGCGTTGCGAAAAAACAGGATCGAGGCCGCGTAAGTCAGGGCCTGGGTGAGGATGGAAAAATAAACCCCCTTGATGCGCGAGCGGAACGCCAGGAAGCCGAAGATGAGCGCCACCACGGCCGGCAGCACAAACACCATCATGACGGAGAATCCGAAAGACTGGAACGGCCGCCAGAAGGCCGGGAGAAAAGTGTGGCCGAGAAAAACCATGAAATCCGGCAGGCCGGCCGGATTTTGCCCCGCCTTGGCGTAGCTGCCCAGCGGGCCGATCAGCAGCATGAGATGCATGCCGAGCATGTAACCGCCCAGGCTGAAGAACAGGGCCTGGCCGAGACTGAGCAACCCGGCGTAACCCCACAGCAGGTCCACGGAAAGGGCCAGCAGGGTGTAGCAAAGATATTTGCCCCAGAGCGTGAGCGTGTAGTCGCTGATCGCGCCATGGGCATTGAGCAGCGGAAAAATCACGGTCAGCAGCACCAGAAATATTCCGACCACGGTGAATTCCAGGTGACGTGAGCGAAAAAAGGAGCGGTCGTTGGGAGAAGGACTCATGCGGTTGGGGTGGACGGAAGGAAGCAGGGTTCAGTCAAGGCTGCGGCTGCGGGCGGCAAAGAGGCCGGTGGGCCGCCATTGCAGGAACAGGATGATCGTGACCAGAACAAGAATTTTGCCCATCACGGGATTGAGGAGAATCTGCTGGAGCGACTGGTCGGCCAGGCCGATGCCCAGTGCGCTCACCACGGTGCCGAAGATGCTGCCGACGCCGCCCACGACGACGGTCATGAAGCTGTCCACAATATATTCCTGACCCATCGACGGGCCCACGGTGCCGAGCTGCGTCACAAACACGCCGGCCAGTCCGGCCAGTCCGCTACCCAGCCCGAAGGTGAGCATGTTCACGCGCTCCGTGCGCACGCCCATGCACGACGCCATGGTGCGGTTCTGCATCACGCAGCGAATGAGCAGACCGAGCGGCGTTTTGGTCAGCACGAGCCACACGCCGAACACAATCACCACGGCAAAACCGATGACGAACACGCGGTTCCAGTCAAAGGTGATGTCATAAACCGTCCAGTTGCTGCTCAGGTAAACGGGGCTGTCCACATTCACGTTGTTGGAGCCAAAGGTGAGCTTGAACATCTGCTGCAAAATCAGCGAGACGCCCCAGGTCGCGAGCAGGCTTTCGAGCGGCCGGCGATAAAGGAAACGGATGACACTGCGCTCGAGGGCAATTCCCACGAGCGCTGCGCTCAAAAAGCCAAGCGGAATGGCCGCCACGAAATACAACTGGAAGGCCCAGCCCGTCAGATGAAGCCCGGGCAGGTGGACGGCTATTTTGACGAAAGGCAGGGTGAAATGCATGCCCTCACCAAAGACATTCTGGGTGATGTAGGTGGCATAGGCCCCGACGGTGATCATCTCGCCGTGCGCCATGTTGATGACGCCCATCAGGCCAAACGTGATCGCGAGGCCGAGCGACACCACCAGCAAAATGCTGCCGGCGCTGAGGCCGCGAAAGAGCGTGCCAAAAAAATTCACGACCGACCGGTGATGATCGATCGCCTCGAGGGCGGCCGTTGCCGCCGCGATGACCGACGGTTTGGCCGCGGCCTCCGCCTTGACCCGCAGCGCCTTGATCAGGTCATAGCTGGACGAGTTGTGCAGTTCCCGCAATTCGTCGAGCGCCTTGATCTTCACCGCATCGTCGGGATCGACCAACTGGATCAGGGCAATCGCTTCGCGCAACTCCATCTTGGCCTCCTTCTCCGGCTCAATCCGGCTGCGCGCGTGCAATGCGGCCAGCTTGTCGGGCTTCTGCGCAAAACCGATGGTCTGGATGGCGCGCAGGCGTTTGGCGAGAACGGGGGAACCAAGATCGAGCAGGTCAACGACCGTTTTCATGGCGCGTCTGAGGCTGGCATCATGTTCCACCGCGGCCAGCCGGCTTCCGACCAAGCGCAGCGGCTGTCCACCGGCGTCGAGAAGAGGTTTGCCGTCGTCCACGCGAATGGCCGTTTGGGCGCCTTGCGCATCCTTGTCGCCCGTCAGTGCGACGGGGATTTTTGCCCCATCAGGCGCGGTGTAGACAAACAAACCGTCCTGCCGCCAGGCGGTGAACAGCTCCCGGATCGCCTCGTCGCCTTCGCCGAGAAGTGAACCGATCAGCTCGCGTTTTTGCGCCTGGTCGGGGGCGAGAATCGCGCGGACAATGGTTGCACGCGGAGTTTCTTGTGCGGCCATGGCGCGACCTGGTGCGAAAAGGCCAAGTCCAACGCCGATCGCGCCAAGCAAGGGGCGGATGAATGATTTCCAAGCCATGAGAATGCGACGAAAGGAACTAATCATGAATAATGCTCATATAGCACGCGGGATGCCTATCAGCGTCCATGGGCATAATTTCCAAATGAATATTCAAAAAAAAGAGGCGGGTCCTGGCGGAACCGCCCCTGGGAAAAATGAAACCGAGCGTCAGTGGTTATCCGACGCTTGGTCGGAAGCTTTATTCCTTGGCCTTGAAGGTACCCTTCAGGTGCGGTTCGCCATAGACGTCAGCAAAGGTCTGTAGAATTTTGAACTGACCGTCAGCCTTGGACTCGCCGATGTAAACCGTCTTGGTGAGGTGCATGTTCGGCTGGGT
>CAZIQP010000210.1:0-5594 GCA_964541315.1 uncultured Opitutaceae bacterium
TGAAAACCTACCTCGCCCAGCACGACACCACCGGCCTCGACATCCAGATTCTCCCGCCAGCCGCCGCCTGCCTCGCCACGCTCGTCCGCCTCAAGGCCGGACAGGACACGATCAGCGTCACCGGCAACGTCCTCCGCGACTACCTCACCGATCTGTTCCCGATCCTCGAAGTCGGCACGAGTGCCAAGATGCTCTCCATCGTTCCGCTCATGAACGGCGGCGGCCTCTTCGAAACCGGCGCCGGCGGTTCCGCGCCCAAGCACGTGCAGCAATTCATCGAGGAAAATTTCCTCCGCTGGGACAGCCTCGGCGAATTCTTCGCCCTTGCCGCCAGCTTCGAGCACCTCGCCATCACCCAAAAACACGCGAAAGCCAAGGTCCTCGCCGACACCCTCGACACCGCCAACGGCAAGTTCCTTGAGTACGACAAGAGTCCCGCCCGAAAAGTCGGCGCCGGTATCGACAACCGCGGCTCCCACTTCTACCTCGCCCTCTACTGGGCGCAGGCGTTGGCCGCCCAGACTTCCGATCTCGAACTCCAGAAGATCTTCAAACCCATCGCCGAGAAACTCACCGCCGCCGAAAAACAAATCGTCGCCGAAATGATCGCCGTACAGGGCAAACCAACGAACATCGGCGGCTACTACCAACCCGACGACAAACTCGCCTCCGCCGCCCTACGTCCGAGCAAAACGCTTAACGATATTCTCTCTACAATATAATGCGAAGTCAGAAGGTAAAACTCTCCGACTAACGACAGCCATATTATTTTGCCCGCGGCAAAAGCACGTCGTCCAACCGCTTCACCAAGCTAGTGAGCATGCGATGCTGAAACGTCAGCATGAACATGATGGCGAAAGCAGGGTCATCCCAGAGAATGGACGGGAGGCGGTCGCGATTCTCGTGGTTAGCGGCACCGATGAGATCGGCCCAACTTTGCTCGCCGAACTGCTGGGAGTGTTCTGTACCGGTGTCGCAGTCCCACTGTAGCACATCGATGGGCTTCTCCACGAGCAGCCACGACATAAACACATTGGTAATTTTTGGCCAGAGGGCCGTAAGTTCGGATCGCAGCTGATGGCGGGCGCACAATATGATTAGCGGATAGAGATTTCCCGACTCCACCGCCGATTTCATCGTAGGTTCTTCGGTTTCGGATAATAGCTTTGTGAGGCAATCGTCCGGTGACTGGTAGGGATTTGGAAGGGGATTTGTGCTGTCGCGCTGCTGACGGTCAGTGACCAGTTGAATGGTGTTTAGCAGGAAATCCTTCGCTGCGCCGTCCTCGCTAGCGCATTTCAGGAACCAGAACAGGACGAGGTGTTGGGAGAAAGCACCTTCGCCCCAGTAAATGAAACGCCCTTGGGCAGCGAATGATTTGATGCGAGCGAGTGTGACGTCGGTATCGTTTTTCTTGCCTGACGAGTTGGCGATGAGAACACTGGCGGCGACAGCAGCCATCACAGTCGTGTTGCGAACGCGGGTGTAGTCGTCGAGTTCCATGGCACCCGCGCGAAAGTTGTTCTCGTCGTCGGCTTCGTTCGCTAGGGAGGCGAGCGCGGTTTGGGCGGCCTCACGGGCTAGGAGGAACGGCTCGTGCCAGTCGGACTTGTCACTAATGGATGATTCCCCTGCCCAGGCGATCGCTGCAGCACAGATCGTCCAACCACGAAAAACGCTCCAGTGGTCGGTATTCTCGTAAAAGGGGCCGAGCAGGTAGCTAGCAAAGAGGTTTGCGGCAGCGGCCTGGCGAGACACATTCTTGGCGGCAACAGATGACTGCATGAGCCGCATCATCAGTTCACCGAAACCTTTCGGGTCAAAGTCCCCCTTCCCTTCCACCAGATACAGGGAGCGGAGCGTACGGACATCAGGCGTTGCGACCGGCCAGAAGTCGTGGGAAAGCTCAAGAAGGTCGGCCAGAAGTGCGCGACCGTTGATCACCTCGAGAGCCGGCAGGTTGCGCACGCGCCAACTCTCGTTGAGTTCTTTGATCAGGGACATGGCCGGTTCGTTGAATTCACCGGTGGTGACGAGGACCGGGTGGTAGGAAAAGATCGGCGGCAGACCGGGAAACATTGGCCGGGTCTCGACGAGCATGCCCATCTGGCCTTGGAGCTTTTGGACATCTTTGAGCGTGATGTCACCGGTCTTTAGCTGGTAGGCCCAGACGTCGGACAGGTCGGCTGAGGTCGCAATGACGTCCTTGCCGTGTTCGACAGGGCTATGGCCAGCTCGAAGCACCCGCTTCCCCTTGGAAAGCAGAACTTGGCAGAACGCGACGTCGTAGCCGCGCTCGTTGATCCTAGTCAACCAGTCGTCGGCGAGCCTCTCTTTCATTGAATTCTTTCTGTTTTTTCTCGATCAGGAGTCGCCACTTCTCGCGGGATGCAGGATCCTCCTGTGCGCACTCAATCAAACTACGGACAATATCCAGGCCACGCTGATTGGAGATGATCGACGGCCAATGAGGCATGCCCTTGATGAAGCGGACCTCCATCTTGTCCCAGAGCGCCAGAAGATCGTCGAACGTGGTCTCCTCTGTGATGTTGATAGTCTGAGCAACAATGGACGGCTCGCTCATCTTCTCAAACAAGTGTTTCGCCTGCTGTTCGCCCATTTGCTTGCCCATAGATTCGGCGCTATCGTAAAACTCTGCGACCGATTGGCCTTCCGCGATGCGGGCCGGGAGGCTCCCCCCTGCGGAAATATTAATATAGTTCATTTCCGAACCGCCGATGCGCGCGCGATTTCCCTCCTTCTGCACGCGAACTGGCAAGCCAGCGAATAGCGGATCGCCGTGCATACCCTGGAAGAAAGCTGCGGACCACATTTCTTTCATCCGCCGACGGGCGTTTGGAAATTCGGGAAACACGACTACTGTGAATAGCCAACTGCATCCACATGCAAAAAGAATCGGAGATCGCACATCAATAGCCAACAAGCCCAGACGCCATTATAACAGCAGGCCAGACTTTTTCTGGATCACAGCCATTCAGTCCGGCACCCCACACCGCATTGAATTCGATCACCGCCCACCCTCGACTGGCGACGTAGCCCTCATCGCAACAACCGTGTGCGGATGGTACCTAACCAACAGCACGCTCCTTGACCAAACCGCCATTGCCTGCCAGCTGTCCACCATGCCTACGAGCACTCGCAATTCCTCCAGAAAGTCTGTGACCGGTGACAAGCCACGTGGCGGCAAGAATGGTTCTGCGAGACGTTCGGTGGACTCCGCAAAGTTGAGCAAGAAATGGCGGTTCGCCCCGGATGCCATTGGGATGGTCGACGGCCCCGGTGACTTGTCCCGACGCAAAGGACTGAGTGTCTGATCCACGTTACATCGTCGATTCCGGACTCATCATCGACGCGCTGAATCGTCGGGAAGTAGACCCTGTGTGGGCAAAAGCGGTCTTTGCTTCGCTCGGCGCGCTCATTCTTCTTACCTGCATGCTCCCGACCCTACAGGCGGAATCAACCGCTCCATCTCCTCCACAGCCCAGCTTCGCTGATCTCGCATACGCCGACAAATCTCCCGCACAAAAGCTCGATCTGTATTTGCCGAAACCCGGCCCCGCGTTGGCCCCGGTGATAATCTGGATTCATGGCGGTGGCTTTACTGTCGGCGACAAACGCTCCATGCCGCGACGGGATTTCGGTCCGCCGCCCAAACCGGTCGGTCGCTATGGTCCGTTTCAGATTCAGGTTCCTGACGTGGCGGCGCTCACCGCGAAAGGCTACGCTGTGGTCAGCCTCAACCACCGTCTCGGGACTTCCATGGGGATGGCCGCACTTCCGGCGATTCAAGATGGCAAAGCCGCGGTACGTTTCCTTCGGGCCAACGCGGCCAAATATCAGCTCGATTCCGGGAAGTTCGCGGTCTGGGGCAATTCCGCCGGCGGCTACATGGCGGCAATGCTCGGAGCGACGGGAGATCAACCCACGGTGTTTGACGATCCCAGCCTGGCCAGCGTTGAGATTTCGAGTGCGGTGCAAGCCGTCGTTGTTTGGTACGGTGCGGAAGACCGCCTGCCCGGACCCGAGCTCAGCGTCGCCCACTATCTGCCCACCGCTAAAAAACTGCCGCCCTTCCTGATCACGAATGGTGACGCCGACCAGATCATCTCTCCCGCGCAAGCACAGCGACTGCACGAAGCCCTGTTGAAGTCCGGAGCCAAATCCACCCTCGTTATTCTGCCCGGTGCCGGCCACGAAGATCCCGCCTACATGGCAACGCTGATGATCCCCACCTTCACGTTCCTCGACAAAACATTCGGCCGATAATCGATATCGTAGCGCGACCAACGAAAGACTGAGTCGTCCTACACCAGCCAAAGACGAGCCCCTGTCCAAGCCACGCATATCTTTGACCAACCGTATTTGATTATAACAATTACAGCCTGAGCCCTATCAGGTCTTTCCACAGTTCGAGAATGATAAGCTATCAACGTTTTGACCCAAAAAGGTTATGCCCAACAATCCCGATTCACTGCCCTTGCAACAAGTACAAAGCTGGATTTTGCAACATGCGCCCCGAAGAGCCCAAGAACTCATAAATCAACGGGACGGCGCGTTAAAATTGCTCGAATTTTTCAAAAGCGAATATCCTCCATCCGTTATTTCCCAAAAAGAGAAGAATCAGGTATGGGAACAATGCGGACTAATTTATCTTTTCACTGAACGTCCACATGTAGCACTCCGTATTTTCTTCGGGCTATATGAGCAAATGCTACTGGCTCAGCAAAATGATGGAGTCAGGATTCACAAAGGGATGCCGTTATGTTGGATTAGCGATTGCTTCCGTGACTTGGGCTACTTTGTGCACGCTAAACGATACCTTATGCTAACACTGGCAGAGGACGCGCTCACTGGCGATGGTGTTATCGAAGCCGATGCAACAGGCGTATATTTTCGATTGGTGTGGCAAAGAGGGCTACCTGACTCGGAGTTACGCCGGTACGCCCGAGAATTTGTGCAATCTGTGTCTGAGCTCAGTGAAATGGCACTTTTCCCTGAAGCGATCCTTCAGAAGGTCGATGATCGCTGGTTAGTCGAGATTCCTGATCCAAACGAGTCATCGTACTACATAATAAACCAATCATATGCCAAACAACTGTTGCATCGACTTGGTAGTGGCGGTGGACAATTCCTTGAAATCCTCGCTCAATATTTGATGTCGTGCATGCCAAGCTGTCGTGCGGTTCGCAGAGTTCGTACGCATTCCACAGACTATGATCTAGTATGCTCAATGAACGGCCCCGAAGTGGATTTTCGATCAGAGTTTGGACGCTACTTTGTTTGCGAATGTAAGGACTGGGAAAGTGCGGCAGATTTCACAACAATGGCTAAATTTTGCCGTGTGCTCGATTCTACAAAGGCAAAATTTGGAATTCTATTTTCGAAAAATGGAATTTCTGGTGATCGCTATACTCAGCATGCAGCCCGAGAACAACTAAAGGTTTTTCAAGATCGCGGTATTGTTATTGTAGTTCTGGATATTTCCGCTCTCGAAACAATCGCTAATGGCTCGAATTTAACGTAAGCGTCGCTCCGGGTGCCCCGGACTTTCCGTCGGAGTTGGCACGTGGGTG
>CAZIQP010000211.1:0-5560 GCA_964541315.1 uncultured Opitutaceae bacterium
GCGGCGTTGGCCAAATAATTGCTTATTTTGCTGTCGGAGGGGCTTTACGCCCCGATTCATCTTCGGGGCGTAAAGCCCCTCCGACAGTTTCAGCCAGCGATCCTTTTCCTTTCATCGAAAATCGTAATTCCAAAATCGAAAATCCCGTGTCTCTCCCGAATCCCTTCAACACCCTGCAAGCCTTCGAAGGCGGCAAGCAGTTCTACTCGCTGCCCGCGCTCGAAAAAGCCGGTTTCCCGATTTCGCGTCTGCCGGTGAGCATCCGCCTCGTGCTCGAGGCCGTGCTGCGCAACTGCGACGGCAAACGCGTGTTGGAGTCGAATATCCGGGAGCTTGCGAACTGGAAGCCCACAGAGGCCCGCACGGCGGAGATTCCGTTCGTGGTCGCGCGGATCGTGTTGCAGGATTTTACGGGCGTGCCGCTGCTGGTTGATCTCGCCGCCATGCGTTCCGCCGTGGCGAAGATGGGCAAGAATCCCAAGATCATCGAGCCACTCGTGCCGGTGGATCTCGTGGTCGACCACTCGGTGCAGGTGGATTTCGCCGGCAGCGCCGAGGCGATGGGAAAAAATCTGGAGCTGGAATTCTCCCGCAACCGCGAGCGTTACCAGTTCCTGAAATGGGGCATGCAGGCGTTCGACACCTTCAAGGTCGTTCCGCCCGGCATCGGCATTGTGCACCAGGTGAATCTTGAATATCTCGCCAAGGGCGTGCTGAGCGCGGGTAACGTCTATTATCCCGACACACTCGTCGGCACCGATTCGCACACCACGATGATTAACGGTATCGGCATCGTGGGCTGGGGCGTCGGCGGGATCGAGGCGGAAGCCGGCATGCTCGGCCAGCCCGTGTATTTCCTCACGCCCGACGTCGTGGGCGTGCATCTGACCGGCGCGCTCAAGGAAGGCGTTACCGCCACCGATCTTGCGCTCACGATCACGCAGCTCATGCGCAAGACGAAGGTCGTGGGCAAGTTCGTGGAATTTTTCGGCCCCGGCGCCGCGGCGCTGCCGGTGGTTGACCGCGCGACCATCGCCAACATGGCGCCCGAATACGGTGCGACGATGGGCTTCTTCCCGATCGACGCCGAGTGCACCAATTATCTCCGCGCCACCGGTCGCGATGAAAAACAGGTCGCCACCTACGAGGCCTACTACAAGGCGCAAAACCTCTGGGGCATTCCGCAGAAGGGTCAGATCGACTATTCGCAAGTGGTCGATTTCGATCTTTCAACCGTCGTCCCGAGTGTCGCCGGTCCGAAGCGGCCGCAGGACCGCATTGAGCTGAAGAATCTCAAACAGGAGTTCACCACCGCGTTTGCAAAGCCCGTGACCGAAAATGGCTTTGGCAAGAAGGCCGAAGAGTTTGCTTCGATCAGCGCGCAAGTGAACGGCCAGAAGCTCGGCCACGGTTCCGTGCTCATCGCCGCCATCACGAGCTGCACCAACACGTCCAATCCGAGCGTGATGCTTGCGGCTGGATTGGTCGCGAAGAAGGCCGTTGAGAAAGGCCTGAAGGTTAATCACCTCGTGAAATCCTCGCTGGCCCCCGGTTCGCGTGTCGTCACCGATTACTTGAACAAAACCGGATTGACGCCGTATCTCGACAAACTGGGTTTCCAGACGGTCGGCTACGGTTGCACGACTTGTATCGGCAACTCCGGCCCGCTGGCCGCGCCGGTCGAGGACGCTGTGGTGAAGAACGATCTCGTTGCGGCTTCGGTGCTTTCGGGCAATCGTAACTTCGAAGCCCGCGTCCACCAGAACATCAAGGCCAACTTCCTGATGTCGCCTCCGCTTGTGGTCGCCTTCGCGCTCGCCGGCCGCGTGGATATCGATCTCTCGAAAGAGCCCATTGGCAAGGATCAGTCGGGCAAGGATGTTTTCCTGACGGATCTATGGCCGACGCTGAAGGAAGTCCGTGATCAAATGGCCGCCGCACTCAAGCCCGAGGTGTTTCGCAAGCTTTACACCGATTTCGCCGCGCAGAATCCGAAGTGGAACGAGATCCCTTCCAGCACGGGCAACGTCTACGCCTTCGACGCGAAGTCCACGTACATCCAGGAGCCGCCGTTCTTCACGAATTTCTCGATGACGCCTGGCTCCATCGCCGAGATCAAGGGCGCGCGTGCGCTCGGCATCTTCGGTGACTCCGTGACGACCGATCACATCTCGCCGGCCGGTGCGATCAAGAAAAGTTCACCGGCCGGAAAGTACCTGCTCGATAACAAAGTCACCTTCGAAGATTTTAATTCCTACGGCTCGCGCCGTGGCAATGACCGGGTGATGACCCGCGGCACCTTCGCGAACGTGCGTATCAAAAATCTGATGCTCGGCGGCAAGGAAGGCGGCAACACGATTGGCGCCGATGGCATCGAGACTTCGATCTACGACGCATCGATGGCTTATCAAAAAGCCGGCACTCCTCTCATCATTCTCGCCGGCCAGGAATACGGCACGGGTTCCTCCCGCGATTGGGCGGCGAAGGGGACGAATCTTCTCGGCGTGAAAGTCGTCGTCGCGCAGAGCTTCGAGCGCATCCACCGCTCCAATCTTGTCGGCATGGGCGTGCTGCCCCTGCAGTTCAAGGAAGGCACGACGGCGCAGACGCTGAAACTCGATGGCACGGAAAGCTACGATGTCGTCGGCCTCACCGCCGCGATCAAGCCGCAGCAGGACTTGATCTTAAAAATCACGCGAAAAAACGGTGCCGTTGAAAGCGTCCCGGTGCGCTGCCGCATTGATACGCCCATCGAGATCGACTATTACCAGCATGGCGGCATTTTGCCCTACGTTTTGCGCCAGATTGTGGCGAAGAATTAAAAACTGCCGGTATCTTCGCTGATGCCGAGCGGCTTCAGCGGCCCGATTATCTCAATTCCAATGTCAGATCCCGTCAAACCAACCTTCCTTGTCGATGCCTACGTCGATCCGGTGCTCGTCCGGATTGAAGGGCGGGCTTCGTTCATGAACAGCGGCAGTCTGAAGGATTTTTTTGCCGAAATGGCCCGGCAGGGAAAGGGCCGGATCGCGGTCGATTTCCAGCAATGCACGAGCATGGACAGCACGTTTCTTGGCGTGCTGGCCGGTGCGGCGCTGGAGCTGCGCAGGCGCACTCCGGCGGGCACGCTCACGCTGGTCCGGGTGGGGGAGCGCAATCTTGAGCTCATCCGCAATCTCGGTTTGCACCGGCTGGCGGTGGTGGATGCGGGCAGTTTCTCCATGAATCTGGGCGGCGGAGCCCTGGCGCTGACGGAGCAGATGCGCTCGGAAATCGAGCGGACCCGGCTGGTGCTGGAAGCGCATGAACACCTGCTCACCGCCGATCCGGCCAATGCCGCGAAGTTCCAGGACGTGATGGCATTCTTGCGCAACCAGCTCAATTCGCCCTGAGGGTTTGGAACAGTTATTCATGAGTATTCCCGGTTGTATTCCGTCCATTGACCTGCCTGTGCGGGAAGCCGGATTGCGCCCATGATGTTTTTCATCCTCGGCGTGATTCTTGGCGCGGTGCTGGTGTACGGCAGCTACTGGCGCGCGCGCGGCAAGGTGGCGCAGCTCGAGGAGGAGAAACTCAGCCTGTTGGAAGAGCGGACCATCGTGCTCGACTTCATGCATAACATGGTCGACGCCGTCGGCGCCCGGCTGACCCGGGACGAACTTTTCCAACGCATTGTGCACGCCGCCATTATCAGCACCGGGGCGCTGAGCGCCTGCATTTTTGAAAAACGCGCGGACAACATGCTGCGGGGCGTGGCGGTCGAGGGGCTGTTTCCGCCGCACCGGCCGATTCCCGATCAGGAAAAATTGAAGATGGGACGCGCGAAATTCATCGAGCAGGTCCTCAAGTCCGAGGAATTTCCCGTCGGCGAAGGCGTGGTTGGCCGGGTGGCCGCGACCGGTCGGGGCGAACTCATCGAGCATGCGCCCTCCGATCCCCGGGTGGTCAAGCACGACGATCCGGCACTTGTTGTCCGTTCGGTGATCGCCGCGCCCATCATGGTGCGCCAGCAATTGATCGGCGTCCTGTGCGTGTGCAATTCAGCCGACGGCCTGCCTTTTACCCAGACGGATTATTCCCTGGTGGCGACTTTGGCCGAGCAGGCCGGTCTCGCGGTGTACAACACGGATTTTATCGAGCTGCAGGTGGCCAAGCAGCGCCTTGATGTGGATCTGTCGCTCGCGAGTGATGTGCAGCAGATGCTGCTGCCGCATACGCTGCCGCAATTGGCCGGCCTCGATGTCGATGCCCGCTACATGGCGGCGCAAAAAGTGACGGGTGATCTCTACGACGTTTTTCACCTCGGCGAGGGCCGGTTGGGTGTGGTGGTGGCGGATGTCTCGGGCAAAGGCGTGTCGGCTTCGCTGCACATGGCCATTTGCCGCACCCTGCTGCACCAGATTGCCGGGCGCTTCGATTCTCCGGCCCGGGCGCTCTCGGAACTGAACCAGGCGCTGGCCGGTGATGTCCGCAACGGCATTTATATCACCATGGTCTATGCCATCGTCGATCCCTCGGCGGGACAAGTGATCCTGGCTCGCGCCGGGCATGAGCTGCCCCTTTTCCTGAAACGCGACCGTGCGACGGGCCTGCCGGTTTGCGAGTATGTCGTCTCCGAGGGCATGCCACTCGGTCTGGTGCCGCCTGGGATGTTCGATCAGGCCATTGCGGATATTGTCGTGCCATTTATGGTGGGCGATGTGCTGCTGCTTTACACCGACGGCCTGACCGAGGCGCCCAACAGCGAGGACCAGGAGTTCGGCAGTGCGCGGTTGTCCGACGCCTTGCGCAGCGCCAACCATGGCTCGGCGAAACAGATCAACGACGCGGTTCTCCAAGCCGGCCAGCGTTTCACCGGCAACACCGGCCTGCGCGACGATTTCACGCTGCTGACGATCAAGCGGGTGTAAGCTGGAAGTGGGAAACGGCTCGGAAATCCCGTTTGCGTTTCCTCCGTGCGGCACCTAGTCGTGTTGGCCTATGTCAGCTCCCGCACCCGCCGCCACTCAGGCTCCGCGCTTCACTCAACCCGATGCCAAGGGGCATTTTGGTCCTTATGGCGGGGTGTTTGTGCCCGAGACGCTCATGACCGCGCTTCAGGAACTGACCGACGCGTATAAAGTGGCGCGTGATGATCCGGGTTTTCAAAGCGAGTTGCGGCACCATCTGAAGGAATTCGCGGGCCGGCCGACCCAGCTTTATTTTGCCGAGCGTCTGACCGGCCATTGTGGCGGGGCAAAAATTTATCTGAAGCGCGAGGATCTGCTGCACACCGGGGCGCACAAGATCAACAACGCGCTGGCGCAGGCCATTCTCGCGAAGCGCATGGGCAAAAAGCGCATCATCGCCGAGACCGGTGCCGGCCAGCATGGCGTCGCGACCGCGGCGGCTTGCGCTAAGTTCGGCCTGGAATGCGTGGTTTATATGGGAGCGCACGACATGGAGCGACAGGCGTTGAATGTGTTTCGCATGCGCCTGATGGGGGCGAAGGTGATCGGCGTGGAAGCCGGCCAGAAGACGCTCAAGGAAGCCATCAACGAGGCGATGCGCGACTGGGTGA
>CAZIQP010000212.1:0-5541 GCA_964541315.1 uncultured Opitutaceae bacterium
AGCTATGGCCCGACAAGACGGCGCGACAAGAGCGGGCTAGACCAACTGGAGTGCTACCTTGGCCTTGCGTTGAAGTTCACTGAACCGCTGCGCTTTGTCCGGGGCGCGGTAGTCGGTCCCGTAGGTTGGAATGATGGCCTCGATCCGCTTCTTGCCGGCGTCGCCTTCTAGGAGGTGCGGAAAGGAGGTTTTAATTACCTCCATCACGATGTTCACCGAGACCGACGCGCCGGGACTGGCGCCGAGGAGGGCGGACATGGATTTGTCGGCGCTGGTGAGGACTTCCGTGCCGAAGTGCACGATGCCGGCTTCGCCGTCGGTCTTCTTGATGGCCTGCACGCGGATGCCGCCATCCACGAGCTTCCAGTCCTTGGCCTGCGCGTTGGGATAGAAAATGTGCATCACCTTCATGCGATCGGCCATGCTCTGCGTGCCCTGTTGCAGCAGATATTTCATGAGCGGGATGTTGGTGGCGGCGATCTTGAGCAGCGTCGTCAGATTGTGCGGTTTCACCGAGCGCACGAGGTCGGTCCAACTGCCGGTGCGGTGCAGGAAGCGCGTGGTCCACGCGGCAAAGGGCCCGAAAAGGAGCGTCTTCTTCCCGTCGAGGATGCGTTGATCGAGATGCGGCACGGCCATGGTGGGCGCCTCGGGGAGGTTTTGTCCGTAAACCTTGGCCTGGTGCCGTGACACGATCGCGGGGTCGTCGCACATGAGCCAGTGTCCGCCGATAGGGAAACCGCCGAGACCCTTTGCTTCGGGCAGGCCGGCCTTCTGCAAAAGCAAAATGCTGCCGCCGCCAGCGCCGACAAAAACAAACTTCGCGCGCACGGTGCGCTCCGTGCCGGTCTTCAACTCGCGGGCGGTGACATCCCACCCCGCCCCGGCCTTGCTGAGCCCGACGACCTTGTTGCCCGCGGCGACGCCGCAACCTTCCTGGTTCGCGAGCCAGCCGAGCAGCTTGCGCGAGACGACGCCGAAGTTCACATCGGTGCCGCCGTCCATCTTGGTGGCGGCGATGGGCACGGCGGGATCGCGGCCCTCGGTGAGCAGCGGGGTCCACGCGCCGATCTTCGCGCGGTCGGTGGTGAATTCCATCGGGGCGAAGAAATGATGCGCGGCCATGCCGGCATGGCGGTCCTTGAGAAACTCCACCTGCTCCTGTCCGTGCACAAAGCTGATGTGCTGCACCGGATTGATAAACTCCTTGGGCGAGTCGATCATGCCGCTCGCGACGGCCTGCGCCCAGAACTGGAGCGACTGCTCAAACTCCTGGAAGATATCGATCAGCTTCTGCACCTTCACCGTGCCGTCCGGCTCGCGCTTGGGCGTGTAGCTCAGCTCGCAAATGCCCGCGTGGCCGGTGCCGGCGTTGTTCCAGCCGTTGGAGGCCTCGAAGGCGAGTTCGTCGGCCGCCTCATACACTTGGATCCGCAGCTTGGGATCGAGCCGCTTGAGCAGCGCGCCGAGATTGGCGGACATCACGCCACTGCCGATGAGAACGACGTCGGGATTGGAGCTGTGGGAATTCATGGGAGGAGCTGAAGACATTAAACCACAAGTTTCACGGGTTGACACCGCATGGATTGCTCAGATTTAGCCAAATGTTCAGCGGCGTTTGCCCAGTACTTTTGATTCGTGGCTGGCGACAGCGGCAAGCCAAGTATCCGCCGGCGGCGTACCGGCCCGCACGCAAAGCATGTCCCACACCGCGCCCCACGGCATGGCCTTGGCCTGCTCCATCAGCGCGAGGCGCTCGTGACCGCGACCACCGGCATCGGCAGCCTTCAACAGTTTCGAAGGATCGAGCATCCCGAGCAGAATTGCCTGTCGCGTGGCGCGCGCGCCGACGACGTAGGCGGCGATGCGGTTGATGCTGGCGTCGAAGAAATCGAGCGCGACGTAAACGCGATTGAACGCATTGCCGCGGGCGATCTCGACAAAAAGCGAGCGGACGGCATCGTCGAGAATCACGACATGGTCACTGTCCCAGCGGATCGGACGGCTGGTGTGGAGGAGCAGACGCGGATGAAACTGCATCAGCGCCGAAACCTTGTCGGCCACCGACTCAGTCGGATGATAGTGGCCGAGATCGAGACAGGGGACGATCTTCCGGCTTTGCGCGTAGGAAGAATAAAATTCGTGCGAGCCCACGACGTAATCCTCGCTGCCCAATCCGAAAAGTTTTCCTTCCACCGCGTCGACGCAGTGGCTGCGGTTGACGCGATTGTCGTCGAGGATCGCATCAAGCGACTCTACGAGACGCGAACGCGGGCTCCAGCGGTCGGCGGGCTGATCCTTGGTGCCGTCGGGAATCCAGTGGTTGATCACGCAGGGCGAGCCGAGTTGCTTGGAGAAATGCTGGGCGATGTGCCGGCAGGCGCGACCGTGGTCGATCCAGAACTGGCGGATCTTTTTGTCGGCGCTGGAAAGAGTGAAGCCTGAAGCGGCGTGTTCGTGGGCGAAATAGGTCGGGTTGAAATCGAGGCCGATCCGGTGCGACTTGGCCCAGTCGAGCCAGTTGGCGAAGTTCGCCGGGGAAATCTCGTCGCGATCCACGGCCTTCTTGCCCGTCTCGGCGTAGAACGCGTGGAGGTTGAGGCGTTGCTTGCCGGGGAGAAGTTTCAATACGAGGTCGAGATCAGCGCGCATTTCGTCGCCGTTGCGCGCCCGGCCGGGGTAACCGCCGGTGGACATGATGCCGCCGGAATCAACGCCCGCCTTCGGTGTCTCGAGTCCACGCACGTCGTCGGCCTGCCAGCAATGCAATGAAATCGGCACAGCGAGCGCGCGCTTGATGGCGGCATCGGTATCGACGCCGCGCTCCGCGTAGGCTTCGCGGGCGAGACGGTAGGCAGCGGTGATGTTTTGGCGGGAGGAGGAGGACTTCATGAGGAGAATTATTTAACCACGGAATACACAGAAAACACGGAAAGGATGAATTGGAATGTTTTCAAAATTCTGTGTGTTCCGTGTGTTCTGTGGTTAATCTGCTTTTGGATGGTAGATCGAGGGCTTGAGTTGCTTGCCGAGCAAGGCGCGGAAAGCGGTGAGATTCTTGACGGCGCGCAGACCGATGAGCTGGGAAGCGATGTTGCCGGTGGCCGTGCCCTCGAGGGTGAAGGCGTGGACCGGCAGTCCGCTGGCGTCGGCCGTGGCCTGGCAGAGCAGGCGGTTTTTAGATCCGCCGCCCACGATGAGAATACGGCTGAATTTGCGACCGGCCAGGCGCTCGAAAGCGCGAAGGGCATCGGCATGCCCCTGCCCCAGTGAATCGCAAATCAGGCGGACGTAACCGGCAAGATTCCTGGGCAAAGGCAGCTTCCGTCTCTTCAATTGCGCATCGATTGCGCCGCGCATGGATGGAGGGTTCGCAAATTCCTTGAAGGCCATGTCGAGCAGCTTCTCCGGTGCGGGCAGCCTGGCCGCTGCGGAAATCAGCGTCGCCCATTCCTTATCATTGCGCGGCCGGGCCGTGAAATCCTTCAAGGTCTGTTCCAGCAACCAAAGCCCGATCACATTCGTCAGCGGCCGGTAGCGGCCGTCGCCCGTGCGTTCGTTCGAGATCCGCGCGGCAAGTGCCTCGTGTCCGAGCACCGGCCGGTCGCTCTCAAAACCGACCAGCGACCAGGTGCCGGAGCTGATGTAGAGATCGCCGCCGGCGGGATCGGCCGGCATCGCATCATAGGCGCAGGCGGTGTCATGGCCGGGGACAGCGACGACCTTGACGCCCTTAAACGCATCGAAGCCACGCATCGGACCCAACACGGTGTTGGCCATGATCGGAGTCGTGAACCACACCGGCGGGATATGGAAATGATCGAGCGCGGCCCGCGACCAGTCCTTGCCGTGGACATCGAGCAACTGCGTCGTGCTGGCGAAGGAAATTTCGTTCTCCATCCGGCCCGAGAGCAGGAAATTGAAATAGTCCGGCAAAAACAAACAGCGCGTGGCGAGATCCGCCACCGCCGGGCAATTCGCCAGGGTTTCCTCCAACTGAAGACTGCTGTTGTAGAAAACATTCGAAATGCCCGTCGCGGCATAAATCCGCTCCAGGGCGGCGCGCGTGTTGGCGAGGCGTTGCAAGCCGGGTTGCGTCCGCGCATCGCGATAGGCGTGCGTCGGGAACACCATGCGACCGGCATCGTTGACCAGCACATAGTCCACGCCCCAGGTGTCTACGCCGACCGAGGCGAGCTTCGGGAAACGTTTCTTCGCTTCGCGCAGACCGGCGGAAATTTCCGTCCACAGGCCGGGCAGATCCCAATAGTCGTGTCCACCGATCGAGCGGAACTGGTTTGGGAAGCGATGCACCTCGGTAAGGTCAAGCCGCTTTCCGTTCCAGGTGCCGACGATGACGCGACCGCTGGTCGCCCCGAGATCAACTGCCGCACAATGAATTGTCTTGGAGTTTTTTGTCACAGAGGAAGAGGAGGACGCACAGAAGTCACAGAGGAAGACACTACGGGCTGCCCCGGAGAATTAACTCTGGGCTGCTCCGCGAATCTCTGTGTTCTCTGTGACATGATTTAGCAGGGTTCAGCGCAAGAACGCTTCGTATAGGCCACCATCAACGGTAATGACCTGGCCGGTGGTTTTGCTGAGACGGTTGCTCACGAGGAGGAAGTACGCCTCGGCCTGATCTGCCGGCGTGATGGGCGACTTGGTGAGCGTGCGATCGGCGTAGAACTGGGCCAATTTGTTCACGAGCGACTCGGTCGGCTCCTTGTCGGTGTAGGGAATGTTGTACTTCGCCAGCGAACCGATCACGCGGTCGCGCGGGAACATCGCGCTCCCCTGCACCACCGTGGCCGGAGCGACACCGTTGACGCGCACGAGCGGCGCCAGCTCGATCGCCAGTTCGCGGACAAGATGATTGGCGGCCGCTTTCGAGGTGTCGTATGCCACGGAGCCTTTCTTGGCCACGACGGCGTTGGCTGAAGTGGTAAGCACGAGGTTGCCGCGCAGACCCTGTTTTTTCCATGTCTTGGAAGCCTCATCGCCCACGAGGTAGGCGCCGGTGACGTTGATGGCAAAGGTGAGCGCCCACTTGTCGTCGGGAATATGACCGGTGGTGTTGCTCGGCACGAAGACGCCGGCGGTGACACAGATGGAATCGAAGCCACCATAAGCGATGGCGACATTGTCGAGCATCTGGCGGATGCTGGCGCGCTCCGTGATGTTGGCCGCAAGGCCGATGGCCGGGCCGCAGTTGGAAAGACCGGTGCCGGCCACACCGATGCCCGGACCGTGTTTGGCGGAAATTTCACCGGCCGTTTCTTTCGCCGCCGCCTCGTTGAGATCGACGCATACGATGTGCGCGCCTTCCTTCACGAGCCGGTGGGCGGTTTCCTTGCCGATGCCCGAGCCGGCACCGATGACCACCACGACCTGGCGCGCGAGCTCCTTCTCGGGGGGCATGCGCTTGAGCTTCGCTTCCTCCAGCAGCCAATATTCGATGTCGAACGCCTCCTGCTGCGGCAGGGCGATGTATTTGTCGATCGCCTCGGCGCCGCGCATGACCTCGACGGCGCAGTTGTA
>CAZIQP010000213.1:0-5524 GCA_964541315.1 uncultured Opitutaceae bacterium
GTTCGACGTGGAGCAAGGAAATGAAACCAGAGGAAGTCTCCGCTTTGAAATCATTGTGGGCCGTTCGACCCCTGCATTTGCTTCAGAAAGCCGACCTGGCTGAAATCGTCGCGTGGGCTGAACAACACGTCTTTGAACGGCGGGCGGTCGTGCCGGAGCATGAATTAATGTCAGCAGCCTTGGAGCGTGGCCGGGGCGAGGATTTCGACTTGGGGGCGCTGCGTCAGGCTATTGATGAACGCGGCCTATTGCGGGAAAAAGGTACGGATAAAATCACGTCCCGCGAAGTCCTGCGTTATGAGTGTGCGGTTGTCGTCGCCGCTCATGATGGCCGAAACCAGCATGCCGCCCTGAACCCGAGTTACCGGGCTTCGTCCGCGCTTTCGGCTGAACAGACTGTCGCCGTGGAAAAGATTTTGCGGAGTCGGGATTTTGTCACGCTGTTCCGGGGTGGCGCGGGTACGGGCAAAACTTTCGCCTTGAAGGAAGTCGAGCAAGGTCTGACAGCGGCAAGTCGCCCGGTCGTCGTACTGGCACCGCAACGCCAGCAGGTGCAGGATTTGCAGGCCGATGGATTGAAGGCGAATACCCTCGCTTCATTTTTGCAGGAAAAACAGCTCGCACAGGGTGCCGTCGTGATTGTCGATGAAGCCGGTCAGATTGGTGCCCGGCAGATGGCCGAATTGTTCGGCGTCGTGCGGGCGAATCAGGGCCGGCTAATCCTCTCGGGGGATTCTCGACAGCATGGATCGGTCGCGGCCTCGGATGCCCTGCGAGCCATCGAAAAGCATTCTGGGCTCAAACCGGCGGTGATTCAGACGATTCGCCGACAAGACCCCAAACTGGGCCGGACTGCGGGAGAGCGGGCCTTTATCGGCGAATACCGGAATGCGGTGAAAGCGGCGGCAGAGGGCAACGTCGCCAAGTCCTTTGATACGCTCGACCGGCTGGGGTGCATTCGGGAAGTCGCCGGGGTGAACATGCATCACATGCTCGCGGCGGAATTCCTCGCCGCTTTGGAGCGTAAGGAAAAGGCGCTTGTCGTCGCCCAGACCCGCGAAGAGGTGCGGCAGGTCAACGAAGCCATCCGCGAGAAAATGCAAAGTGCGGGTAAGCTCGGGGCCGGTGCTTCGCTGAAAACTTATCAGCCGGTCGATCTGGATGAGGCCCAGAAACGCGATGCGCGGTTTTATCAGTCAGGCCACCATGTGGGTTTTCTCCGGGGCTACGGGCGTTTCGCCAAGGGCGAACTCTGCCCTGTGATCGGAGCTAATGAAAAAGGCGTCATCATCGAAAAAGACGGGGTTCAATCCACGATGAGCTACCGCTATGCGAACCGGTTTGTCGTCGCCGCTGCGAAGGAAATGGAAATTGCTCCGGGGGACCGGCTGCAACTTAAGTTCAACGGCAAGTCCGTCGAAGGAACCCGGTTGAACAACGGTGAACTTGTCACGGTGCGGGAGCTGGCACCCGATGGGTCGCTCGTGGTCGAGGCGGGCAAAGGTGTCCGCAAGACCCTCGCGCCCTCGCAACGGCTCCTCGTGCGTGGCTACGCCGTCACGTCCTACGGCTCGCAGGGCAAGACCGTGGATACAGTCATCCTGTCGGATGCCGCCAAGCGCGCTGCGACCAATGCGAATCAATGGTACGTGACGATTTCGCGTGCCCGGCAAAAGGTGCTGGTCTTCACGCCCGACAAGTCGGCGCTCCGTGCTCAGGTGCAGCAGGCGGGCACGCGTGAACTCGCGATGGACTTGAAATTGGAAAAATCCCCGGCGGTTGACGCCCGGCAATCAGAGTGGACCAGACGGGTTCAGCAATTCCAACGGCATCAGGCCGTAATGGCCCACATCAACCAAAACCAGTCCAACCATCAACGTATTCATCTATGAGCAACATTACCCTTAGAGACGTCCTTGACGAAAAGAACCGATTGAACCAGCCGGTCCACCTCTGTGTGGAAAAACATTATCAACGGGTCCCCACACTCACTCTCTGTCCGTGGCAGGAGGGTATATGGCTTCTGCCCTGGCCACGCCTTGAATTCATCCGCTTTGTTGACGAAGACAGTTTGGAGCGGGCGGAACTTTTCTTCTCCCATCACCGCGTTACTGCCGTCGGGGAGAATCTTCGGCAGATATTGGAGTGGTGCCGTGATTCGCAGGTGCTTTGTTTGCGGAGCATGCCGGCAGCACATCGCGCCAGCCTCCGGCCAACTGATCCCTTCATTTCCCAATTGGAAGTGCAGGCGTTGGCTGACCTGAAAAACCCATCCGTGGGAGAGGTTCCCTTCTGACGGCATCATTTGGTCATGGTCAGAATTGCCCAACTTGCAGAATGCAAAACGCCCCGGCTGGGGCGTTTTTTCTTTCTCGGTGTCGCTTGGGCTACGCCAAATGAATCGAAAACGACACGCGCCGTGTCGCATTCGCCTTGTCATAATGCAGGCGAATACCTTCAGGCTAAATACTACAAAGTTCGGTACACCGCACATGGCTGAATGAGCAACTATCTTGATTCGGTTTCGAATTTAATGTTCTTGTGCCAGTGTTGTGACGGAGCCGTGAACTCTGCGTGTCGGCAAGGCTTCAACATTGAACCGCTTCTAGGGAGATGATTCGCACAGTAAGGCGATTTAGGACCACGGACTACCTTGCTAAACCAAAACCCCTATGAAGACATTACTGATCAGCCTGGTCATCTCTCTCGTTACGTCGCTTGGGCTTTATGCCCAAACGCCATTGCCTTTTTTTGATGACTTCTCCCGCCCAGATAATTCCAGCGTTGGCAACGGATGGTCGAATGTAAGTATAACGGGCCAGCAAGGCGGGACACTCGCATTGCAAAATGGGCAGGCCGTACTTACGGAGGCCGATAAATTTGGAGGTATTTACCGGCAAGTTGATTTTGCCGGCCCATTGACCGTTAAGGCAACATTTTCCCAAACGAGCGGATATGGCGGTACACTCAACCGCTTTGGTAATAGTATTGTTCGTTACAACGACGGTACCTTCCTCAATGGCTAAGCGTTGAATTTCTATCGCGGTGATCAGAACTATAATAATTCAACCGTTTCACTCGCTGTAGGGACGACTACGCAGGTCGGGAGCTTGGCCAGCACATTTCAATTTGGTGCCCTCATCAATGTGGATGCGACATTTTATCAGGATGGAAGCGTTCAAGGGGTCGTAAGCGACGACAATAATAACGCGTTTTCCTTTTCTTTCGGCCCTTATGCATATACCCCGGCATCTAATGCAAACAACCTCCTCTTTGCCGTATCGGGTCCAGACTCTAGATTGGGTCCTTTAACATTCCCGACGATTGATAATATCTCTGTAATTCCCGAGCCCTCCACATACGCCGGCATAATCGGTGCAGCGACTTTGGGATTCGTTGCGATCCGGCGGCGGCGGGCTACAGTCTGAATTTGGATTAGCGCACAGTGGAGGAAATACAAAATCAACCAACCTGTACGCCGGCAGCAGCTTTATGCTGTGTTCTTATGGAAAAGCATCGCGGCGGGAGGGCGCACAGAAGATTCGGACTCGAAGAGCCGACGAAGTCGCTCGTATAGCGCCCGCAAATCCTGCCGAAAGGCGGCACCTTGCTCCGGGTTGGTCTGCGCTGTCCGGTCGCCGGTGCCTAATTCAGCAAGCAGTTTATTGGCTAGCCGAATATGGGCCGGGAGTCTCCCCGTGAGAGGGGAATCACTCCGGCTCTTTGGCTCGGTCGCGATGCCGAGGCGCAAATAGACCTGCCGCAGGCTCAGGCCGCTGAAAACTGATACGTCGGGCGTATTTTCGGCGAGGCGCATGTAGTTCTGGGCGGTGCGGTGCGTGCCATGAAACTTTTCGTTCAACCAGAGTCCCCAGGCTGCGCCCATCGTGCGGCGAATCTGTCGTTTTTCGACAATCAGCAACCGTCCGGCCTGCCAAGCCGCCAGCAGTGCGGCGTCCAGGCATTTTCGGGAGCCAGCCGTCTGCCGGACGGCTTCCTCATGCAGCCGGTTGATTTCATCATGGATGGGTGACGCTCTGTCGGTCGAATTCACGGTTTGTGCCCGGCAGTCGGTTGAGAAGGTGTCTGGGAGATTTTTCATGGATGGATTTGGTGTGTGTGCCCTCACCCTACTATCAATTTTCAAATGAAAATAGGGCCAGCGTTCGGTACCCCGAGCGCTGGCCCTATTTTTTGCGAAACATGTGTTTCGTATTTTTACAAAAGCAAACGCCGCGCGGTCTCAAAACCGGCGCGGCGTGATTGCGTTGTACTGTGGATCAGCCTCGGACCGGCACCTTCTGCTTGGTGCGGATATCGGCCGAAACTTCGGCGGCGGCGTAATAGACGAAGTAACCGAGGCGGTGATGCGGGATGCGGCGGAGATCGGTGAGGTTTCCCTATTGATGGATGGCGCGTCAACCGCCCTCGGTCAGCCGGCCTGTTGCAACGGCACCGGGGCGGGCGGGAAGGCGACAGCCTGATTGCATACAGCCGTTGTCGAATCCACAAAGGCCCGTTTCGGCATGATGCCGAAAAATTGCTCGGCCTCCGACGGACTTTTTAAGTCGAGGTAGTGTTTGCGGATGATGGACTCCGTGTTACCCGCCTGCAACGCGGCCTCGCCCATGGAGCGGAACTTCGCCACGAACATGGAAATAAACGTATGCCGCATCACGTCATGGGATAGATCGAAGCGTTTGGCGATGGCGGCGCGCAGATGTTGCATGTTCGGCGGGACCAGCGGAATTTTTTCGAGAGGGTAGGCCTTTAACCATGCGGCCAGGTTGGGTTGGATCGTGATGTTGCGCTTCATTCCGGTCTTGGCCACCTGGGGTTCGATCTGGACGACCCCGGTATCGAGCCGAATCTGTTCGGGTTGGAGTTTGGAGGCTTCTCCCTCCCGCAGACACGGACGGATGCCCGCAAACAGGCACAATGCAAAATAGGGCACCAGCCTTCCACCCTCATAGTCCTCCACGAAATTCATCAAGGCCTGGGCTTGGCTCGCGCTCAGCGTGCGGGCGGAGCCACGGCGATGGGCAATGCGGTGGTGGGGAAGCTTGCCAATCGGGTTGGTCACAACCCATTCCTTCTGGAGGGCGAATTTGAAGAAGGTGGAGAGGATTCCACGCCGATTGTTATAGGTTTTCGGACAGGCATTGCCACGACGGCAATCCGCCTCCAGTTGAGTGGCCGTTAGCTCTGCAATCTTCGTGCCTGGATACTGCTGCTTAAGGCGCGTCAGATGGCGTCGGATATGGTTGAGTTGTGAGATCGACAGCAGTTTGTCATGGTTCTCCCTGGTTTTGACCGCGAGGTAGGCCGCAATTGCTTCTGCCAACGTCTGATGGTTGGTTGGCTCCCGGTAATTCAAAACGGCGTGATCGAGGTAGAACAGCAACGATTTTGGCTTATCGACGAGGCGACGGAAGGCGTCTTCCGCTTCGCGCAATTGGGCGTCGGTGAGAAAGGTCGTGGCCGCCCGAAGCCCGGTGGCGGCTTGAGCCTGCCTGATTTCCAA
>CAZIQP010000214.1:0-5356 GCA_964541315.1 uncultured Opitutaceae bacterium
CGCCAGCGCATCGCCATCGCCCGGGCGATTCTCAAGAATCCCGCCATCCTGATTCTCGACGAAGCCACCAGCTCCCTCGACAGCGAAAGCGAGCAGCTCGTGCAGGGAGCGCTCGACCATCTGATGCAGGGCCGCACCACCTTTATCATCGCCCACCGGCTGGCGACCATCCGCAACGCCGACAAAATCGCCGTGATCGAGTCAGGCCGCGTCGTCGAACTGGGCACGCATGATGAACTGTCCGCGCGACCCGACGGCCTCTACCGCCGGCTCAGCTCGCTGCAATTCGGAGTGATGCCCGTGCATGCAGGTTGATGGAAACGGCGCGACCCCGGCGCGTCGGGCACCGACCGGCACGCTCACTCCTTCAGACTGCGAACGCCCGAACACGAGAGGCCCAGCTCGCGGGCCATCACCCCTTCTCCCGTCGTCACGGTCGGGCTGTCGGTGTGCAGTTCGAGCACCACTTTGCCCTGATCGGCCGGCAACGGCGGCAGCGTGATCCATTCCCGCTGGGTACCGATGGGGCCGCGCCAGACAACGCGGCCTTGGTTGCTCACCTGCATGTCGCGCGCTGTGACGCCCCGCACTTCCAATTGAAGCTGCACTTGGGCCACCTTGGGCCACACCAAGACGGTGAGCCCGCCATCCTGTCCGCACCACGCCCAACGGCGCTTCCAGTTTTCATCCGCCACGTACCAGCGGTCGTCCGAAATCAGCGCCTGCCGGTGGGCCCAGGTGCTTTGCGCCGGCAGGTCATGCGGACGCGCGGGCCCGAACCACAAGGCCTGCACGCCGGTCAGGACCGACAGGTTGCCCAGCAGCAGCCACAAAAAAAACGCCCGGTTCCGCACGGCCCGCACATTGAAAGCCAGCGTCAGCGGCAACAGCACCCGGGTGGCCGCGTTCGGCAGACCTTCCCACACCGCCCCGCCCAGGCAAAACATGAGCGCCACATAGACGAGGCCGGTTCGCCACCACGGACAGTCTTTTTTCGGCTGGGAAAGCAGGTACGCGGCCTGCACCAGCAGGGCGATGTGCTCGAACCCGCAGCGCACGATCAGCCAGGGATCGTTCGCCAGCGTATCGGCGGCCGTGAGCTCCCGCCAGTGGCCGAACCAGCCGGCCAGCGGCCACCAGTTGAAATTCCGCAGTCCCGCGCCCGACGCCCCAAAAACCTGCCGCACATAAATCACCCAGAATAAAATCGGCGTCACCGCCAGGGCGAGCCAGCCGGTCGTTTTCCAGGAAAGCCCCGGTTGCACCCGCGTTCCGGGCAGTAACGCGACCGCCCCCAGCACACTCGTTTCCCGCGCCAGCCCTGCGAGACCGAGCAGCCCCGCCGACCATCCGGTCCGGCCCCGTTCCGCCAGCATCACCGCCCCGGCCAGCAGCAGCAGCGCCGCGAGATCGGTCAGCGCGCACCGCACGGTGGACAGCACTCCCGCCCCAAACAGCAGGCCGGCCCACGCCAGCACCGCCCGCCAGTCCGCCGCCGGAAACACGCGCCACAGCAAGGCCGCCAGCCCGAACCACAGCACGACATTCAGCGCCGCATAACAATGCGCCACCAATACCGGTTCACCGCCACCGAGGCACCAGGCCACCGCCCCGAGCAAAATTCGCCGCGCCCGGTATCCCGCATCGTCCAGCGTCGTCGCCAGGGCCGGATCACGCAGCCCCGGGCTCGTCGCCACCTGCACATAATAGGCTCCGTCGTAGCTCCCGCGTTCATGATGAAGGTAGAGCGGCCCGTCGCGGAGAACCGGCACTGTGGCGGCCCCCATCCTCTGGTCCATCTGCAGAAAATACGTGAACCCATAATACGGATGCCAGAAACGGCCGGCCAGAAAAACAAACCCCACCAGCAACGCGATTCGCACCAGGCGCCACGCCGTCACCGGTGTCATTGCGAGGGGTTTGAATCGGGCCAGCATCCCCGCGACAACAAACCGTCAGTCCAACCAAGGCAATCCCCGAGAGGAGCCCGCTGCAAAGCCGGCGGGCTGCAGTGCCCCGCGCCAGCCCGGGCATTTCGCACTCAAACCAAGAAAAATTTTAGGACACAGAGGCGGCAGGAGGGGCACTGAGGTCACAGAGCGCGACACCAAGACCCCAGCTTCGGATTCGGCTCTTTCTTCACCTTATGCCTCTTTCGGGTTGAGTTGCGGAATCAATGCTCCAATGGCACTCAACCATAGAATGAGGCCCGTTCCAAGGCAGCCAACCGGCGCCTTCGGACCATACTTTGCCATCAGCGGATACAACACCGCCACCAATATCAGGGCCCCGCCGGTGAGATAGTGCCTGCGGACTCTAAACGCCATGCCGAGCGGAAAGAAATGCACGCCTACAATGAGGATCACTGAAGGAATAATCCACTCCCAGTGGCCTGCTTTCTTTAGCAGCGTGCTAACGATGAAAATCAAAACCCACTGAATCGCATTGACGACATTGAAGATCCGGCCGGCTCTTTTGCTCGCGGGGGACTCAGCCTCTTTCGCGTATGCAACACGATTATCGCGAAACTGCTTAACGGCGGCGAGAAGGATTGCCACGGAACATGCGGCGATCGCTCCCAGCATCCCAAACTTCACGCCATACGCTCCAAGAGACCAAACAACCAGCCAACAGCCACCGAACACCGAAAAGAACATCGAGCCGATCGCGCGGCTGGCCCTGGATGCTGATTGGACCTCAGCGGTATTTTTTTCCGTTAACATGATGTTTCGAGTTTTGGGCGAAGGTTACCGATGGGGCACGCGCGGGCGAGCGTGGAGTGAGCCCTTTTGAAAAACGGAAGATGGTGAGCGCAGATGGCACATGCGATTTAGGTCACATCCAGCGCATTGTTCTCCGGCCGTCTTGGATCGGCTCTTCCCGGCTCATCTTAGAATAAACGGTGAACTGTTGGCTTCGGGCCAAAGGCGAACATACTTTTCTTCGCTTCGCTTCCGATAGGCTGCAGCGGAGAGAGGCAGTTTAGCCGGCGCACTCAAACCCATCACTTCTTCAAAACAGGCGTCGGGACTAGACGTAATCACGAACAGATTCACGACGCCTCCTCCGATATCATTCCCATCAACAACGCCCGTCCGCAATTTTTCCTCCAATCGAGCTTCAAGCGCCATAACGCGCTCAAACTCCTTTGGGCTGTCGCCGTTGAATTCAAATACGAGTTGATATTCTTCTTCGCTCATTTCGTCAGCCGATCGTTACAACTCAGCCGACGACCGGCGAGAGCAAACAAAACCCTTCCGGGCTGAAACTGAATCTTGAGCGTGGAGCGCCATGGGCGATTTAGTCCGAACCAAGGTCGTTGGCAGTGGTGGTCAGCCTTCTTCAATAGTCATCGCGAAAACGCGAACACCACAGCAAACCCGACAACCGCTACTGCCAACAGGCCGACTGATACCATCCCGTTAGACGGCATGGCTGCTAATAGTGCCAAAGCACTCGTTCCAACACAGCCGATGAACCCGACGCCATGCATCGTAATCGTCAACCAACCGCGCTTACGGGTGACCGGGCGCGAAATGTCGTTTTCGTCGTGAATCATAAAATTTGGCTGGGTTGCATTTTCATTGCTGGATCAACGCCCCATATCAGCCACGCCCGCCGAGCGGGCAAGCCGTCTCTTTTGAAATACTGGGCCATGTTGAACGGAAACATCATCGACGATTTAGGTGAGATCAAGGGCGTTCGCTGTGGCTGTTGTTCGCCCTTCTGCTTCATCTTTCTTGTCTTCCTTTACAGGGCTCCAGTCGCATGAAAAGCCATATGACCAGTCCGACCAAGGCGTAGGCGACGACGAATGAAATGATCGCAGTCGGGAAACCAAATCCCTGGGCCAGAGCGATGGCGGCAATAGCCACACCCGCGAAAGTCAACAGCGCTGCGACCGTATTGTGCTTGGGTACGAGCCGCGAAACACCTGAACAACGAGGACAACGGTATGGCGACCTCCGCCTGATGATCATCAGGCGCGCTGGATTCGCAGGCGCTTTACAGTGAGGACAGGTGTTCATTGCAGTCTGACTCTTGGCGAACGGTGTCATTCACCGCAACTGGGTTGAGCTTTTGCGGAGGCGGTCATTGCAGGAAGCAGACACGATAACTTTTTGGGAATCAACCCGTGAGTGTACGGGGTTGAGTTTTCGTCCGTTGTTTTTTTACCGGGCGAAAACTCAAGTCAGTTTAGACTCAGCAATGTTCCGGTCGAGGCGGCCCAAGATCCTCACCGGCCGCTGCCGCGTTGTTTGATCCGGTCGAAGCCGACCGCAACCAAGAGGATCAGTCCGCTGGCGATCATTTGATCGAAGCTCTGCATATTCATCAGATTCATCGCATTTCTGACCGTGCCCATGATCAGCACCCCGGAAATAACATGGCTGATCTTTCCCACGCCACCGGTCAGCGACACGCCACCCAATACACAGGCGGAAATGACATCCAATTCGAGGCCTTGTGCGACGGTGGGCTGACCACTGGTCATCCGCGAACACAGGACAATTCCCGCAAGCGCGGCCACCACACCTTGCAGCGTAAAGATGATGATCTTTATCTTGTCCGTGGCGATACCCGCCAAGCGGGCCGCGTCCGGATTTCCACCCAGCGCCAGGGTATTGCGACCGTAGATTGTCCGCGAGATGAGAAATCCAAAAACAATAAAACAACCCAAGCCGATCCAAACCGGCACGGGCAATCCCGCCCAATAGGTGTTACCCAGCAGGAAAAAGTTTTCGTTGATCACGCCAACCGACTTCCCATCGTTCACCTTGTAGCCGATGCCACGAACGATCTGCATCGTCGCGAGCGTGGCGATCAAGGCGTTGACCCCGCCTTTGGCGATCAGAAGTCCGTTGCTCAATCCTACGACGGCGCCGACGGCCAATCCAGAGAGAACTCCCACCGAAACGCTGCCAGTCTTGTTAATAACCATGGCCGCCACCACGCCGGCGCAGGCGACCACCGAACCAACCGAAAGATCGAACGCACCAGCCGCCAAACAGAACAGCATGGTGCAGGCAATCATGCCAATGGTGGATACCTGGAGCAAAATGCTCTCCATATTCACCCACGAGGAAAACCCCTTCACGAAAACCGAGCAGGCGGCAAAAAGCAGTGCGAAGACCAGCAGCATGCCGGCGCGCTCCCAGAACAGTTGAAATCCATTAATACGGTTTTTCATTTGAGGAAAATTAATTGCCGCCAGGCAACGCGGCGCGGAGCACGGATTCTTCCGTAGCGGTCCCCCGGTTGAATTCGCCCGACAACGCACCGCCGCGCATGACGAGAATACGGTCGGCGAGGCCGAGCACCTCGGGGAGTTCGCTCGACACGAAGAGCACGCCGA
>CAZIQP010000215.1:0-5263 GCA_964541315.1 uncultured Opitutaceae bacterium
ATCGGTCACGGTCATGACCCGGCCCGAATTATAGTACGCGAAGGCCGTGGTCTGGTTGTTCACCGGCCCGACGGAATTTTGCAGCCAGTCGCGCACGTCGTAGTTGTTTGTGACAGTGGTAATGGCGTTCGTCGTGTCATAGATGTTCGGGGCGGTTTCCTGAAGCCCGGCCTGGGTCGAAAGCAACTTCCCGGTGGCTGACCAGGTGTTTTTCACCGTATGTCCGAGCGGATCGACGAGATATTGCAGGTCGCCCTCGTTGCTATAAACATACTTGGTCACTGCCGAGGAATAATCGGGATTGCCGGTGTAGCCGTCACCCGGACCGGTGTCCGAGATTTTCTGGCGGCGTTTGTTGTAAGTATAGTTGACCGCCGTGCCGCGCTTGTCCGTGAAGGTCTGCAAATCCCCCAAGAAATTGAAGGTGTAATATTCTGAAAACACCCCGCCGGCGGGATTGGGCGTGTCTATTTGTTTGAGGAGGCCTTTGGTATCGTAAGAAAAAGTCGTGACCCGGTTGCCGTCAGCGCTGGTGAGGGTGATGGTGGTCACCTTGCCAGCAGCGGCGCTGGTGTAGGTTTGGTAGGTAAGGTTTTTTGTTACATTACGAGGATCGCTGGTGCTATCGGGGCGATTGGTGGCATTGCCAAGAATGTACACGAACTTGCTGGTGCGGGTTGGAATCGTGGTGTCCGAATCAACCTGATCGACCTGGGTCAGCCGAAGCTAGGCGTCCCAAGTATTGGTTGTAGTGGCTCCCAGCGGGTCAGTGACGACGGTTAGATTCTGGTTAGCGTCAAAAGTGTAGGTCGTGGTTTCTCCCTTGGGCGTGGTGGATTGGACGACATGATCCTGCCCATCATAGGCGAGACGGCTGCGATTGCCGTCTCCATCCATGGACCCGAGGCTGCGCCCGCGCCGATCATAAAAATAAGTGGTCAGTTGCCCCAATGGACTTTGCTCGACGTTGCGCACACCCGACCAGAAGAAGGACCAGTTGCGGGCGGCGAGTCCCTGGTTGAGCTGGGTGACGACGCGATTCTGCGCGTCATAGGTGTTTTGAATCACGACGGCACCGTCAGGATTGCTCGTCTGGGTGACAAGCCGATTGAGATATGTGTAACTCCAAGTCTGGCCTTCGGGATCGGTGCAGCCGGTGAGATTGCCATCACCGTCCGCCGCAAGATAGGTGACCGTGCGGACCGGAGAGCTGTTGTCCGTGACGGAGCTGAGGCGCGTGCCGGTATAGTTGAAAGTGAGCGTGCGGCTGCTGGCATCGGTTGTCTTGGTCAGCCGATAAGCATGGGCCGCGTCGTAAGTCAGCGTCATTATCTTGCCGTCAAAATCGGTGATTCTAGTGCAACGAAGCGCAGTGTTGGCAGAAAAGAGAAAAGTACGACCGTAGCGTTCCTTGAGCGAATAGTCCCCCGAAGTGCCATCTTTGGTCAGCGTCAAAGTTGACATGGCCGGTGGCTGATAGGAACCGTCGGGCTGTTTGATGAACTGCATCGACTCCTTGCCCAACGCGATCGACACAGCGTTGTTCTTGAGGTTGTTGACCCCCCAGTTGGCAATGAGCGACATCAGAGTCCAGTCCCTGGCCGGGTAACCGCTTCCGCTTCTGAAAATATCGATGGCGGCAAAGACGGAAGCGAGATAAGCGGCCATGTCGTATGGAGTCCCCTCGCTTATACCGGCATCAGGTGCGGAGCGCAGGGTTGCGTTGATGTTGTAACTATGGGTCCAACCCCAGCCGAGCCCAGTGGGGTCGAAATTGGCGCTGTTCGAATTGTACTGTCGGACCAAGTGAAGCCCCCGCGGTTCGGTCTCGCCCAAACCGAGGTCTTCTTTTTCCTGCACAAAGGCACCCGTGCTCATGTCCACCGGGTCGGCCGCCGTTTCCTGAGGGACATTAAAAGTAGGACTGTTCGTGACGGGTTGAGTGGCATCGCCGTTGGTTAGGTTTGCCGCAGGCGCGCTCTGGTCATTGCTGCCTGTTTGGGAAGTCACGATTCCGGTTTGGCTGTTATAACCTCCATTCAAAGGAGTCCCTGCACCGATCATCATTCCAACATAGGTAGTGGACATCTTTAGGTAGCCGAAACCCGTCCAGCTACCCAAAGTATAGGTAGGATGGGCGGGTATCAGATAGGTGTATCCTGCCGCAATACCGTTGCCGACGGCAGTCAGGAAACTTTGGGGATAACCATTGCTGAGCAGATAGTAACTAACCGGAGCACTTACCTCATTCCAAGAATGTGTGTTGGCGACAAAGATGGCTTCATGGGGCACGTTGTTGGCGATAGAGATTACCTTCATTGTGGATGCGGCCCCCGCAGTACTTGGCTGCATTTGCTCAATCAGACCATGCTCATGCGCCGAATCAAAAAATCCTGTCAGTTGGAACGCCTGAGTCGCGTCATTTTGACTACCAGCCAAAGAATAGCAGCCGGCGAATTGCTGATAGACATCGATATAGTAGGACCCCTCTTGCGCCATCCGGCCCAAACGGTGGTGAGCAATCATGTCAGTACTCAATTGATCTCCGACCACGCGTTCGCTCAAACGGGTGTGGTAAAGCCAGGTAAGCCCCATGACATTGAGCGTTTCGGTGATGCACTGCCTTTTGAGCGTTGCGTCACTGATGCTTGAAAGATTTAGATTTCCTGCCGCGTCGTAGGTTGCTCCCGTGAGTGCTTTGGCACTGCGCAGGTAGCCGTCGAGGATGCGTTGCCGTTGACGCAGATGAAGGCCATTGGGTGTAAAGCCATATACTATCGCATAGGCGTAGGCATCATTTCGACTGTAGAGATGACCCACCGGATCGGCGGTCGTCGTGTCGGAGACATAATTGTTGGGGTAGGCAAAGGTGGTGTCCAGTCGGACGCTGGCATCCGAGGTCGTAACCGATAACAGGGGCGAAGTGGTGTTGTCTTCCTGAATCAAATTCACGGTGGTGCCCGAGAACGTCAACGCGAGCCGTTGTCCGGCAAGATCCGAGACGGGGATTGTGACCGATTGATAATAGCTTTTGTTTGGTCCCGTTGGGTTCCGGCCTATTTCGAATGTGATTGTAACCCGGCTGGCATCAGGAATCGACGGGAGGTCAGAAGCCGTGCCGCTCGGAGTCAGCGGGGTCGCAGTCGGCAAAGTGGCTCCTATTTCAACGGGGACAATTTTCATCCGACCAAGGAAATCCTCGACGGATTGATTGGGAGCGGCGCTCGCTTTGATCGCGCTCGTCAGGCTGCTGGTGTACTGGCTTAGCTTTGTCTGGATGCCGCTGGCGCTGACGTCGCCGATGGTGTACGAATTTGAGGGGGTTGACGCCGCTGCAGCAGAAATGAACGTGCTCCGATTATATCCCATGGCTGTTCCCAGAGCCGCAAAGGGTGTGGCTCGCACACTGCGCTTGAACGAAGGATCAAGCAGGTAGGTGGTGGTGCCGCGAACGAACTTGACCCAAATCCTTTCCAAGACCAAGGACTTCGTCGTGGGATCATAGGTTGCGAGTGAATTCGGCCAGCCACGCTGGATCGAAAAATCCCAGGCGAGCAGATACTTTTCCTTGGCAGCGTCCGTCCAGCCGCTGAGCACAGAATCACTGGCGAAGGGATCGGAATTGTAGCCAACCGAGCTCCATGCCTGTGTCCACGTCATGCCCGGAAACAGCGCCGAGGGCGTCCCTGTCCAGGAGACAAAATCATTGCCGGTGCCATCGCCATAGGGCACGATTTGATTGCCCTTCTGATAGCTCATGGTCCAGGTCGTCGTGCCGGTATTGGCTGCCGCTTGGTTCAGCAGGGCAATCAACAGCGCACATTGGTCGTAGTCGTTGCCGCCACCCTCAAGGAGGGTCAGTCGCGCGCCTTTTTTCGAACCATAGTAGTGCTCGTAAGCAATATTGTTCAGCACATATTCAAAGATCCGTTCAGGACTGTTGAGCAGCCCTTGGGCCAGCGCGGTAATATCAGAGGACGGCGTTTCCACGGACATTGCGCTGGACGAAAGAGCCAGCGGAGTCGAACCAACGAGCTGCGCCTGGGCCATGAGAGCCGGACCCGACGTCGCTGACGATTTTGATCCAAACGCGATGTTAATACGCGGTATCTGCTGCCATTGGGCGAGAGCCACTGAATGGCCACAGACCAGGGCCAGGAGCAGGAGACCAAGACGCATGGACAGAGATTTATACCGGGGGATAACGATCAAAGGTGGGAGCATTTTTCGGTGCGCTAAGGTTAATTTAGGTTGCCCTCGGAATCCGGGGAGAAAGTCAGGGCGGGACCAACCGCCGGGGTGCAGTTGGTCAGTTCGTTTCTGAGATTGTAGGTGTAGCTGATGTTATTGGCGGGAGCGGTGAGGTTGTTCTGTGTCGGGTCCAAACCAAGGGCCGCCTCGTCGCGGTCCAGCAACCCATCGACGTTGTTGATCGAGGTGGCGGTCACGGTCGTCAGGTTGCCAAAATAAGTCATTTCCCAAGCGTCATTGACGCCATTGGCATTGGAATCGACGTAGTTGGCGATGTTGATTGTGATCGTCGTAGAATAACTACCGGCGGCATTTGTCGTCGTCAGATTGACAGAAAACACCCCAAAGGATGTCGGCGTTCCCGAGAGGCGTCCCGTGGTGGCATTGAAATTCAACCAGGCCGGCAGACCGCTCGCGCTATAACCCGTCGGACTGTTGATCGCGGTAATCTGATAATTGAATCCTGTGCCCAGAGTACCCCCGGCAGCACTCGGGCTTATGATCACCGGCAGGTCGCCGACCACGAAGGATACGATGGCCTGGCTTGGTGCAATCACCAGCGCCACGGCAACCAGTGGCAGGGCCAATGACAGGATGAATAAGAGGCGTTTTAGTGGCATGGGAAAAAGAGAAAAAGATCGCGTTTAGAAAATCAGGGTGTCGTTTCCGCGCAGGCACAAGGCACCCTCAGCCTGAAATCAGGCAATGCGGCGCGGCTATACTTGAGAACATCCATGGGGTAGTTGTTGCCAGATTGGGGGCCCACCGATCAGCAACGCGAATTTTTAAAAGGTAAGTTCACAAAAAATCAACCCAAACTTATCTCTTATTAGCCGAGCGACCCGCGTGAGAACGGCCACTCATTGGAAAACGGAGACAATGCGGCCTGAATTTCATGATGAGCAGAGAGGCGTCGTGTTTGATGCGATCGAATTTCAAACCCACAGGTACGAAGGCCTAGTGTGCTGAGTGATTAAAGCGTGCAATAAGTAAGATTGAGTGATTGCCTGGT
>CAZIQP010000216.1:0-1759 GCA_964541315.1 uncultured Opitutaceae bacterium
CGGCCATTTCCTTCATGGCTTTCACAGCATCTTCGTCGTGTGGCTGATTGTCTTTCTTGGCGAGAATCGCGCGGATGCCGGTGGGCAAGGCTTTTTCAAAGATCACGAGTTCCTGGGAGAAATCAGGCGAGTCTGGGACCTGCACGGCGGTTTTCAACTGCAGGTAAAGCATCACATGATTGCGGACATTGAGAATCTGGCGCTGGAAGGGGGATCGCAGTTGGTCTTCCACGCCATCGGCGAGACGGCCCTGACGGTCGAGTTCTTCAAGTTTTGGCCGGAGCTGATTGTAGGAAAAGCGGGACCGGGTCTTGGGGATGAAGTCGACCACAGCCAAAATATTTTTCACCGTGCTCTCATATTTGATCTTGGTGTCTTCCTCGGAGATGCCGAGCAGGGAAAGCACCTCGGGTGATTCGATCTTGATCGTGGGATAGTCGTCGGCCTTGGCCGGGGCGAAAAGCACGTCGGCGAGCCACTCGGTCGGAGTGGCGACGAAGGGTTCCGAAATTTCCGGGGTGCTGACGCGCTGCCGGCTTTGGATAACGAGGAGAGAAGTACGGGCGACGGTGTCGAGCGGCTTGACGCGTCCGTTGACAAGCACGGGCACGCTGCCGAAGCCGGCGAGGTCGAAATCGGTTTTGTTTTTAGCCGGGAATAACGCGACGACGAGGTAGAGCAGGCCCAGGCCGAGAACGATGAGAGGGAGAAACTTTTTCATGAGTTAAACGCGGAGGGCGCGGAGGAATAAAAAGAAAGAGATTTTGTCACAGAGGAAAAGCAGAAGGGACACAGAGCTCACAGAGTAAGACAGGAGGAAATGGGATCATAACTATAAGTTTATGCTTGGTGTTTTTTCTCTGTGTTCTCTGTGCATCTCCTTCCGTCTCTGTGTAAGCATTCAGGTGGTTGCTGACACGGCGGACGCCCGTTTGTTGATGAAGGCAAAGAGGCTGGTGCCGAATTGGATGATGAGCCCGAAGCCCATCATGATGCAGGCGATGTAAGGCAGCAGCCAGCCAGGGTTGCTGACGACCTGGAAGGCCGACATCTGGTTGGCGGCGTTCATCTGGTATTGATAGAAGGTTTTGCCACCAAAACGCAGCGGGTTGTTCATATAAATCGTGGTCTCACGATCATCTTTTCCATCGTCGCTATGCACGCGAACGCGGCTGGCGAAGTTTTTTGGAATCTCCGTGCCGGGATAAACATCGTGGGTGACCTTGAGCAGCGAGATGGAGAACGGCTGATAGAAACGTTTGAGCCGGAGGGCGACGGACCAGGTGCGGCCCTGCACGCTGAACGTTTGCGGGGCACCAAGCAGCGGTGAAACGAGCCAGGTGCCGAGCGGACCGTCCGTGCCGGTGAGTTCCACGTAGGCCCCGGGGTGATTGTTTTCGTCGGGTCTGTACGTGATGGGCAGAGGAATCAAGGCGATGCGATTGCCCAAACCGGTGACAGGGGCGTCAGGGTTCGGCGCGGTGGACGCATCACGCATCTGGACATTGGCGTTGGGATAAAATTCCTTCACGCGCACCAGAAACGGGAGCTTGGGGTGTTGGAGGGAGGACTTATCGGCGAGGACGGCCTCGGGAATCGCGACCACCTGATCGTAATCAGGATTGCTCTGATCAATCAGCACGAGCTCGTGGTCACGGAAACTCTCGGAGTACTTCATGGTCTCGCCCTCGATGAGCTGCATCGTGCTGTCTTTCTGCATGAGCCCGGAGATGAGTTCGCCGAAAAGGAGCAGAATGAC
>CAZIQP010000216.1:1859-5235 GCA_964541315.1 uncultured Opitutaceae bacterium
AGCAGCACCACGGTGAGCTGCAGTGAGACGAAGAAATTGCGGACGGAGCGCAAGGCGGGTGACATGTTATTGGTTCTCCTTTACGGTGTGGAGAAACCCGAGAAAGGCGGTTTTCTGGCCGACGACGAGAGCATCGGGACCCATTAATTTGAAAAACCAACTGTTGCCTTGGTAAGGCACGATGGCGCCGATGAGGCGGCTGCCATTGCCGGCGTAATCGACGACGGTGAACTGCAGGCCATTGGCTTCGAATTTTTCCACTGCAGCCAGAACTTCCTGCCCGGAAAGTGGAGCGAGGCCGACCTGTCCGCGCCAACGGTTGAGGTTGGCTTCAAGCCCGCCGGTGGCGCCGGGCAGGGCGATGATGGAGAGATCGGCGTCAACTCCTTCGCCCTTGATCGCGTAGCTGCCTTTGCGCATGGTGCCGAGCGCCTTTGGCGTCCAGTTGGAAGGCGCGGTCCAGGCGAGCGCCGTGCCGCTGGCGGTGGGCATCGGCGTGTTGGCCATGTCGGAGCCGGTCGCGGCAGGAGTGCCGTTGCCAATCGGCGGATGGTCGGCTGGCATTTGACCGTTGGATGCGGCGGCGGCCGGTTGGGCCGGCGGCGGAGCATCTTTTGGCGCCTTATACGAAGTGATTTCCCGATCCCGGCAACCGGCGACTGCAAGGGAGATGATAACCAACGTGGAGATGGCAAGACGGCGTGTCGTCATGGGTTAAAAACAGACTATTATCCAGCCGAGGCGCAACTCCAAGCGGCATTTCGGGCAGACGAGGCCTAGTAAATGGCAAAATACGCCCGATAGCTTTGGTTTTAAATATCGTACGTCAGGGCCGGGCGCAGGGCGCAGGATTTGCCGGTGGATTCGACGGCAACCACACAAATATCGTCGTCGAAGTCACGGCGACCGGTGAAGGCGATGACTTCATGGATGAGGCGCTCGATCAATTGTTTGCCGGGCAGGCCGATGTTTTCGGTGATGAGGGTACAAAGGCGTATTTCACCAAACTGGAGGCCATCGGCGTTGCTCGCTTCGAACAGTCCATCAGTGTAACCGAGCAGGGTGTCGCCGGGGAGAAATTCGACCGTGTGGCTTGAGTAGGGAAAACCTTCGAGCAAGCCGGCGGCGGGTTCGGGATTGGCGATAGTGAGGGAATGAATGGTCTTGGTCATGCTGCGCAGAATCAACGGCGGGGGATGGCCGGCGTTGGCATACGAGAGAGTGCCGGCGGCAGTGTCGATCAGCGCAAAAAAGGCGGTGGCGAACACGGGTTGTCCGGTCTGGTGGACAATGGGCATCAGGCAATGATTAATCTCGGTGAGGACCTGGGCGGGGTTGTGGGTGCGCGGACCGAATTCCTCGGCCGCGCCGCGGATGAGCGCGGTGAGCAGTCCGGCGCGGACGCCATGCCCCATCACATCGCAGATCAACACGCCGCACTGGGTGTCGGAGATGGTGATGATATCAAAAAAATCCCCACCGAGGGTGGCGGCCGGAATGTAGCAGTGGGCGAAATGGAGCTCACTCGCCTCGGCGGGCACGCCGCAGGGGAAGACCGGGTATTCCTTGGGGAAAAAGGCTTCCTGAATCTGGCGGGCCATGGCCAGGTCGGTTTCCATCTCGGTGGTGCGCTGCTGCAGCTCGTGTTTGGTGTGCTTCAGCGCCGTGATGTCGTGACTGATGCCCACAAGACCGATGATCTTGTCGCGCAGGTCGCGCAGCGGCACTTTGGTGGTGAGCGACCAATGGGTCTGGCCTTCCGGACCGAAATCCGATTTTTCCTGGCTGATGATGGGGGTGCCGCTCAGCAGGACCTTTAAATCGTCAGCGATAGCCTGGGTGCCGCGTTCGCTGGGAAAAAAATCAAGGATGGTGCGGCCCCGGGCCAGTTCCTGTCGGTCCACGCCCAGCACGCGCAGATGGGCGAGGTTGTTGATCAGGTACTGCGAGTTGGCGTCTTTGACGAAGATCCGGCTGGGCAGATGGTCGATGATCGTGCGGAGGAGATTGCGTTCCTCGACCAGTTTTTCCTCGGCCAGCTTGTTCGCGGTGATGTCGCGGGAGAGACCGAAGGTACCGATGATGTGGCCCGAGGCATCGCGCCACGGGAGCTTGGTGGTTGAGACCCAGGCCTGAGCGCCGTTGCGGGTGGTGATGCGCTCTTCCTTGTTGATGACGGGTTCGCCGGTGCGGATGATGGCCTGCTCATCGGCAAAAGCGCGTTCGGCGTGCTCGCGGTTGAAATAGTCGAAGTCGGTCTTGCCGATGCACTCTTCGGGAGAGCTCACGCCAAGCAGTTTGGCCTGGGCGGCGCTGTTGCGGACGAATCGGCTCTGCAGATCCTTGAAATAGATCCGGTCGGGAATCGTCTCCAACAGGACGCGGACGATGGAGGCATCCAAAGACTCGCCGGAATCGGCGGGATCGGCAGGATGGGGCGGGCCGGAAAGGGTGGCGCTCATGTCGGGACGGAAGGTTGGCTGCTGTCGAGGTGACAGGCAATCATGGTTCTTCGCGATAAATTTATTCCCCGCCGCCAAAACAGCCTGGCTGGAATTGTTAAGCCCTTAAGCCAGTAATCGTCGCGGTCTGGCATAAGAAGAGGCTTATCCGTTTCATGCGGATGGTTTGCCAGTTAGGTTACAATCCCTCCAGAAACTGTTAAAGGCGCCTTTGGTTCGTTCCGATGTATTACCCGCCAACCTCTTGGTGTATCCATACATTTTGAAACTCTCCATGACATCGACCGCACGACTGTCGCTTGCGCACTCCATCGTGAGATCGGGCATCGCTTTGCTGCTGTACGGCGTGCTGGGAGGGTCATTGCCGGCCCAATCCGCACCGGACGGCACGGGGCTCACTTTCGCGGAAGTGCCGGACGACATTCAGGTCCGGCACATTTTCAAGAATTCAGGTAATAACAACATGGTGGGAACCCCGGATATTCCGGTGATTGTTTCGGTCGTGCTGACCAATAAAAATACCGAGGAGGCGCAAACCGTCTTCGTGACCCGGTTTAAGAGCATGGACGACGATAAGCCGCTCGATTTCCCCTACGGCTGTGCGGTGCGGATCACCGATGCCAAGGGCACCCCTTTGCTGGACAATAAAGATCATCCCGATGGCTACTGGACCTCACTGACCACCGATGTGAAGGACGACGCTGTTTTCCGCAAGGATACCCGCAATCGTTTTGAGGTTCCGCCCAAAGAGAGACGGGCTTTTTCGATCAACATCGCCACCCTGCTGGTGGGAGGCACCGGCCCAAGCTGGCCGGTGGTGGATGGAAAGTTTATCCCCGGGGCCTACCGGTTTAAATTTCGCTGGGCCGGCAAGGAATCCCCCGAGTTCTCGCTGACGATCATGCCCAAATAGT
>CAZIQP010000217.1:0-5227 GCA_964541315.1 uncultured Opitutaceae bacterium
CTCCACCTCGGAGATCGGGCCCTGGGCGTTGATCAGATGGTAGTGAAAATTATCCTTGAGCGAGATGAGCGCTTCCCAAGTCTGCTCCTTGAATACGCGATAACGGCGGGCGGCCAGCGCTTCGTCGAAATCAGTCACCCGTTCTTCCATCAGCTCGCCTCGGCCGGTGGTGCGGACTTTTTCGTTGTAGGCTTTGACCTCGCGGCCGCGCTTGAGCTGGCGGGCGATGCTCTCATGTTCGTCGACGAACAACACGACAATGTGGAAGGTCGGCTGGCGGAAATGAATGCTCAGCGCCGAGCCATGAAACTCACGCCAGAGCTGGGTCATTTTTTCAAAAAGCATCTTCAGGCACTCGACCTGGACCTTGGTGCGGGGGAAGCCGTCGAGGATGACACCCTCGCGGTATTCCGGTTTCAGCAGTTCGCGCAACAGGGCGGAGAGCACTTCGCGGTCACCGATCATATGCCCCGCGTCCTTGATCTTCTTCATTTCCGGCGTGTCGAGCAGAGCGCTCATCACAACGGGCGGACGGGTGAGACCGCGGGTTTTGGATATGAACGCAGTGTTCGTGCCTTTGCCGGCGCCCGGCGCGCCACCGAGCAAAATCAGTTCCTTGGGGAAGCGCAGATGCTTGCGACCGAATTCGGTTTCGAGATCGGACCAGATTGGATCAAAAATGATCTTGGCGTCCTTGATCTGCAAATCAGCGGGTCGGCTGGGCGCGGCCGGAGCGGTGGCGGGCGGGATGGGTGGGATGGTGAAATTGCGATGCGACTCCATAACGGCCTGGTCAGGCTAGGGAGAGGCGCTCTGGCGTGGCGACCAAAAATGCGCCATGACCGTCAGAACCCCAAAATGAAGGAACCGCCGACCGCGCTTCAGCCCTTGCGGCGGATGGCCTGAGGGGCGCGCTCAAGCTGGCCGCGGGTGACCCCGAGCTGGTTGATGAACTTGAATTCCCGCCAGAGTTCCGCCCCGGTGATCTCGCCGCGCAGAAGCTGTTGATAGCGACGGACCGTGCGCTGCAACTCGTCGCCGGTCTCGTTGAGAAACTCGATGCGGAAGGAGCGCGCCCCGAGCGCGACGAGCCGGGTGGCGAATTCGGCTCCGGTTTGCGCGCGGCTGTTATAGACGGTGTTGCGGCAGCCGGCGTCGGCCTTGAGCGGGTGTTCGGCGCCCACGCGGTCGCGCAGCCGGACATCGTGTGTATCGCAGGGCCGGCCACAGTTGCGGTAGTCGGTGCCTTCGGACAGAAAGGCGCAGAACACGCAGTGCTCCATATGAAACATCGGCATGTGTTGGTGCAGCGTGATGTCGAACCACGTGCCGGGCGCGCTTTGGAGCAGGGCTTCCAGTTGCGCGACGTTGAGATCGTAGGAAGCGGTGACGCGTTCGAGTCCGTAGCGTTCTAAAAAATACGCGGCGGTGAGAGGATTCGCGACGTTGAGGGAGAAATCGCCGCGGCGGCGCTTGCCCGCAAAAACCTTCAGGTGGTCGTAATTGCGGACAAGGAAACCGTCTGCTTCGCAGGAGAGCACTTGCTGGAGAATCCAGTCTTCGCCAGGCTTGAACACGCGGGGAGCGGCAACCCAGATGGAGGAGGGCTGAGGGTTGAGAGCTGAGGGTTGAGAGCCGGCGGCTTGGAGTTCGCGGAAGCGCGCGACGGCGGCGCGGTATTTTTTGGGATCTTCGAATTCGCAATAAATCGTGCGACCACCGGCGGCCCAGGCGGCATTGAGCTGATGCAGGTGGCGGATCACGATGATGAGCTCGGGGGCAACCTCGCTTGTTTCACGTGACTTGAAACCTGGCGTTTGGAACTTTTCCGCCGTCATCTGCCAGCGTTTTGGCGTGGCGCGCTGGGCGTCGAGTTCGGCGACGATCCGGCGGCGGAGTTCATTCAGCTCGCTCAGGGTGATGATCACATCGCCTTCGAGCCGGTTGGTGAGTTCACCCAGTTCAAACGGCGTGCCGCCGAGCCGGCCAAGCTGATCGCGGAGCCGTTCGGGGCTGAGCGGTTGCTTTTCGGCGCGGGCAAGTGTGGCGGTGGAGTCGGCTTGCGCAATGTGGCCATCGTCATCGCGCGCGATTAGCGTGAGCGGCACTCCGGCGTGACCGTGAACCTCGAGATGGAGCGGGCGGCGATGGCGGATCTGGTCGCCGGCAAAAGTCTGGCGCACGCGACGGTCGAGTTCGGGATCGTTGGTCTTCCAAACCCGATCGCCGGGGTGGATGCGGGCAAAATCAATATGGCCGTGACCAAAACGCAGAATGGTTTCGCCGGTGCTGTGCTGTGGCTCGACCTGATAGACGCGACCGCCCTCTTCTTTTTCGTCGGGTCGTCCGGCATCGAAGACCAGGCCGTCGCCAGGTTTGAGCGGGGCTTCGAGTTGGAGGGCAAGGTGGTCCCGACTGACGCGGGTAACTTGACCGAGGAAGACGCCGCGCTTGGTGCCGAAGCGGGCGTGGGCGAGCTCCTGGTTGTTGATGCCACGGAACCAGCCGGTGTAGAGGCCGCGCGAGAAGCCCATCTCGAGGTTGTAGCGTGCGGTTTTGGCGTCGAACTCGGGTTGGGGCGCGGCGTCCGAATTACCGGTCTCCAGTTTGGCCATGACGGCATCGAGGGCGGTGCGATAGACGCGGGTGATGTTGGCGACGTATTCGGCGCTCTTGAGCCGGCCCTCGATTTTGAGGGAGGAAACACCGGACCGCACGAGGTCGGGCAGGACTTCGAGACCAGAAAGATCCTGCGGGCTGAGCAGATAGCGTCGGTCCCCGAGATCGACTTTCTGGCCGTCGGAAATAAGTTCGTAGGGCATGCGGCAGGCCTGGGCGCATTCGCCCCGGTTGGCGGACCGGCCGCCGAGCGATTCGCTGGTGAGACACTGGCCCGAGTAGGCGACACAAAGTGCACCGTGCACGAACACTTCGAGCGGAAGAGCTGAGCCGGCTGCAAACTGAGCGTCGCGGATGGCGGCGATTTCCTTGAAGGAATTTTCGCGTGCGAGCACCACGAGCTGGGCACCGAGTTCACGGGCAAATTCCACACCGGCTGCGCTTGTGACCGTCATCTGCGTGGAGGTGTGGATGGGGAAATCAGGCGAAAGCGCGCGGATGATCCGGCAGATGCCGATGTCCTGGACGATGGCGGCATCGACACCCGCGGCGATGATGCTGCGGAGATATTCGGCGGCGGAAGCGAGTTCGTCGGCGAAAACAAGAACGTTGAAGGTCACATAGCCGCGCACGCCGCGTCGGTGGAGAAACTCCATGAGTTTGGGCAGGTCGGCGACCGTGAAGTTGTGCGCGCGCATCCGCGCATTGAAACGTTCCAAGCCGAAGTAGATGGCATCGGCACCGTTTTCGACGGCGGCACGCACACACTCCCAATCACCGGCGGGTGCAAGCAGCTCGGGCCGGGTCAGCGATGGCCCGGGTCGGGCGGAAGTGGTGTTGGAGGTTTCGACAGGCATGAATTTTAGACGGCGAAGGCGCGGAACAAAGAAGGCCAACCCAGTCCGCCAGAGGGGCAACTGATAAATGGCCTTTCGGCATCAAATATCCACATGTCCACAACTATGCGCGAGGTGCAAACCTGCTATGGCCGGTCGGACAGGTGGTGCGCCCTGTTTGGCTCAATCGCCGGTGGTGGTTAATTGGGAAATCGGCGCTTTTTTTTCCAATGGACCGACCACGGCCCGGGCGGCCTCGGCAAAAAGTTGTGCGCCTTTGCTGAGATATCTCCGCCGGTGACGGATGAGGGCGATCTCACGGGTGAAGGGTGGCCCTTCCAGACGTCGGTAGACGAGCCCTTCCGGGTCATTCGCATTGCGGGCGCTGCGGGGCAGGACCGAAACCCCGAGGCCGAGTGCGGTGAGTGATTTCACCGTGCTGAGCTGGGCGCAACGATGCGTGATATTCGGAGTGAAATCGTTTTCACCGCTGAAACGCTGCAAAATCAGCGAAGTGACCGAGGAGGCGCTGCCAGTCATGATGAAGTTTTCATCGCGCAAGTCTGTGAGGGTTATTTTTTCGGCATTGGCCAGGTGATGCTGGGCTCCAATGGCCAGAAGCAGGGGCTCGGTGAAAAGCGGGGTGATCTCCAGATTGGGATCGGCCAGGGGCATGGAAATCAGACCCCAGTCAAGTTCGCCCTCCAGCACCGCAGTAAGAATAGCCGCGCGAAAATCCTCGCGGCTGCGGAGTTTGATATTGATGTTGTTGGCCCGGCAATAAGCGACCACGGCGTGGAGAAAGAAGTGGGCGACGGTCGGAATCGCGCCCACCGATACGCGGTGCCCGAAACCGGGATCTTCGCGCAATTCGCGGATTGTATCGTCGGTTTCGGCGATGATCCGGCGGGCTCGGGCGAGTAAAAGCTGACCGGCGTCGGTCAGAGTCACTCTGCGCCCAAGTCGGTGAAAAAGTGGCTGATTTAATTCAGCCTCGAGATTTAATATTTGCTGACTAAGAGAAGGTTGAGAAATGTTTGCCCGCGTGGCAGCCTTGGTGAAATTGCCTGATTCGGCTACGGCAACGAAGTAACGAAGTTGGTAAATATCCATAGTTTAAAGCTATTGATTGAATAGTTATTAAGTATTTCAACTATTGCAAGAGATGCATTAATATGGCGGCGAAATCCAAAAGGTTTCTTCCAAACATGAATACCACGACCATCACCAACCATCCGTTCCGAATCGCTAATTCACGCAGCCTATCCCGGCTGGGAGCGCGTCAGGTGTCCAAGCAGGTCAAATGCAAGAACAGCCAGAACTCATCCGTAAATCACTGGCCTGCAGTAATAAAAAATAATCAGGACATCTCAAATGTAACAACTGAATCGAAAATCACTTATCAAAATTCTTCTTCTAACATGAAAACTCTCAATCTCCGCAAATTCTTCTTCGTCGCTCTCGGATTCTTGGCCGTCGTCCTTTTCGGGATGACTCTCATTGCAGTCAAAGGCCTCACCGTCGCAGGGGATTATGTCGGCTATGCCGCTGCTCTGGCGATTTTAGGTCTGGCTGCGATGGATACCAACCGCGCCAAGCGGCTGATCTAACAGCGAAAGTCTTTTTGCAGAAAGTATAATGGCACGAGGGGCCGGAGATGAGAATCTCCGGCCTCTTTTTTTGACATTTTGGGAAACGATGAGGGTACTCTCGCCAAAAACAAAAAATGACGGTTCACATGACGCCTCCATTTAATAAACACCGAATCGCAC
>CAZIQP010000218.1:0-5197 GCA_964541315.1 uncultured Opitutaceae bacterium
AACTCAATCCGACCATCGGCGAAGCCCATATGGAAAGCAGCCCGATCGGGGTGATCTTTTGCGTCGAGCCGTGGAATTTTCCGTACTACCAACTGGCCCGGGTCGCCGGCCCCCATCTGATGGCGGGCAACGTCCTCGTGGTGAAACACGCGGGCTGCGTTCCGCAGTGCGCCATCGCCTTCGAGAAACTCTTGCTCGAAGCGGGTGCGCCGGTCGGCCTTTATACGAACCTGCTTATCTCGCATAAGCAGTCCAATCAGGTGGTCGATGACTTTCGCGTCAAGGGCGTCGCGTTGACCGGCAGCATCGAGGCGGGTCGGGCCATTGCCGCTCGCGCTGGAAAAAACCTAAAAATCTCGTCGATGGAACTCGGCGGTAGCGACGCATTCATCGTGCTCGACGACGCCGATCTCGAGCACACCGTGAAATGGGCCGTCTGGGGCCGGATGTATAACACCGGCCAGACCTGCTGCGCGGCAAAGCGTTTCATTGTCACCGAAAAACTGGCCGACAAATTTCTGGAGAAATTCAAGTCGGCACTGGCGGCCCTCAAACCCGGCGACCCGATGGACGAGACCACAACCCTCGGTCCTCTTTCAACGGAATCAGCCTTGATCGCCCTCCTCAGGCAGGTGGATGGCGCGGTCGCCCATGGGGCCAAAGTGCTGTTGGGTGGCAAACGCGTCGATCGTCCGGGCGCGTTCATGGCGCCGACGATTCTCACCGACATCAAGCCGGGCAATCCGGCTTTCCGCGATGAATTTTTCGGCCCCGTCGCTCTGTTTTTCCGCGTCAAGGACGAGGAGGCGGCGATCGCGCTCGCCAACGATTCCGACTTCGGCCTCGGCGGTTCTGTCTTCACGCAGGACAGTGCCCGCGGCCAGCGCGTGGCCAGTCGCATCGATACCGGCATGATGTTCATCAACAATATCAGTTGGTCCGATGCCGAACTCCCCTTCGGCGGCATCAAGAATTCCGGCTACGGGCGCGAGCTCGGCGATATGGGCATCCAGCAGTTCGTGAACAAGAAGCTTGTGCGCACCGCTTCCATGGACGCGCCAGTTTGACCGGATTCCAGCCAGATCAAAACGCGCGGTATGCGCACCAAAACAACAACCACCAAAGCCAAAAAACATGAAACCAAGTAATCAACCGGCCGTAAAAAGTGAAACCATCAAGAAACCCGCCACGAAAAAAGACCGTCGCAGCCAATACATAACACGTGAAAGCGTCTTGATGTTCCTGTCCGACGATGAAACTGCCGCCGTGGCCACCGCCGAGACCGCGACCCGTCTCCCGGAGGGCGACGAGTATCTCGATATGGAGCAGCTCGATCAAGGTGTGCAGAGGGCGCACCATCAGAAAATCCCAATGGGACGGGCGCTTCCCAAGAAGTCCATCCACGAGAACACATGGAACAAGATCCTTGAACAGTTGCCCGCCCGCTCCGAGGTGAATGCCACTGTTGCCTGACGATGAGTCAGCCTGTCCTTTCGGTGGATCAGGCAGAGATGCACCGCAGCGGGCGCACCGGGTGGCTGCGCGCCGCCGTGTTGGGATCGGACGATGCAATCGTATCGACCGCCAGTCTGATGATTGGCGTCGCCGCGTCCGCCGCGTCGAAAGAGGCCATCTTGATCGCGGGCATCGCCGGCCTGGTGGCCGGAGCGATGTCGATGGCCGTGGGCGAATATGTTTCGGTCAGCTCGCAGCGCGATGCAGAGCAGGCTGACATTGTGCGTGAGAAGAAAGAACTGGAGGAGCAGCCCGAAGCCGAGCTGGCCGAGCTGGCGCAAATCTATGCGAAACGAGGCCTCGATCCCGATCTCGCCATGAAAGTCGCGTTGCAACTCAGCGCCCGTGACCGGCTCGGCACCCATTTGCTCGATGAGCTTGGAATTAACCAGTACTCCCTCGCGCGTCCGATGCAGGCGGCATGGATATCGGCGGCGAGTTTTGCAGGCTTCGCTCTGGTTCCAATCGCAGCCCTTTTCATTGCACCGCCAACCCTGCGCATCCCCGCGATTGCCGCGCTCTCGCTCGTGAGCCTTGCCGCGCTGGGCGCGTTTGGTGGCCACCTCGGCGGCGCACCGCTCGGCCGGGCAGCACTGCGAGTCACATTGGGCGGCTCCCTGGCGATGGCGGTAACCGCACTCATCGGTCACATCCTCGGCGTTTCGGTAGGATAACAATTATGAACTTTCCATCCGCACTGCTCAACGTTCGCCAGATGAGCGAGGCCGACCATCGGACCGTGGCTGCCGGCACGACCGCGATTAACCTGATGGAGAATGCCGGCAGGGCCGTGGCGACCGAGATCAGACGGCGCTGGCAAAAGTGCCCCGTCATCATCCTTTGTGGACCCGGCAACAACGGCGGCGACGGCTTTGTTGCCGCACGGCATCTTTCCGAGGCAGGCTGGACCGTCCGTCTCGCCCTGCTCGGAACCATTGAAAAGTTGCCAACCACCGCGCGTCATCACGCTGAACTCTGGCGCGGCAAAGTCGAATTACTGGCCCCCGCCGTGCTCGATGGCGCAGAACTGATGGTCGACGCGCTGTTCGGGGCCGGACTTAGCCGGGCGCTGGAAGGAGCGGCCGAGGAAACAATGAGTGCTGCGGCCCGCCGGAGCCTTAAGATCGTCGCCATTGATGTTCCGAGCGGGCTGATGGGCGATACCGGTGTGGCTTTGGGTGCTGTGGCAGCGGTTCTCACGGTCACTTTCTTTCGCAAGAAACCGTGCCATCTGCTGCTGCCCGGCCGGGTGCTATGCGGAGAAGTCGTGGTCGCTGACATTGGCATCCGCGACTCTGTGTTTGAACATGTCACCCCGGATACTTTTGAGAATGACCCACAACTGTGGAGTTCGGCTCTGCCACGACCGCATGAGAGCAGCAACAAATTCACGCGCGGTCATGCACTGATCTTTGGCGGCTACCCGATCACCGGTGCCGCCCGGATGACGGCCCGTGCCGCGGCCCGCGCCGGAGCGGGACTGACCACCATTGCCGTACCTCAGATCGCCCTGCCCATTTATGCGGCAGCCCTGACCAGCATCATGGTTCAACCGCTCGCGGCCGCGGGAGATTTCGATCACCTGCTCGCGGATCGCCGTCTCTCGGCGTTACTCATCGGACCCGGTGCAGGCGTTGGCGAGGAAACCCGCACCCGGGTGCTCACGATGCTGGGGACCCATCGCCCCACCCTGCTCGACGCGGATGCGATCACCTCATTCCAGGAAAATCCTTCAGCGCTTTTTGCGGCAATTGTCGGACCCTGTATTTTGACTCCGCACGATGCTGAGTTTCGCCGCCTCTTTGATCCGACCGGCGACAAACTCACTCGCGCTCGCGCCGCCGCTCGCCTCAGTGGAGCCGTCATTGTTTTGAAAGGCGGCGATACCGTCATCGCGGCCCCGGATGGACGCGCCATCATCAATGCCAACGCCCCGGCCACCTTGGCCACTGCGGGTGCCGGCGATGTTCTGAGTGGAATTATACTGGGGCTGCTCGCGCAAGGGATGGATCCCTTTCTCGCCGCCGCTTCTGCGGTCTGGTTGCACGGCGCCGCCGCGACGGAATTCGGTCCGGGACTCATCGCCGAAGATCTGCCGGACCTGCTGCCCAAAGTGTTCCGACACCTCAATTGCCTTAAGCAACACGATCAACTGACAACGGATGCCGCGACGGTTCCGCTGGTCCTCAACCGCCAGCCGGCCAATGGGACGATCAAGCGCTATGCATGCGATGGTATTGAAGAAACTTAGGACGGACCTCGAATGGACTGAACTCCCCGATCGGAATCCCGGGTCGGGTGAAATTCGCGTCAAGGTATCGGCATGCGGGGTCTGCCGTACCGACCTGCATGTCGTCGATGGCGAACTGCCCGATCCTCAAGTTCCAATTATTCCCGGCCACGAAATCGTCGGCCGAATTGACCGGATCGGCGCTGGCGTCGAGGGACTGATGCTGGGCGAACGCGTGGGGATTCCATGGCTCGGCCATACCTGCGGCGTCTGTCCGTATTGCGTTGAGCATCGCGAAAATCTTTGCGACAAGCCGCTGTTCACCGGCTACACGCGCGATGGTGGTTTTGCGACTTCTGTCATCGCCGATGCTCGCTTTGCATTTCCGCTCGGTGAAGTGGGCAGCGACGTTGCGCTCGCGCCGCTGCTCTGCGCCGGTCTGATCGGCTGGCGTTCGTTGGTGATCGCGGGCGAAGGCAAAAACATTGGACTCTATGGCTACGGTGCCGCCGCGCACATCATCGCGCAGGTGGCGAAGTGGCAGGGGCGATCCGTATTTGCCTTCACGCGGCCGGGCGATGGGCAAACGCAGGCTTTCGCGCGCAGCCTTAGCGCGACCTGGTCCGGTGGGTCTGACGAGATGCCACCGGAGTCACTCGATGTGGCTATTATCTTTGCAACATCGGGCGATCTCGTGCCGCTCGCCCTCAAAGCGGTGCGCAAAGGCGGTCGGGTGGTTTGCGCCGGCATCCACATGAGCGACATTCCTGGCTTTCCCTATCGGCTGCTTTGGGAAGAGCGGCAGCTTGTCTCGGTGGCCAATCTGACTCGACAGGATGGCCTCGATTTTCTGAGCGCAGCGCCAAAGATGGACATCGTCATCAAGACCACGAGTTATCCGCTCAGGCAAGCGAACCACGCGCTCGCCGCTCTCCGTGCCGGCCGGTTCGAAGGTGCCGCCGTGCTCGTACCTGCACCGCTTCATCCTTGAATTCTCCCGCATCGAAACCTTGTCGGGCGTCAAACGGACCATCTACAACCAATACGACCCGCTGGTCCGGCCGTTGCAGACTTGGCTCCAAGCCGAGGGAGTCCAACTGGTCACGGATTGCAGGGTGACGGATCTCGCCCGCTCAACCGAAGGCGGAAACTTTACCGTGACTGGCATTCACTGCCTGCGTGAAGGGAAACCCACGATAATTCCGGTCGATGAATGCGATTTTGTTTTTCTGCAAAACGCCTCGATGACCGATGCCTCCAGTCTGGGTTCAATGACGGTTGCACCCAGGAAACTCACCAAGGCCGATAGCGGCGGATGGACTCTTTGGGAATCACTGGCGAAAGACCGACCGCAGTTTGGCAACCCCGCGGCCTTCAATCACTGCATCGCACAGTCGTGCTGGGAATCGTTCACCGTTACGCTGAAAAATCCTGGATTTTTCAATGACATGA
>CAZIQP010000219.1:0-5152 GCA_964541315.1 uncultured Opitutaceae bacterium
CCTGCTTCAAAGTAGCCGACGAGCCGCGCCCCGGTCAGTTCGGCCACGGTCACGCGGGGAAAATGCTTTTCCAGCCGCTTTAGATCGCGTCCTATCCGCGAAGGTTCAGCAAAGCAAAGCCGATTGCTGACCGGCTTGGCATCTGTCCCCGAACACTCTTTCGATGGGCGGATGCCGGCATGGTGACGCGCCACAAAATCAATGCTCGCGTCGTGTTGTTCGACGAGGTCGAGGTGGTTGCGCTTATCGAATCATCCCGCATCCTCCCCGCACTAAAAGACCGACTGTCATTGCCGGCGGCTGTCCCGGTGATTGGGATCGTCCGATAATTGATCATGACGGCCGAAAAATCGCGTCTGAATGAGCAGTCCCACAGACCAGCCATTTTCGTCGGTTTGCAGAACTGGGAAAGCCGGACGGAAACCGGACAGACAAAATAATCACTCACACGCGGTAAACGCGTAACTATTTGATTGAAAATGGTGGCAAGTCCCGGAATCGAACCGGGGACACAAGGATTTTCAGTCCTCTGCTCTACCAACTGAGCTAACTTGCCCCATCTGAAGGAGGGCGAGATAAAAGCCCGGGCCGGGGGCGCGTCAACGGGAATTTGGGAAATCAACCGAAAATCGCTCGGCGTGAAAAGCGTCAATATTTGCGAAACACCAAGGCGGCATTCTGACCACCGAAGCCCAGATTGTCGCTCATCACCGTCCTGATCTCAGCCTTGATTTTGACGTTAGGCGTGTAGTCGAGGTCGCACTCGGGATCGGGTGTATCCAAATTGATCGTGGGCGGTACTTCCCCGGTCTGAATCGTCTTCACACTGATGATCGACTCAATGCCCCCGGCCGCGCCGAGCAGGTGACCGGTCATCGATTTGGTGGAGCTGATGTGCACTTTGCGGGCGTGATCGCCAAACACTTTCTTGATTGCGAGCGTCTCGAACTTGTCGTTATACGGTGTGGAGGTGCCGTGGGCATTGATGTAATCCACTTCGCCGGGCGCGACACGGGCATCGTTGAGCGCGCGGTTCATCGCCAGGGAAAGTCCTTTGCCCTCGGGATCGGGCGAAGTGATATGGTACGCGTCACAGGTGGCGGCGTAACCGGCAAGCTCGCAAAGAATCGGCGCTCCCCGGGCCAAGGCGTGTTCGAGAGTCTCAATCACGAGAATGCCCGCGCCTTCGCCCATGATAAAGCCGTCGCGACCGGCGTCGAAGGGCCGGCTGGCCTTGTGCGGTGTCTCGTTGTTGGTGCTCATCGCCTTCATCGAGCAAAAACCGGCATAGGCAAGCGGAGTAATCGCCGCCTCGGAACCGCCGCAGACCATGACATCGGCCTCGCCGGTGCGAATCATGCGCAGCGATTCACCGATCGCATGCGTGGCCGTGGCGCAAGCGCTAACCACTCCAAAATTCGGGCCGCGCGCACCCAGCTCGATCGCGACGAGTCCGCCGCACATGTTGCTGATCAGCGACGGAATCATGAACGGCGAAACTTTGCGCGGACCGCGCGACAACAGCACCGAGTGCTGGGTCTCGATCGTCATCATGCCGCCGATGCCGGAGCCGATGATGACACCGACGCGATCGGGATCCTCCCTGGTCATGTCGAGCTTCGCATTCGCCACCGCCTGCCTGGCCGCACAAAAACCAAAATGCGTGTACCGGTCGTTGCGCCGGACTTCCTTCGGATCCATGTGTTGCGTGGCATCCCAGCCGCGCACCTCGGCACCGATCTGGCAGGTGTAATCCTTGGGGTCGAACAGCGTGACGCGGTCTATGCCGTTTTTCCCGGCCAGAATATTGGCCCAGAAATCATCGACGTTATGCCCGAGCGAGGCGATGACGCCCATGCCGGTCACGACAACACGCTTATGCGGAGTGGCTGTTTCCATCGGTTTAAAAGGGTGGAAAGAAAAAGGCGTCCTACCGGTCCGGAGAAGCCAGACGGCAGAACGCCTCCGCTAAGATCAACTTACTTGGCGCCAGCTTTCTGCTCGATGTAGGCAATCACATCACCGACAGTCTGGAGCTTTTCCGCGTCAGACTCGGGAATCTCTCCCTTGATTTCATTTTTAAATTCTTCCTCGAAGGCCATGATGAGTTCGACGGTGTCGAGGGAGTCGGCTCCGAGATCGTCGAGAAATGAAGCTTCGCGCGTGATCTGCTCTTCATTAACATTCAGTTGGTTAACGATGATTTGTTTGACGCGCTGTTCGATTGTTTTTTGGTCGGCCATGTGTGAAAAAAGTATGAGGGTAGGAAGGAAATGAGGCATCACATCACCATGCCGCCGTCAACGGTAAAAACTTGCCCGGTAATATAGCCGGCTTCTTCGGAACAGAGATAAGCAGTCATATTGGCGATATCCGTCGCTTCTCCGAGTCGCTTGAGCGGGATGACGGAGGTGATTTTTTCCGCCGCTTCAGCGGGCAAGGCAGAGGTCATGTCAGTCTTAATAAAGCCAGGAGCGACGGCATTGCTAGTAATATTGCGCGAGGCGAACTCCTTGGCGATGGCCTTGGTGAAGCCGATCATGCCGGCCTTGGCCGCGCAATAATTGGCCTGCCCGGCATTGCCCATCAGCCCCACCACCGAAGTGATGTTCACGATGCGTCCCCAGCGCTTCTGGGTCATGGGGCGGGCCAGATACTTGGTCCAAAAATAGCAACTGTTCAAATTGGTGGAGACAACCGAATTCCAATCATCCTCGGACATGCGAAAAAGCAGGCCGTCCTTCGTGATCCCGGCGTTGTTGACCAAAATGTCCACGGTGCCGAACTCAGCCAGCAAAGCGGCGCTCGCCTTCGCCACCGCCGCCCCATCGGCCACATCGACCGCCAGAGCCTTCGCCTTGCCTCCCGCCGCGACAATCGCAGCCGCCGTCGCGCCGCAACTCTCGGCCGACTTGCTGACGCAGATGACGTTGACACCGTTCTTCGCCAGCAACTCGGCAATGGCTTTGCCAATGCCGCGACCTGCGCCGGTGACGAGTGCAACCCGATTATTAAAAGTGAGGTTCATTTAAGAGTAAGATGCCTATCGGACGCACTCGCCCCCGGCTCGGCAAGCGCGAAATCCCAACCATGCCCCGCAGTACTTCCGGGGGTGTTCCCACGCAGGCGGTCAATAAACATCCCGCTGGTAGCGCCGTTCTTTCTTCATTTGCTTCACATATTCCGCCGTGGCCGCAGTATCCATGCCGCCCTGCTGCGCGATGATGTCGTGCAAGGCCACATCCACGTCCTTGGCCATGCGCCGGGCATCGCCGCAAACGTAGAAACAAGCCCCACCCTGCAGCCAGCGCCACAATTCGGCCGCATTCTCACGAATCCGATCCTGCACATAGATCTTGTGGATCTGATCGCGCGAAAACGCCAGATCGAGCCGGGTGAGGGCGCCCTTCGCCTGCCAGTCGAGCCATTCCTCCCCATAAAGAAAATCGGTCGCCCGATGCTGATCTCCATAAAAAACCCAGTTGCGACCGGTAGCCCCGGCGGCGACGCGATCCTGCATGAACGCCCGAAACGGCGCGATGCCCGTGCCCGGTCCCACCATGATAACGTCCCTCGACCCATCCTCCGGCAGGCCAAAATGCGAAGCGGAAACAAACACGGGAGCCAGACCCGATCCCACCGGGACCCGATCCGCCAGATAGGTCGAACACACACCGACCCGGTCGCGATGATTGGTCTGATAGCGCACGACTGCGACCGTCAGGTGCACCTCATTCGGATGAACTTTCGCGGACGATGCGACGGAATATAACCGCGGCATCAGCTTGCGCAGATGATCCGCCAGTTCCTGCGGGGAGATTTTCGCGCTGGGAAATTCGGCGAGCAAATCCGCGTATTCGCGCTCATACAAAAACGAGGCCAGCACGTCCTTGGATTCAGGCGTGAGCAAGCCCGTGAGCCTGGCCTTCTCGCCCGCATCAACCGCCCTGCCGGCCAGTGTGCCGATGATTTTTGCGGTTGGTCCGGCCAGCGCCAGCCGGGTGGTCAACACTTCGCGCAACGGCAAAGGCGCCGGCAGTTTCAGCATCGCCGGCGACACCAGTTCCTCGCCGGTGGCCCCAAGCAGACGCAAAATCTCGTCCACCTCGGAAACACGATTGCTGGGAAAAACGCCCAGCGAGTCACCCGCCTTGTACTGCAAACCGCTCCCCGCGAGACTCAGGACAAAATGCCGCGTCTCCTTGGCCGACCCCGGCTTGTTCAACATCCGGCTCTCCGTCAGACGGGCCAGAAAGGGGTTGTCCTTGCTATACAGGGGTGAGACAGGCTCCGGAATCATGGTGGGTGCCAACTTCATTCCGGCACACCCGCTCCGGGGCAAGAACGATATTTTCCCCACGCCACCGCGCCTGATCCAGTGCGCGGCTTTCCTGTTGCCCCGCCGGGTAGGGCATGCCATCGACGGTGCATGGAGTCTGTTCGCATTCAAAAATTCATCGCCGACGCCGGCATCTGTTCGCGCCGCGCCGCCGAGGTCTTGATCGCCGCCGGGGAAGTCTACGTAAACGGCGAACGCGCGGAGCCAGGCCAGAAAGTCGAACCCGGCGTCGACAAAGTCACCGTCAAAGGCAAGGCGGTGCGCGCCATCGCCCAGCCCAAACTCACTTTCGCCGTTCACAAGCCGCGCGGAGTTGTTTGCAGCAACAGCGATCCGCACGCCGACATGACCATTTTCGACCTTTTTCCCCGCGAACTCGCCAAGCTCCGGCTCTTTTGCGCCGGTCGCCTCGACAAGGACAGTGAAGGCCTCGTGATCGTGACCAGCGATGGCGATCTCGCCAACAAACTCATGCACCCATCCAACGACGTGGTGAAACGCTACTATGTCACTCTCGAGGAACCGTTCCCCGGCGGCCGGCTCAAGCATCTGCTCAAGGGCGTCACCATCGAGGGCGAACACCTGAAGGTCGAACGCGCCACCCTGGTGAATCCGAATGCCGGCAAAACCTCCAAAAGTCTCGATGTGCACATGCACCACGGCAAAAAGCGCGAGATCCGCCAGCTCTTTCTCCATCTCGGCTACCCCGTGAAGCGCCTGCGTCGCTACCAGATCGGCGCCTTTCCACTGCGCGGAATTCCTTTGCGCGGCGTGAAACAACTTTCTACCAAAGAGATCTCATCCCTCTTCACC
>CAZIQP010000220.1:0-5085 GCA_964541315.1 uncultured Opitutaceae bacterium
CTAGCACAGCGGCGTGAAAGTAACGGCGGACGACATTGCCCAACTGCTCGCCAGTCCGCCTCCGCGACAAGTGCCGGCGCATGTCGTCAAAGCGGCCAGAAAAGGGAGAGCCGCGTGGGGCACCGCCGTATTCGGACTTTTCTTCGGCGCTTTCGGCATGATTTTTGTCGTCGTATTTTTCCCGTGGCGCTTTTGGGACGAATGGCGGCTGGCGTGGGGCGGGGCAAGCAGTACGACCGGCCTCGTTAGCGGCGTGGCTGATGCAAAAATGAAGGTAAACGGCCGGCGGGTGATGGAATACCGGTTCACCTTCACACCGGAGAACGGGACTCCCCAAACCGGCGCCTGTTTCGCCGACGCCGGACGCTGGGTGCCCGGCAATCAGGTGACCATACGTTACCTGCCGGGCACCCCGGGCCTGGCCTGCATCGAGGGTTCGCGGTTGAACAAGGCGGGTTGGTTCGGCTCCTTTGTGATCATCTTCCCCGGGGTGGGTTTTGGGATGGTCGCTTGGTTTGTGTACCAGCGTCGGCAAATCCGATGGTTATTGCGCGAGGGACAGGTGGCCGAGGTGGACGTTCTTTCCGTGGAGGCGACCCAGATGCGGGTGAACAACCGACAAGTTTATAAAATCGTGTTGGCTGGCCAGGCTTTGGGCGGACAACCCGTGTCGGTCAAACGGACGAACGCGGCGGATTTGGAGCTGGCGGACCGGCACACCGAGAAAAAACAGCCGGTGTTCGTGCTCCACGATCCGCGCAAACCCAGGCGGCTGGTTTTCCCCGAGGCGTTGATCGAACCGCAGGACTGATAAACCTGCTCGTCCATTGGTCACGTACCTCCTTTTAACCCGGGTCGGCCATCCGTCCAAAGGCCGCCGCCTTAAGGAATCTCCGCTGCTCAGCTCAGAATCTGCCGGAGGCTTTCGAGGTCGAGGACTTTGGCGAGGCTTTCTTCCTGCACGACGGCAGCGGCCATCGCGGCTTTTTCCTTTTGGAGGGCGCGGATTTTTTCCTCCACCGTGCCGCGCGCGAGGAGGCGGTAAGCAATTACGTGCGCGGTCTGGCCGATGCGGTGCGTGCGGTCGATGGCTTGCGCCTCTACTGCTGGATTCCACCACGGGTCGTAGAGCACCACATAGCTGGCGGCGGTGAGATTCAGGCCGGAGCCGGCGGCTTTGAGCGAGAGGAGGAACACGGGCGGGCCCTCCGCCGACTGAAACGTGTTCACCAATTCCTGCCGGTTCTCCGTCTGACCGGTGAGCATCAGGCGCTTGATCTCGCGCCTCACAAGTTCGTCGCGGATGAGCTCGAGCATCGTCACGAACTGCGAGAAAACCAAAACGCGGTGCCCTTCCGACAACAGCGGCTCCAAGGTGTCGAGCAGGGCTTCGAGTTTGGCGCTGGGGGGAGTTTTCGCGGAGCCCTCGCCGGTGGTCGCATCTTGGGTGATGGATTTGGTCTTGCGCCGCGTTTTCTTTTCGCCGGCGAGTTCGGCCCCGACCAGCCGGGGGTCGCAGCAAATCTGACGGAGCCGGAGGAGCGATTGCAGGATGTTGAAGCGCTGGGTGTCGAACTCGCGCGCGGTTTTCACACCGAGGAGCATCTGGCGGGCGCGTTTTAATTCGGCGTCGTAGAGCGCGCGTTGTGGGCCTTCGAGTTCGACGACGATGTCTTCCTCGGTGCGGGAGGGCAGATCGCGGGCGACCTGGCCCTTGGTGCGGCGGAGCAGGAAATGCCGCACGCGGGTGGCAAGGCGTGCGTGCGCGGCGGCGGGTTCTGTGCGGTCGTTGTAGAGGCGCTTGAAGGAAGTCTGGCCGCCGAGGAGACCGGGCTGGGCGAAGGCGAAAAGACTCCAGAGATCAAGCAGACGGTTTTCGACGGGCGTGCCGGTGAGCACGAGCCGGTGCGTGGCACGCAGGGCGCGCGCAGCTTGCGCGGTGGCGCTGGCGGGGTTCTTGATGTTCTGGCCTTCGTCGAGGATGACGGCGTCCCAGGTTTTCTCCGCGAGGATCTCAGCGTTAAGCCGGAGCTGCGCGTAGTTGACGATGACGAGTTGGGCGCCGACGGGCAGCGGCTCGGCGGTTCGTGGAGACAGGCGGCCGGTGGTGAGAGTAGGAGCGAAGCGCGTGGACTCGGTCTCCCAGTTGAAGACCACGGATTTTGGACAGACAACGAGCACGCGGAAGGACCGGGCCGGTGAGCGGGAACTTTTCGTATCGGGAACAGCAGTGGCCGGGCGTTCGGTGAGCCAGAGGAGCCAGGCGAGGGCTTGGAGGGTTTTGCCGAGGCCCATGTCGTCGGCAAGCACGCCGCCGAAATTATTTTCGGCGAGGTGGGCGAGAAAATGAAAGCCCTCGATCTGATACGGTCGCAGTTCGGCACGCAGGCCGGCGGGCAGGGGCGGCACGGCGATCTGGCGGATGGAGGCGGCGCGATCGCGGATTTGCTTCCAGAGTTTTTCGGGCAGGGCGTCGCCGAGCGATTCGTCGGCGAGTTGGAGGGCGTGGAAGCGCGGTTGCTCGCGCGCGGGTTCGGCGAGCGCGGTGGGATCGAGGCCGAGGCGTTCGAAGCGGGCTTGCTCCTCGGGCGAGATGGTCAGCTCCAGCCGTCGCCAGCCGCGGCCTTTCAGGCGGATGAAACGGCCGTTGGCCTGGCGGAGGAGTTTGATTTCGGCGTCGGTGAGCGTGGTATCTTCCACGCGGAGCTGGACGGAGACATCGAACCAATCGATGCCGTTCTCGGAAACTTCGAGGTCGAAGTGCGCGCGCGTGGGCTGCTGGGCGAAGGCCGCGAGTTCGGGCGAGAGTTCGACGATGATGTCTGCCGGCATGGCGGCGAGCCACGCGGAGAAATGATCGGAGAAGGAGGGCGAAAGGCTCTCCCGGTAATAACCTGCGGCGTGCTCCGGCCAGTTGATCCACGTCATGCCCGGCAGCAGACCCAGGTGAACGGCTGCCGGCGCCAAGGCGGAGAATTCATGCAGCACGAACGCGGCGTCTGGGGCCGGCTGGACGCCCGGGCCCCGGGTGGCCCAGGTGCTCTGCTCGTAACGGGCACGGATTTCCCCGGCCGGGGCGATGGCCTCGAAATCAATCCGCAAGGCTTCATATCCGCGGAGATTGGGGTGGCTCGTGAGCGTGGCGCGGAACCTGGCGCGCAGCGATTCGGACCGGAAGCGCCCGGCGGTGTCGCCGGGAAGCTTGAGTCCGGTGCGGGCGGCGAAGCGGCCGGCCTCGGGCAATTCGAGGACGCTGCGCGGAAGCTCCGTGGCGAAATCCGGCGCGTTTTTTTGCGGCAGGTCGGTGAGCGGGGGCAGGCCACGAAAAAGGCGGGAGCCGCCGAGATAGATCGCAGGATGGCCGGGCAGGTGATGCAGCGGCGCGGGCGGAGGGGTGCCGTCGGGCAAAGCGAGTCGCACGATCACACGGGTGGCGTCGGTCGGATGATCGTTGATCTGCCAGGTGAGCGCGCGGGGATCGTCGATGATCGCTTCGCCCGTATCGCCCACGATCCGGGTGCGAGCTTGGGCATGGGTGAGCAGGTGACCGAGCAGGGTGCGATCATCGGCGTTGTTGAGGCTCAGGGTGGCGCGGCCGCTTTGGTGCAGGTTGGCGCGCAGAAAAGTAAGGACGGTGTTGCTGGCTTCGTCCATGACCTGCGCGCAATAGACCGGATCTTGCAGGAGATTGCGCAGATCGTTTGCCGGCAGCGGTGAATACGGACCGGCCGGACCGGCGGGAGAAATTTCCCACGCCAGTTTTTTCGCGCCGAGCCGGAGCCGGATGGCCGACTGGTTGGCCGGCGCCGGCGGCGTGGCGGCCAGATGCTCGAGCTGGGTGAAGCGTTCGCGCCACAGGCGCAGTTCGGCTTCACGGCGCACGGTTTCGCGGGATTGACGGGCGGTGTCGAGATGATCGAAGGGCGCGGTGAAGGGCGGAAGGGCGATGCCCTGTTCGGTGAAAAGCAACGCGACGAAGGGCCAAAGCGACAGGGGCGTGGCTGGCGCACGCTGCCACCAACCCTCGAAAGGATTATCATAGCTTTGCAGGAGGCGGTAGCGGTCTTTGGCCGGAGCCAGGGCCGACAGGGCGTTGCGATCAAACCAAGAGTAGCCGCGGTGATGCAGGGACAGATGCACGGACTGCAGATTCCGCAGGAAGGCGAGCTGGGGACGGTCGGGCGGCTGGCCGGTGGCGGCGGTGAACTCGGCGACGAGCGATTCCTCGCCGGGGCGAATGGGCAACGGCAGCGGGGTGATCTTTTCCGCGGTGGACTTGGGGGCGCGATCATGCTGCCGCAGCCAGGCTAGCCCCGTGGCGTAAACGTGCTTGCAGTCGTATTCCAGCGGGCAGGTGCATTGCGAAACCCAGCCTTGGTGCGCCCGGGCGAGGATCACCTCGTAATCTTCGGTTCCGTGCACCTCGGCGCGGATGCGTTGACCGTCCTGCACGAGTCCGGACACGCGGCCGGCTTTGAAATACGTGCGGCCGCGGCTGCGCGCGCCGTCGTTCAGCCCGTCCAGAAAAGTGCTGAGCGCCGACAGCGTTGGGTCGGAGGTCAGCCCTGGTGCGGTAGACATGGCAACGCGACCTGTTTGGCGTCCAGCCTCAATAAACCTGCTCGTCCAGCAGCTTGAAGAGTTCGGCTTCGGTTATCCGCGTTTGCTTCATCGTGTCGCGTTCGCGGAGCGTGAAGGTGTCGCCGGGCTTTTCGATCGTGTCGAAATCGATCGTCACGCACCAGGGCGTGCCGGCTTCGTCCTGACGGCGGTAGCGTTTGCCGATGGCGCCGCCGTCGTCGTATTGCACGGCGTATTTGCGTTTCAGTTTCGTGTGGAGATCCTTCGCGCGGGCGACGAGCAGCTCCTTGTTCTTGATCAGCGGGAGGACGGCGACCTTCACCGGCGCGATGCGGGGCGAGAGGCGAAGCACGGTGCGTTGCTCGGTGTTGCCCTTCTCGTCGGTGACGTCTTCCACCGCGTAGGCGGCGCAGAGCACGGCGAGCAAAATGCGGTCAACGCCCACGGCGGGCTCGATGACGTGCGGGACGAATTTCTTCTTGGTCGTCTCGTCGAACATTTCCT
>CAZIQP010000221.1:0-4941 GCA_964541315.1 uncultured Opitutaceae bacterium
GCGGCATCGACGAGGATCAGCTCCGTCTTGGTGCCGCCGCCATCCACGCCGATCTTGTAGGTATTGGGAGTAACCACGGAAGACACGGAATACACAGAAGCGATGGGATCGGAATCCTTTTTCCGTGGAGGTTACAGGAGGAATCAGATTGCTGCCGCTACGGCATTACCCAAGAGACAGTAATTTGAACAATACTTGTTTATCGGGAATGATGGGGTGTTGCTTAAAGTGAGTGGCGATTTGATCTAATACGCTTCTTTATTGAGAAGCGACGCCGGCTTCTTCGTTTGCAACCCAACGCCAAACCATAATGTAGGCGCCCTCCTCCGAAACTGAAACCACAGGTTCATCGTCCACGTCAAAATCGCTGTCGTCGAGTTGTGGCAGAGCGGCAATAAACTGTTTATCCGCTTCCGAGCGTTGAGCTTTTGATGCAAGCATGGTCGCAAGCGCGCCATATCCGGAAGCGGCGAGAGCATCGTGAACAGCTTTGGCTTCATCGCTGTATAGCATGATCGGAGCAAAGGCAGTGGATGTGTGCATAGGAATGGGGGGTTGTCGTTTAAGCGATTTCAAGTTTCAGATGCATAGCTACGGCAGCAAATCCATGACCGTCTACCAGTGAAATGGGCAATAGGTTTGGCCGGTCTGCTTCAACTATAGCGGTTCGAGCATAGTTTCCTGTTGTAATGAGAACGCCAATGGCGCGCGGCAGTAGGCTGCCACGTAATTCGGCGACTTCCCGACGTCCAACGGGCCGCAACCAGCGCTTCGCTTGCACTTGAATGATCTGAGTCTCCACCGGCCAGATAGACAGCGGCATCCGAGCAACCACATCTACTCCGCCATCGGATGATTGTTTTGTTACGCGCACTTCTCGAAACTGAGAGGCAACCAAGGCCTTTTTCACAAAACACTCGAATGCGATTGGCGCTAATCCATTCATTTTACCGACTATCGCTTCAATTTCCTTTGCCGAGAAATGCGCGGTTTTGCCAAGCAGAACTTTAGCACTGAGCAGAGGATCTGCATACGCATGGGCTATCGTATTCTGTATTACTACTTCAAGGCTGGGATGAGCTTCTCTGACATCAAGTCGTAGGAGCTTAAACACCCACGCATTGCGATCTGCACCCAATAAATCCGCCTGATTTTCACGTGTATGATCCAAGTATTTATAGATGCCTGAAAAGCGCCACCGTTTTTCTGGTGATCCGGCAGACTTGCGATGGCGAAAAAGGGAAAAAACGTAGATTGGAAAGAAACCAAGGTCCTGCTGCGTTATTCTCAGATTCTGACCAGAAAGATTTTGATCTCCGATTTTGCCTGTGCCGGTATAAGTGAGAATGGCTCCTTCAGCATAGTCATCATAGGGGTTTTCTTGTGGATTGGCGTCTTGCTCTGAGGTGGAAAATAAAACCACGCGCGCGACTTTTGACTTATGATTTGTGGAAATTCGAATGCCACCAGAATTGCCGATTTTCAATTCCTTCATTATGGCGTTGTGGGCATAGAGCTCGCCCAAAACAAAAGGTGCTGCGCTCATGGTTCGAGGGGCATTGTGCATGCGTCGGCATCTCGCTCGAACAGGGCGCCTGAATCGAAGCCGGCCTGTTCTAATCCTAGAGCCATACCACCAGCACCGGAGAATAGTTCTATGGACCGCATGAAGAGGGTTTAGGAGATGGATAACTCATGTCGAGCCGGCATTGGCTTAAGCACATAGAGATAGAAAAAATGAACCAAAGGTGCTGCAATCCATGACTTGATATCGTGAGTAATGCGTGGGTTTGCCTTACGCCAACTGGCGGCTGAGGCGGCCTTTGTATTTTTTGCCGAGCTCGCGGTTGTATTCGATGGCGTTGGGCATGTTCTGGCTGCGGAGAATCGGGAGATGATGGCCGCCGGTTTTCAGCCACTCGACGGTTTCAAGCATGAGCAGATTCAATAGCGTGGCGCCGATCAGCGTCGAGGTCGGGCCGGCCATGATGCCGTCGGTCACGGGTGTGATGGCATCGCCGGGCAGGCCGCCGTTATCGAGCACGTGGTCGACGACTTCGTGGAGTTTTTTGCCGCCGGGATGCACGGTGGGCGCTGTCTTTGACATTGCGACGCAGCAGAGGCCGACGACGTTGAGTCCTTTTCCCTTTGCATAGAGGGCGACTTCGATCGGCGATGAATTTTTCCCGGAGTTGGAAATCACGATGATGGTTTCGCCGGCGATCAGGCCGTGGGCGCGGTCGTAGCGCTCGGCGAGCTTGGTCCCGTAGCCGACCATGTTCTCGATGAAGCCGCCGGTGGGATCGAAGATGCCACTCACGCAGACGAGTCCGCCGGCGCGACCGATGATCTCGCGGCCGATAACTTCGCTGTGGCCGCTGCCGAAGGTGTGGATCACGCCGCCGTTGGCGACGGACTGGCCCATGAGGGCGCCGAGTTTTTTCAATGTCGGAGCATTGGCCGCACACTGGCGTTGCAGCATCGTCGTGGCAGTGGCGAGATAGGTGTCGGCGAGGGAGGGCATGGCGCGAAGCTAAGTATCAAGGAGCAAGTGCCAAGTACCAAGAAGGGGGGCGAATTCAGATTGAGCGTTTGGGATCTCTTGGCCGGGATCTTGGTGCTTGCGACTTGAAACGTTATACTTGGCGCCCCGCGCCATCAGTGGAGAAAACTGACGGCAAGGGAGCCAAAGGCGTCGCGTTGCGCCTGGCCGTAGAATTCCTTGGTGCGGTAATTCTGGGTGTAGGCGATCTGCAGGCCGCTGAGAATGCCGCAGTGGGCGGGAAAACGGAGCACGGTGCCATAGTTGAAATCAGCCGTGAGCGGCCGCTTGGCGACGGAGGGACTGCTGCGCCACGAATTACCGTCGAGGAAAATGTTGCGACCAACCGCATGGCCTTCGGCGCTGCCGAAGAAATACATGCTAAAGCAGGTGGCGGGCGAGGTGTCGCCGCCGGCGACGCGGATGAGATCGGGACCGAAATCCTGCGGAAGCCTCAAGCCAAAGCGCGCCATGAGTCCGGTGCGGGCGCTGGTGTCGACATTGCCCAAAGAGAGACCGTAGTGGCCCAGCACGTCGGCACCCAGCAGATCACCCCGGGATTTTATCCGCTTGATCCCATAACGCCGTTCCCAGGCGAGAATGAAACCGGGCTCGTCGTGCAACTGATGGGCCCAGCCTTCGGCGTGGGGGATGTGCAGCAGCGAGTGTACGCCGTTCTGGATTTCCTCGCCGATGGCGGAGGGTCCGACGACACCGAAATCAAATTCCACGACGCGGAGGAGGTCACGCTTCCGATCCTTGGCTTGGAAAGTAAGGGCGCCATAGAGCCAGGCCGCATACGGACGATCGGCCGGATCCGGCGTGGGAGTATGAATCTCCGTCGGCGTATAGATGTTCTGCCCGATCGAAACTCCGACCCGGTAGTCCTGCTCCTCAGCGGTTTTTTCGGGCAGGGTGGGAATGAACTTGGCGACCGTCTGGACGAACTCCGGGGAGTGGTTCAGGTTGGTATCACCGAGGAAGGAAAGCTTGAAGCCATTCGTATAATGCCGGTCCGTGCCGGCAAAATACCGGTCGTTCTCGGTGTAGAGTGTGATGGATCCGGACCCGAGCAGATGGGCCCAAGTCACCTGCCGCGGGGGCAAATCGGCGCCGGGTTGATCAGCACTCCATCCGGTGGCTGCAGCCAAGAGCGCGAAGACACCGAGCAGTGCGTTTTGAATTGGCCGGTCCAAGCGCATGGCTCAGGGGCGATACGCGACAACCTCGATCTCGACGCGGCAATCGAGCGGGAGCTTGGCCACCTGCACGGTGGAGCGCGCGGGTTTGTGCGGGGCGAACGCGGCTTCATAGAGCGTGTTCATTTTGGGAAAATCAGCCATGTCCTTGAGGAACACGGTGGACTTCACGACCTGCTGGGTGGTGACGCCGGCGGCGGCGAGCACGGCGGCGACGTTGGCGAGCACCTGGCGGGTTTGCGTCTCAATGTCGTCGGCGACCAGTTTGCCGGTCTTCGGATCGAGCGGAATCTGGCCGGAAGAGAAAACGAAATTGCCGGCCATAACGGCGTGCGAATAAGGGCCGATGGCGGCGGGTGCATCGGGTGCGGAGATGATTTGCATAGGAAGAAGCAAAGAGTGATTGGGAAATGATTTCTATATTAGGCCGATTCCCAGCGGCCATAGATGCCGCAGGGCAGGATTTTCTGGTCGCGTTGGATGGGCAGGCCGACCTCGCCGCCGTGGATTTTGCCGCCGGCGTCGTGCATCAGGCCGTCGAGAAGATTGATGACGACCGAGGGTGAGAGGCGTGCGGTGTAGGCGTTGATCAGGAAAAACAGCGGACGGTCGGTGAGCAATTGTTTGCACTCGCTGAGCAATTCCCAGAGGTGGTCCTCGAGTTTCCACATCTCACCCGTGCTGCCGCGGCCGTAGGTGGGTGGGTCCATGATGATGGCGTCGTACTTGCGACCGCGTTTGATTTCGCGGCGGACGAATTTCAGGCAGTCGTCGGTGATGTAGCGGACGGGGGCGTCGGCCAGACCGGAGAGTGTGGCGTTTTCCTTGCACCACTTCACCATGCCTTCGGCGGCATCGACATGGCACACACTGGCACCGGCGTGGGCGGCGGCGACCGAGGCGGCGCCGGTGTAGCCGAAGAGGTTCAGCACACTCACTTCACGGCCGGCGGCGCGGGCGGCTTTGATTTTGGCGGAAAACCAATCCCAGTTCACCGCCTGTTCGGGAAAAAGTCCGGTGTGTTTGAAACTGGTGGGGTGGATCTTGAAAGTGAGCGCGCCGTAGCGGACGGTCCAGTGTTCGGGGAGTGGCTTGCGATATTCCCATTTGCCGCCGCCGGTTTCGCTGCGATGGTAGAAACCGTCCCAGCCTTCCCATTTTTTCGCCGCGTCGGTGCGCGGCCAGATGATCTGCGGATCG
>CAZIQP010000222.1:0-4929 GCA_964541315.1 uncultured Opitutaceae bacterium
ATCACCGGCATGGTCCAGCCCCAAAAATAAGGGAGAGAATTCTGCAGGAAGCAGAGATTGCCAAATATGGTGCGCAGGGCAATGACCGGAAACAGCAGCCATACGAGTAAAACCGCCGCAGTGTTGATCGGCACTAATCGTACCAGCCGGCGGCACAGATAGCCTCGGATCGCCGGACCGGTGGCGGGGGTTTTCACCGTCATCCCAATGACGTAGCCGGACAAAACAAAGAAAAACAATACCGCCACCGGGCCGGCGGCGAACCACCAAAACCGCTTCGAGGGCGCGTAGTCGGGGTCAAGCCAGTGAAAGGGCGCAAAAATATGCGTGTACATGACCATGAGCGCGCTCACCCCGCGCAAACCTTCCAGAGGCAGATCCCTCTCCGCCGTTTCACCCACCGGTTGTGGTGGCACCAGATGCTGGGAAAACCAAAGGGACATTTGAGGTTGCGGTGGTAACAAACGTACAGGGTGAACAGCGGCGCAGTACTGTTTTAGTTAATCTTGGCTGAGCAGAACGGTAAAGGCTAATGCTGGCCAAATAGTGGTAAAGAAACCGGGAAAATCGTCGGGGGTAGTTTGTGCCCGGGGTTGAATAGCCGCCGATATTTGTGTTCCTTCCGGTTCATTCGTGGCTTTGCTGCATGCCATCCTCCATGTTCCGCGAACGCATCCTCGTTGCCCTTTCCGGCGGAGTCGACAGCTCCGTCGCCGCCCTCCTGCTCAAACAGCAGGGACACGACATCGTGGGCGCGTACATGAAAAACTGGATCAACGAGGACAACGTCATCGGCCACTGCCCGTGGATGCAGGACATCGAGGATGCCCGCGCCGTCGCCGATAAACTGGGCGTCGAATTCCGCGTCGTGAATCTCATGCAGGATTACCGCCGGCTCGTCGTCGATTATCTCCTCGACGGCTATCAGCACGGCCTCACGCCCAACCCCGACGTCATGTGCAACAGCCGCGTGAAATTCGGCGTGCTCGCCGCCTACGCCAAAGCCGAGGGCTTTTGTGCCGTTGCCACCGGACACTATGCTCGGCGGGTCGAAGACTCTGCTGACTGTAGGAGGGGCTTTACGCCCCGATTTGATGATCCCGAATTGCGGCATAAAGTCGCTCCTGCAGCGCAAACCTTCTCCCTCCTTGAAGGCACCGACAAAAACAAGGACCAGTCCTACTTCCTCGCCCTGCTCTCCCGGGCCCAGCTTCACGACGCCCGTTTCCCTGTCGGCCATCTCACCAAACCCGAACTGCGCAAGATTGCCAGCAACGCGGGGCTTGTCACCGCCGCCAAAAAAGACAGCCAGGGCATCTGCTTTATCGGTGAGGTTAAGATGGCTGACTTTCTTTCCGCCTACGTTCCCGAACATCCCGGCCCGGTCGTGCGGGCCACCGATGGGAAAATCATCGGTGGGCACCGCGGGCTGCATTACTACACGATCGGCCAGCGCCGCGGCATCCGCATTCCATCGAACACCGACCACGAAGCCTATGTTGTCATCGGCAAACGTGCGAGTGACCATGCCCTGCTCGTCGCCTTTGACGGCTTGGATGCGCCCGGCCTATGGACCGACGAATGCCGTGTGCACAGCCTCAGTTTCATCGGCGAAGCCATCACCGCGCCCTGCGCCATCGAATGCCGTGTCCGTTACCGCGATCCGCGGGTGCCCATCGAATTTATTCCCGAGTCATCTGGCACCGCCCTGATCAAGTTCGCCGCGCCCCAGCGCGCCCTTGCCTCGGGCCAGATCATGGCGCTCTATTCCGGTGAGCAACTGCTCGGTGGCGGAGTATTTGCCTGATGTGACCTGACCGATGAGCGCCGCGAATCCATTTCTCCAACGCACCTTTTCCCGGCTCTGGCGCCGGCCGTGGTTTCGCCGGCAATTCTACAATGCGCTCGGGCTCATCTTTCGCCGTCAGCTTTCCTGGCAGATGATGAATTGTGGTTTTCTCGACCACAGCCCGCCGATCAGCTTGTCGCCCGAACGCGAAGCGGAGCGCACCAGCTACGAACTCTACGCCCGGCTCATCGCCGAAACGCCCCTTGCCGGTCGCGACGTGCTTGAACTGGGCGCGGGCCGGGGCGGCGGCGCGCGCTACCTGCACGACACCCAGCAGCCGCGCCGCGTGGTCGCGCTGGATTATGCGGAGGAGGGTGTGCGCTGGTGCCGGCGAAATTTTTCCTCCCCCGGCCTGCAGTTCGTCTGCGGTGATGCCGGAGATCCGCCCTTCCCCGGCGCCAGTTTCGATGTCATCGTTGCGGTCGAGGTCACGCATTGCCTGACCGACAAGGAAAGTTTTCTCACCTCCGCCGCGCGCCTGTTGCGTCCGGGCGGACGGCTCCTCATCGCCGATTTTTTCTACCTCCGGCCCGACGCCATGCATGCGCTGGGCAAATTCGAAGCCGCCTTGGCCGGCTCGGACTTCACGATCACGGCCAACGACGATTGGACCGCCGGAGCGGCCGCCGCCATCGAAGCCGACACCGCCCGCCGCACCCAACTGATAACCGGTCATGTGCCGCGCTTTTTGCAGAAGACCGCCCTTGGTTTCGCCAGCACCACCGCCAGCTCCACCTATATCGCCATGCGCGAAGGCCGCACCGTCTACCGTCGCTATGTGCTGGAACGTCGTGGTTGAAGAAAGACCCTGATCCGCCCATCAAAACAATTGTACCCGCCGGTGATGTTTGTTGAGTGATGGTGATGACGGGAAATCATCCCCCAGTGGACGCAACCTCGACCAAAACTGCCAGGCGCACGCTGCTGCTTGCCGCCAGTGTGGTCGCCGCGACTTTCCTGACTTACTTTCCCTCACTCCAGGGTGAACTGATCTGGAACGACCTCGATTATGTCACCAAGCCGGCGCTCCGTTCCCTCGCTGGCTTGCAAAGCATCTGGCTGCAACCAGGAGCGACCGAACAATATTATCCCCTGCTCCATTCCGCCTTTTGGCTGCAATTCCGTCTTTGGAGTGAGCAACCTCTCGGCTATCACCTGGTCACGATCGCCCTGCACGCAGGTGCCGCGGTTTTGTTTGCCTTGGTGTTGCGGCGGCTGGCCATACCCGGCGCCTGGCTGGCGGCATTTATTTTTGCCCTTCATCCGGTGCATGTCGAGTCGGTCGCCTGGATCACCGAACAAAAAAACACCCTTTCGCTCGTTTTGTACCTCGCAGCTGCCTTGGTCTATCTGCGCTTTGACGACACGCGCAGCCGTTCGGACTATGCGTGGGCGATCAGCTTGTTCCTCCTTTCACTTTTCTGCAAAACCGTCACGGCCACCCTTCCGGCCACCTTGCTGGTCCTGTTCTGGTGGAAACGCGGCCGGCTCGATTTGCGCCGGGACGTGAGGCCGCTCATCCCTTGGTTTGTGCTGGCCGCCATTCTCGGCCTGTTCACGAGCTGGGTCGAACGCCATTATGTCGGAGCCAAAGGCGAGAATTTCGACCTGTCGTTCCTCGAACGCGCGTTGGTTGCCGGCCGCTCCCTGTGGTTTTATCTAGGGCAGATTCTTTGGCCGGTGCGGTTGAATTTCGTTTACTATCGCTGGACCCCCGATGCCGCTGTCCTCTGGCAATGGCTGTTTCCACTCGGCGCACTGGCCTTGGGCGGTGCCCTCCTGTTGCTCCGCCATCGTTCCCGCGCTCCGCTGGCGGCTTATCTTATTTTCGCCGGTTCGCTTTTCCCGGTCCTCGGTTTTGTGAATCTTTATGGCTCCCTCTACTCGTGGGTTTGGGATCACTGGCAGTACCTGCCCGATCTCGCCCCCATCGCCGTGATGGCCGCCGCACTCACCCGTGGCGGCGAAATCCTCCCGTCGCGCTGGAGGGCACTCGGTTCCGCCGGCACCCTGTCGCTACTGGCTTTGCTGGGCGCGCTCTCCTGGCGGCACACAAGAATCTTCCATGATAACATAACTTTGTTTCGCACGACCATTGCCCGGAACCCCGACTGCTGGCTGGCGCACTACGATCTGGGAATTTTCCTGACGAAAATGCCCGGAGGCGTGCCCGAGGCCATCGGGCATTTCAATGAAACCCTGCGCATCTATCCCAATTATGCCGGAGCCCTGATCAATCTCGGCGTGGTCTATGCGAATATGCCGGGGCGGGCCGCCGAGGCCCTGGCCTTTTTCGAACGGGCCAAACCCATCGAGCCGGCCAATCCGAAAATCTGGTACAACATTGCCAACCTCCTCTCGACCGATCCGAAGCGCACCGCCGAATCCATCGTTCACTTCGAACGCGCCCTGGCGCTCCAGCCGGACTTCGTCGAGGCCCACAATAATTTTGGCAGACTGCTCGCCACCCTGCCCGGTCGCCGGGCCGAGGCCCTCGCGCATTTCAACACCGCGCTCCAGCTTGATCCCGACCTTGCCTCCGCGCACAACAACTTGGGCGAAGTGCTGGGCAACGATCCCGCGCAATCGGCGGAAGCCATCGCCCAGCTTGAAACCGCGCTCCGGCTCGATCCGAATTTTCCCGAGGTCCACTTCAATCTCGGCAATGTGCTGGTCCGGATTCCCTCCCGCCAAGCCGAGGCCATCACCCACTACGAAACCGCCATCCGGCTGAAACCCGATTATGCGCAGGCCCACGTCAATCTGGGCATCGCGCTCGCGGGCAGCCCGGGTCGGGCCGGCGAAGCCCTCGCTCATTTTGAAACGGCCGTCCGCCTCGAACCGAACAATGCCGGCGCGCATTTGAATCTGGGCATCGCCCTGGCCCAAAACGCCGATCGCCTGCCCGCCGCCATCACCGAATTAGAGTCCGCCGTGCGCCTCAATCCCACTGCGGCCGAGGCCCGTTTTTCCCTCGGCGTGCTCCTGTGGCGGGCACAGCGGACGAGCGAAGCGCACACCGAGTTCGAAGCCGCCGTCCGCCTCCGCCCCGACTGGGCCAACGCCCGGCAAATGGCCGA
>CAZIQP010000223.1:0-4872 GCA_964541315.1 uncultured Opitutaceae bacterium
GAGCAACGACTATCTCGGCCTGTCCTTTCATCCCAAGGTGATCGAGGCCTGCGGCGGCGCCGCGAAAACCTGGGGTACAAGCACCACGGGCGCGCGCATTTCCAACGGTTCGCGCGCCTACCATGTGGCGCTCGAGGAAAAACTTGCCGCCTTCCTTGGCTATGAGGCCTGTCATGTCAGTGTCGCCGGCTATGTTTCCTGCCTCTCGGCTGTCGCCACGTTTGCGCAAAAAGGGGACATGATCCTCGCCGACAAAAACATCCACTCCTGCCTGTGGGATGGCATCCGCCTCTCGATGGCGGGGGTCGAACGTTTCAGCCACAACAACCCCGAGGATCTGCGGCAGATCCTGAAAACCATCCCCTTTAACACGCCCAAAATGATTTTGGTTGAGGGCGTGTATTCGATGGAAGGTCATGTCTGCCGCCTGCCGGAGCTCGCGCAGCTCGGAGAGGAATCCGGCTGCTTCACCGTGGTGGATGATGCCCATGGTTTTGGTGTTCTCGGCCGGCAGGGCCGCGGCACCGTCGATCACTTCAAGCTCAACGGTCAGGTCGATCTCATCTGTGGCTCGCTGTCGAAATCACTGGCCAGCACCGGCGGCTATGTGGCCGGATCGCGCGACCTGATCGAGTATCTGCGCACCAATTCCAAGCAGACCCTCTTCAGCGCCGCCATCAGTCCCGGCATGGCCGCCGCCGCCTCGGCTTCGCTCGATGTCATGCAAAGCGAACCGCAGCACCTCGAGCGCCTCTGGAAAAACACCAAGCGCTACCGCGAGATGCTCAAGGGCCTCGGCCTGGATACCTGGGGCAGCGAGACTCCCGCCATCCCGATCGTGCTGGGCTCAAAGGAACTCGTCTACCGTTTCTGGCACGCGTTGCTCGAGAAAGGCGTGTTCACCGTCATGTCCATCGCCCCCGCCGTGCCTCCGGGGAAAGATCTTATCCGCACCGCCGTCTCCGCGCTCCACAGCGATGAGGACTTCGAGAAAATCGCCGCCGCCATGGCCTACGCGGTGAAGCAGATGTGAGGAGCGCACGTTGTCGTTGCGCGTGGGTTTTCGCTCAACGTTGCAACGCTTGCAGCAGCGCGTGCATGGTGTCTTGCCAGCGTGGCAGCGGTCGCTTGATCGCCTCGGCCTGCAGCCGGCGGCAGGTGGCCTCATCCCTCAGCATCGTGCGCAATTTTGCCTCCCAGTCTGACTGATCATTGACCGTGGCGGTCAGGCAGCCGCCACTATCGGCGTTTTCCCGCAGCACCGGCAAATCGCTGCACACACACGGCACGCCATGCCAAAGCGCTTCCAACAACGGCAAACCGCAACCCTCGGCTTGCGTGGGCAGCACCACCGCCCTGGCCTCTTGGTAGAGTCTCTTCAGAGTGACATCGCCCGCCGCCGCATGAAAATGAAACCGGGCTTCGCGCTTCCGGGTTTGTTTGAAGCGTTTTTCGAGCAGCTGGCCGAAATGCGGGTTGATCCGGCCGACGATGTGCAGGTCGAAATCAACTCCGTCGCGCCAGAGCGCCTCGCATACGTCCAGCAGGAAGCCCTGGTTTTTTCTCGGCTCGACGATGCCCACACAGAGCAGGCTCGGGCGGGTCCCAGGCTCTGTTTTCGTGGCGTGCGTTACGCGCGCCGAGCCGTCAAAATCCGCGCCGAACTCGATGGAGGAAACTTTTGCGTGCGGCTCCACGCCCTGCCAATGCCAGAAGCCGGTGAGATCTTCCTGGCTCGCCCGCGAAATGGCGAAGACCCGGTCAAACCCCGCGAGCAATTTCATATGATCGGGATGACGCTGCACACTTTGCGGCCAGGTGACCGTCGGGAAGCGCAGCGGAATCGCATCATAAAACATCGCGGCCATCCGGCACTCCCGGCGTTCCATCCACTCCCGGAAGCCGGGTCGCTCCGCGCCGCTGAACAGCTCTACGGTGAGAAGCCAATCCTGAGGCTGGAATTTAATTTTGGACCATCCGTTAAACTCGCGAAATCCTTCGTCCCAGGCAACAGGAATGACCGATGAGCCCATTTCTTCCCGGAGCCGTGAACTCACGCGCGTGAGTCCCGACTTCTGCCGCGCTCCGGCCATCTTGGTGACGTCGTAGTAAATCATGATCGGATGGCCCGCTCGAAACACGCGGCCAGCCGGTCGGTGTTTTTATGCGCGTCATAGTTTTCCAGGACCCACTGCCGCGCCGCCGTGCGCAAACGTTCCGCCAGCGCATCATCGGCGGCCAGATGCTGCAGTGCCACGCGCCAGGCCAGCGGCGGATTGACATCCACCACCAGCCCCGTGCGCTGTTGCTGCACCGCTTCCGTGGTGGCGGACACGGGCGAAGTCACCACGAGCACACCCGCGGCCATCGCCTCCGGGATCACGTTGGGCAGACCGTCGCGGTCGCCGCTGGGCGCCACGATTCCCGTGTGCAACAGCACATCTGCCCAGGCGAGTTGCGCCCAAACCTCGGCATGGGGAATTTGCCCGATGAGTTTCACCTGCCCGGTCAAACCCAGTTGCGCCACCTCGCGTTCGAGTTGCACCCGCAACGGACCATCTCCGACGATCCTCGCTTCAAAAGCAAAGCCGGCGGCCTTGAGGTCCTGATATATTTTGAACTGATAATTGAAACCCTTCTTGGCCACCAGTCGCGCCACGCAGATCAAGCGCAGGGGTGAGCGGGTGGGGCGAAGGGGCTTGAAATCGGGGAAACGGTCGAGTCCGCGCCGGATGACGTGGATTTTCGCGTCAGCGACACCCCGTTCGATCAGGAAGCTCCGGCCGGATTCGGTCGACGTGTGGACGAACTTTGCGAGCGCGAGTTTTTCCAGCAGCCACCAATCGCCGCCGTGTTCATAGAGATCGTAGGCATGCGCCCCGGTGCTGTAAGGAATGCCGAGAATGCGCCACAGCAGCCAGCCCGCCGTGGCAGGTGCGCCAGCCCACACCCCATGCACAAGCGCAGGGGGATCGTTCCTGAACTCACGGTAGAAACAGCCGGCAAACCCGGCCCCGAGCATGTTCTCCCAAAAATTTAGCCACGAGGGCGGCGGCCGCATGAGCACACCCTCGAACAGATCGAGCACGATGCGTGGCCGGCGGATGCAATTCCACGGAATGATAAATACAAACAACGGAATGAGATTCCACAGATTGAATTTTCTCACCGGCAATCCGCGGAATTCACCGCCTCCGCCCCAGAGGGAGTACAGCCGGAGTTTCATGCCCTTGGCCTGCAACGCCACCACGTCGCGCTGCAAAAAAGTCTCCGAGGTTTTCGGAAACGTCGTGAACAGCAGGGCGATGGTGGGTGGAGAGGAGGACAAGGATGTTGAACTAAGGCGTATCAATTCAGACGGAATTAACCACGGATTTCACGGATGAACACGGATAAATTCATATTTTCAACAGGCTTCTTTTTTGGCAATCCGTGTTCATCCGCGTAATCCGTGGTTCGGTTCAATTGTGTTCTTCATGCCGTGGCTGCTCCCGCCACGACGAGAAACGCCGCCAACGCCGGATCGGGCGCGGCGGTTTTGCTCCAGCCAAGCACGAGCCGGCTTTCGGGCGCGGGACCGGCGAGCGGACGGAATGCGACCTCTTCGGGCAACTGCCGGGCCTCGGACGGACACATGAACGTCGCGCCCAGTCCCGCGCGCACGAGCCCGATGGCATTGGCGCGCGGCCAGACTTCGTCAGCGATGTGCGGTGTCACGCCCGCCTGTTGAAACGCGGCGAGCACGCGGTCATAGAATCCTGGATTATGCGAACGGGGAAACATCACAAACGGGGTGTCAGCCAGGTCGCGCAACCGGATGCTTTTCGCCTTTGCCAGCTCATGATCCGCCGGGAGTAGAACGCCGTTCTTTTCGCGCAGCAATACCTTCATGGCGATTCCGGGCGGGGGAGTGACATCGGGATGGAAAAACCCGCACGCTATTTCGCCCGACTTGAGCGACTCCAATTGGGCAGAGGTCGGCGACTCGTTCAATTCGACCCGGATGCCCGGATAGCGGCGGTTGAAGTCACGCAAAATTCCCGGCAGCACCGTCGCCATGGCCAGCCCCGTGAACGCGACCCGCACATGCCCGGATTGTCCTCCTGCCAGGGCCTGGATGTCGCCAGGGACCGCCGCCAGCGCCCGGAGCACCGGTTCGATCCGCTCCAGCAGCGCCTGGCCTGCGGTCGTCAGCTCAACCTTCCTGCGCGTGCGGTTGAGCAGGTCCACTTTTAGCGACGTTTCCATCTGCGCGATGCAGCGGGAGAGCGCCGGCTGGGCCACGGCCAGCGACTCCGCCGCCTTCCGAAAATGCAGTTGCCGCGCCACCTCGCGGAAGTACACGAGGTGCCGGAGTTCGAATGGATATTGATACTCCCGAGGCATCACAGAACACGAAACAAGTATTTCTGGTTATGGCAAGTTTCTGGTAGTCTCGCCGCAGTCAATTCTCCGCGGATCACGCGGATGAACGCGGATTATCCAAGCAGATTTGGGATTTATCCGCGTCTATCCGTGAAATCCTCGGTAAACCTTCTCTCCCATGTCCTCACCCAAATCTCTCTTCGAAAAAGTCTGGTCGGCCCATACGGCTCGTACTTTGGCCAACGGCCAGACCCAGCTCATCATTGGCACTCATCTCATTCACGAGGTTACGTCTCCGCAGGCTTTCGGCATGCTCCGCGACCTTGGTCTCAAGGTCCTCATGCCGCACCGCACCTTCGCCACGGTCGATCACATTGTCCCGACCGACCAGTTGGTCGAGCCGTACAGCGATCCACTTGCCCAGGCCATGATGGACGAACTCCGCAAAAATTGCGCGCAGTTCGGCATCACTTTCTTTGACCGCGCCACCGGCAAGCAGGGCATCGT
>CAZIQP010000224.1:0-4840 GCA_964541315.1 uncultured Opitutaceae bacterium
GGCGTTGTGTCCGAAGCCCTTAATCACGGTTGCGTCGAGGAAGTCTACGGCGCCCTGAACGGTGTCGCCGGCATCCTGCAGGAGGATCTGGTCGATCTGGCCGCCGAGTCGCAGCAGGCGATTCGCGGCCTCCGCCACACGCCCGGCGCCGCGCTTGGCAGTTGCCGCACCAAGCTGAAGAAGCCGCAGGATTTCGAGCGCGCGCTCGAGGTCTTCAAGGCGCACAACATCCGCTATTATTTTCATATCGGCGACGGCGATGCCCAGGAAAATGCCGCCAAGATTTCTGAACTCGCCAAGGCCCAGAATTACGAGCTGCGCGTCATCGGCATCCCGAAGACAATCGACAACGATCTCCCCGCTACAGACCATTGCCCCGGTTATGGCAGTGCGGTCAAATACATCGCCACCACGGTCAAGGAGCTTGCCGTCGATGCCGAAGCCACGGGCACTCACGATCTCGTCACCATTGTCGAGGTCATGGGCCGCAATACCGGCTGGCTCGCCGCCGGCGCCTCGCTGGCCAAGCGCCGCGATCACCCTGCGGATGCCCCCCACTTGGTTTATGTTCCGGAAGTGGCTTTCGTGAGCGACAAGTTCGCCGAAGATGTCCGCCGGATTTTGAAGAAGGAAAAACACTGCGTGGTCGTCGCCGGCGAAGGCTTGGTCGACAAGGATGGCAATTACGTCGCCGTCGAGACCAGCGATGCCGCCGGTGCCGCGCAATTCGGTGGCGTCGGGGAATTTCTCAAGGAAATCGTCGAGACCCAGGTGGGCGCCAAAGCCCGTGTCGCCCGTCTCGGCGTGGCCCAGCGCTCCGCCGCCCATCTTGCTTCCAAGACCGATGCCGACGAGGCGTTTCTTGCCGGTCAGGCGGCGGTCAAGGCCGCCGTCAATGGCGAGTCGGACAAGATGGTGACGCTCGTGCGAGGCGATGGCGACCACTACGTCTGCGAGACCGGACTCACTTCGCTGGCGGAGCTGGCGGGCAACCTGAAAAAACTCCCGCGCGAGTGGATCAACGAAGACGGCGTCAGCCTGAACTTCCAGTTCTACCGCTACGCCACCCCGCTGATCCAGGGAGAGGTGGCGGTGCCGTTTGACAACGGCCTGCCGTCGTTCGTCCGCCTGGCCAAGGATCCTGTCGACAAGACGCTTCCCGGCTACGAGGCCTGAGTTTTCCAGAAAACAGTTTCCAAACCGGTCCGAAAGGGCCGGTTTTTTTACGCAGGTACATAGAGCAAAGGAAACTGGATAGATTGGGACCAAACCTCGTTTGCATTCTCCTTTGTGGACGGTAAAGTTCACGCCCTCCTATGCGCACTGCTCTTCGCCTGACCCCGTTTTTCCTTTGCTTGTCCGCTTTCGGCATAGCCCAGACCGCCACCGACCCTGTCGTGAAACTCGACCCTTTGGTCATCGAAGGACGATTGCTCACGGAATCTCCGGCCACCGTGACCACGGTGCCACTGGCCCGCGAGCCGCTGACCATGGCCACGACCGCCGGGCTGGCGGCGCGCAGTGCCAATTTTTTCATCGCGACCAACGACGCCGAATCATTCAACGACATCTTTTCTCTGCGCGGGTTGACCAATACGCCCATCTTCGGCGACCCTGCGATCAGCTTTTACCTCGACGACCTTCCGCTGGGCAGCGGCTTCACCTTTCCGGTTAATCTCGCCGGCTTTGCGTCGGCTGAACTGCATCGCGGCCCGACGCAAAACACGGTGTTTGGTCGCGCCGGTTCCGCCGGCGTGCTGACACTGCAGACTCCCGCACCGAGTACGAATCCGGAGGGTGAGCTGCGAGTAAGCTACGGCAGCTACAACGCGCGTCAAATTTCGGCCGAGGCCAGCACTACTTCGAATGCCACGACCGATGCCTATGTGGATTTCAACTATGCGGCGCGCGATGGCTACATCACCAACACCACGCTGGGCCGCGACATCGACACCAAGGATTCGCGCTCGGGCCTCGTTCGCCTGCGGACGCGGCCAAGCGACACAAGCGAACTCACGTTGCTGGTGACCGGCCTGCGCGCGCGCGATGGCGTGCAGCCGCTGGTCCCGTTGGCCGGGCCGTTTTTCACGGTCGCGCGCAAAACCGAGGGCCTGACGGACGTTGATGCATGGAACGCCGCGCTCACCGCTGCTTTCACCACGCCGGTCGGCCGGCTGACGGCCACCACGAGCCACAACGATTGGGATCTGGGTCCTTACTCGAGCACGCTGGGTTTTGGTTCTGCTGACCTGATCAACAACGTCACGCAGCAGCAACGCACCTGGAGCGAGGAGGTGAAGCTCGTGTCCGACGAGAAATCCGCCACGCACTGGCAGATCGGCGCGTTTTATTCCGACAGCGGCACCGACGGTTCCTTCGCGCGTTTTTTTGGTCCGTATCCATATGAGCAGTCGGACTACCGCATGGCCAACCACAACATCGCGGCCTTTGGGGAAGTGACCTTCAAGCTGGCGCCGATGGTAAAGCTTACTGCGGGCGCGCGGGTGGAGGACTCCCGAAAAAATTTCAAGCGGATCGAAACGGTTCCGTCGTCGCAAATATTCCAACTGCACAATGAATCGTCCGCGTTGTTGCCCAAGCTGGGCCTGAGCTACGATGCCAGCCGCGAAACCCAGTGCTTTGCCACTGTCGGCGCCGGCTACAAACCGGGCGGCTTTTCGGCGTTCACCGGCAATCGCGCCTTGGCGACATTCGGTCCCGAGCAGACCAAGACTTTTGAGGCCGGAGTCACGCACACATCGACGGACAAGTCTTGGTCGGCCACTTTTCGCGTTTTTTATTACGACATTGATGGCTACCAGATTGAACGGTCGTTCGCAACGGGTTCCGCGGCGGGAGACGATTACCTCGTCGTGAATGCGCCACGGGCTCGCTCGCTGGGCGGTGAAGTCGAGCTGACGTGGAGGCCGATCAACGGGCTGACATTCGCTGCCGATTTGGGCGCAACCGATGTGACCCTGAGGAAGTTCAGCGATCCATTTACCGCTGTCAGTTATGCCGGCAAACGCGCGCCGGGTGTGCCGGAAAACGATGCCAGTCTGCGTGCCGATTTCGAGAGTCCCGGCGGGTTTTTCGGTGGCGTGGAACTGACTGCGAATGGCCGGACTTATTACACTGAAGGTGAAGATCTGAAGTTTGGTCAGCGCGCCTATGCGATGCTCGGTGCCCATCTCGGCTACGCGCACGACCGCTACCGTGTGACGGTTTACGGCCAGAACCTGACGGACAAGGAATACTACAGCGCAATCACGCCCGGCACGAACCACGGCACCCCCGGCGCGCCGCGGACGTTTGGCATCGAGTTCTCGGCGAAGTTTTAAAAGCCATCACGCCTTCGCCGGGGGCGCGTCGACTTCGGCCGCCACATACGGTTCCTCGCGCAGATCAAGGGCACAGCGGCCATTAAGCAACTGCACCCACACCCGGGCACAGGCGATCACGACGAGAATCACCAGAACTAGAAACAGTCCGGTGACCGCTGCATCGATGTAATTGTTGATCATGAGCTGGCTCCACTGCGCGATCTGCGTGGCAGGCGTACCACCATCCGCCGTCATTTGCTTCTGATAATTTGCCGCGGCACTCAAAAAACCAAGCTTGGGGTTGGGTGAAAAGATTTTCATCCAGCCCGCCGACATTGTGACCGTGAGCAGCCAGGCGAGCGGCACCAGCGAAACCCAGAGGTAACGTACACGGCCCATCTTGATCAGCACCGTCGTGCCAAGAGCCAGAGCGATGACTGCCAGCAATTGGTTGGCCACGCCAAAAATGGGCCAGAGCGAGTTGATGCCTCCGAGAGGATCGATCACTCCCTGATAAAGAAACCAACCCCACGCGCCGACAAAAGCTGTGCTCGCGAGGAAATTGCCGAGTGTCGACGTGGTGTCGCCGAGCGGTCTCCACAGATAGCTGAGCAAGTCCTGCACAAGGAACCGTCCGATCCGCGTACCGGCATCGAGGGTCGTCAGGATGAAGAGCGCCTCGAACATGATGGCGAAGTGATACCAGAGCGCCGTGGCGGTCTTGCCGCCGAGTACGCCGGCGAACATACGGGCCATGCCGACGGCGAAGGTGGGTGCTCCACCGGTGCGGCCGACCATGGTTTTTTCTCCCACGGTGTCGGCCAGTGCAGCCATCTGCTGTGTCGTGACCGGGTAGCCGAGTGCGGTGACTTGCTGCGTCACGGTGGCGACTTCGCCTTTCATGTTCACCGCAAAATATTCGCCCGGCTCCATCGCGCAGGCGGCGATCAGCGCCATGATGCCGACGAGCATTTCGGTGATCATGCCGCCGTAGCCGACCATCCGGATATGGTTTTCCCGTTCGAGCATCTTGGGCGTCGTGCCCGAGGCGACGAGCGAATGAAAGCCCGACACGGCGGCGCAGGCGATCGTGATGAAACAAAACGGAAACACCGGTCCGGCAAACACCGGCCCGGAGCCATCAACGAACGGAGTGACCGCCGGCATTTTTAGATGTGGGGCGAGAAGAATCACCGCCAAGCCGAGCAACGCCACGCAGCCGATTTTCATAAACGTGCTCAGGTAGTCCCGCGGCGCGAGCAGCAGCCAGATGGGCAGAATCGAAGCGACCAGTGAGTAGCCCATGATCCACCACGCGAGGGTCCGGCCCTCCAGGGTGAGCCATTGTTCGAACGGCGTGCCTTGAATCCATTGTCCGCATTTTACGGCGAGCAACAATCCCACCACGCCAAAGGCGCTGACGAAGCCGATCTTGCCCGGCAACCAATGGCGGAGGGCGACGCCCATCAGAAGGGCGAGGGGAATGGTGGCCGCGATCGTGAAGGTGCCCCACGGAC
>CAZIQP010000225.1:0-4829 GCA_964541315.1 uncultured Opitutaceae bacterium
GGTGGTGGAACGTTGTTTGCAGGAAGCCGTTGCTTGCGCTGTGCTGGCCGTGGCGAATGCCTGCGGCCAGGTGGTTGCTGATTCCACATCCGACCGGTTGCGAATTTCCGTCTGAAAGCAGCCGCACCCGCCATTCAGGGAATGCCACAGAGCGCCCTTTCGAGCCTCACCAAGACTCAAAAAGAAGATCACTGTGGCTTGTCGTTATTTATGCAGGCAGTGGCCCGGCGTATCCCGAAAAAAGGCTCGTTTTGCATACAGTCGTCATCTCTACTTTCATCATGTCTTTCGTTAAAAAAATGACCGCGTCCAGTCGCGCGCCAGCCTGAAACCACCCCATGTCGATCAAGGTGGATCGCGCCTTTCAATGCCGATGAAAATCACGTCACTCCTGTGCCTGTTTCTCGCGATTACAGTCAGTCTCGCGGCAGCCACTGATCGCAGGTTCTATCTCAACTCCGCCGTCGCTCCGGTTAACCTTCAAGGCCAGCCGAATGCGGTATCAACCGTGACGCGGCAAACCTTGACGGCGAGCGAGCTGAATGCCGATCAGAGAGCGCATTTTGCGCTGAAGATGCGCAATTTTGACGAACTGCGCGCCAGAATCGCCAAAGGGGAAGTGCTCTCTTTGGATGAAATGACCTCCCGATATTTCCCTTTGCCTGAAACCTGGCGGAAAGTTGCCGCGTGGGCGGAGAGCCAGGGATTCAGCGTCGGTGCAGAGGACGTATCGCACATGACCGTCGCCGCCACGAGTTCGGTCGCCAAGGTGCAGACCATGCTGCAAATGCAGTTCGCGCGGGTGAGAGGAAACGATGGGAAGGAGTACACCAGTGCGATCTCCGCCCCGGCCATCCCTGAGGAGTTTCGCGATTGTGTCGCGGGCGTTCTCCAACTTCAGCCGCACTTGCGCCCGCGCGCCAACCAGATTTCAACGGTCTCCCAGATCGATGGTGGCTTCATTCTGCCCCAAACTTTTGCCCAGCTCTACAATGCCACTGGCCCTGGCGTGGACGGTAGAAATGAGACGATTGCGATTATCGGATATTATCAGGTAGACCCGGCTGATCTCACTCAGTTTTGGAATACATGCGGACTTCCCACTAGCATCGCGCAATTCACCGAGATCGACCTGCCCCCCGGTCCTCCGGCTGGAGGCTCAAACCATTCATTCGAAGAAACCATGGACATTGAATGGGCAAGCGCCATGGCCCCCGGTGCCGATGTTGTCTATATATCAAACCTATCGCCCGACATCTTCACGCCTTGGATTATCTCGCAACTGGCAGCCGGCCGCCCGATCCACCAAGTGAGCACCAGTTTCGCCCTGCCAGAATCAGACTGTACTGCTTATAGCGCCGAAATGCTGGCTACACTGGGTCAATATTATGCGACATTGGCAGCCTTGGGGGTCAGCTTTTTCGTTTCCTCCGGCGATGGCGGATCAACGCAATTGCCGACTCAAAACACCTACAATCCGAATGGGTTGACTTCACCTTACTACCCGGCTTCCGATCCGAGCGTCATGGCCGTAGGTGGCACCACGGTTGCGTTCCAACGTAGCGGTTTCCCATCACCCGCCTCTCTCCCCGCAATCGAAGGAGCGTGGTCGCTTTCTAATCTCATGCTCCCTACCACGGTGGGAGGACCTGCCAGCGGCGGCGGGATAAGCACCTTTTTTGCCCGTCCTGCCTGGCAAACCGGACCAGGCATTCCCGCAGGGACGATGCGCTGCGTGCCGGATGTCGCAGCTTTGGCAGAGTGCAATTTCTCACCCTATGTGCAATTCAATGGATCGAAATCTGCTGCTGCGGGCACAAGTTTGAGCGCCCCAATTTGGGCCGGGTTATGCGCCCTCATCAACCAAGCGCGGGCGGAGCAGGGCTATGGTCCGCTCGGTTTGCTCGGGCCGAAGATCTATCCCCTCAACGGGACGGTTTGTTTCAACCAAATGACCACTGGTTCTGGAAGTGGCACCGATGGGTTTTACGCCACGGCCACGAACGGCGCTTATATGGTCGGACCCAACTACAATTTGGTCGCCGGCCTGGGGTCGCCCAACATCGGGAATCTCATCCTCGCGCTCACCGGACGCGAACTTCCTCCGCTTGTGACCGCCACGCCTGTCATCACGACCCAGCCCGTCAGCCAAGCCGTCACCGTCGGCGGCTCTTTCAAATTTACCGCAGCCGCTAGCGGTACACCATTGCCCACTTATCAGTGGCAGAAAAACAAAGTCAATATCAGCGGTGCCACCAGCGACTCCTATTCGATTGCCAGCGCCACCCTCGCTGACTCTGGCACATACACGGTTGTCGCCACCAATTCCGTCGGAGCCGCTGTGAGCAATGATGCCGCCCTCACCGTTTTTGTGCCAACGGCAATCCCGATATTCACGACGCAGCCGCAAAGTCAGACCGTGGTGGCTGGCAGTTCCGTGACCTTCACCGCCGTTGCCAACGCCACGCTCCCGCCGCTATATGTATGGAAGAAAAACGGTGGGATTATTTTCGGGGCCTTTGCCAACAGCTATACGATCAATGCGGTGACGGGTGCCGACGCCGGCAATTATTCGGTCGTCGCCACCACTGCTGCCGGCTCAGTCACCAGTAATATTGCGCTCCTCACCGTAATCGTGCCTCCAACCAATGCCATCATCACCATTACCGTCCAGTGAGACTACCGAAAATTATAACATTTGCAGCCTGACTCCTTTTTTTCTGTCCCGCGTAAAAATCCTACGACGACAATCACGGCACGTTCTACGACGTCAATTTGGCCGGGAACATCTAGGGTCATTGGCTTGGCTTCGTAATGAACCCTTTTCTAATCCAAATTTGATATAGTGATTCACTCCACTGAGGTTTTTCTAGTTCCAATACAGTTGAAACAAATTGTTCGAACAGCTTGTCTTGTTGCGATTTCGGAAGATTTTTAGACAAGATGCCGCCGCGATCAAAACGTTCTAGGGCATCGTCAATATTTTTTTGAACTAAATCAGATTTACCTAGTATCTCTGCAAGCATGGCTCTCCTCAAAGCCAACATTCCTATTACTCGATTTAGATTCAGTCGCCGAGCCTCGCCATTTTTCTCCAATTCCATCGCTTGTGCATAAAGTTCATTATGGATGATAAATGCATCATTTGCCGGCCTCCTGCCCAATGAGGCCAGTCCTCCCTCGAGTTTTGGAAGAAACACAGCCTCGCGATCCTTCGTGCATCCAGGAATAAAGCACGCCAAACAAAGGATGATGAAGCTTATTCTATTTATATAATGATGAGTATGCATCTGATCGGAGTCTGATTTCGCCAACTTGCCGTCGGAGCTGATTATAACCCGCGGTATCAGCGGCTTCAAAAGTTTTGAATAACCCGGGTACCAACACATCAGCATATTCTGTCTTAACATTCGTCCATATGGGTTCGCTACTCTTTAACAATCCAAAAGACCACCATGATGACGTGAGCTGTTCTCCCAAGTATACTCGGTAGGTAATCGTTGTCCCTACAATAAATGGTGGCCATTCGTCAACATTTTTGCCCAAAGCTTCCATTCCAAGCTTAGCGTACTCAACCGGATTTCCTCCAGAAAATTCACCCTCCACCTTGTCGGAAACAAAAGCAGACATAATTTCGCCCGGCGAACCCTCGAAAAGGGGTATTACATCTTTGAGTGAATCAGCTAATTCCAATATTGAGTCGAGTGCTTTACTCTGCTTTTCGAAATCTTCCGTGTATATTGAAATAACGTCAACTTTGATATCAACGTAGTCAATATCTCCAATATGATGGGCCGTTGTTGAAAGGTGATTGAAGAGATATGAAAAAGCTCCTTCAACCGCGCCGTTCGCAAATTTGCCACCACCAATTGCCGAAGCCGTACCGCCGACAACCGCAGCGGCCGTGATCCCTTTCGCTGCATCATTACCCGTCAATCCGCCAATTTTTTCCTCACTCGCACCGACGGTAAATCCCGCATAAAACCCATGCCTGAACTGGCCTCCGGTTGCCTCGGATGCGCCACCTTGGACAAGGCCATGCGCCAAGCCTTTTCCGAACCAATTGAGGTCCTTCATCGTGCCAATCCCGTGTAACAAGCCGGCACTGATCCCGCCCACAATTCCTCCGATCACACCCGCCTTGAAGGCATCTCCGACGCTACCGCCATTGAGCAGGGACGCGGCAAAGCTAGTGCCAAACCCTGCTCCGACACCTACGGCTATGGCGTAACCCACCCCCCAGCCAGAGGCTAAAGTAAGCGAACTGATCGCTCCCATGAGGCCACCCGCCATCGACCCGCCCATCAAGGCCGCGTATCCATATAGCGCCGCCCCTGCGGTGACGATGCCAACCACAACAATTGCGACAATCTTGAGGACATCGCCAAACGAAAAATACCCCGTCGGATCGGTGTGGTTGAGCGGATTATTTCCGCAATAACAATACCGATTATATCCTTGGGAATCGCTTGCCCCGTCCACGTTCGGATCAGCGCTGATGAACCGGCCCAGCGTAGCGTCATAGACCCGCCCGTTCATGTGAATGAGGCCGAAATCGTTCAGCATCTCGTGATCGGTGAAACCTCTTGTGCTCGGGGCCAGGTTGGTGATGCCGCTCCCGGTGTTGGAGTAGAGCGTGCTCTGCTTGCCCCACGCGTCATACGCATAGCGGGTGAGCACCGTGCCGCTTTCGTCGGTCACGGCGGTGATGGAGCCGAGGCCATCCGTGTGGAAGAAGCGGAGGGTGTTGGCTTGGATCGTGCCGTTGGCGGTGCTAAGGCGGTGGTAATAAATAAACGTGGCAACTAGTGGAGGAATCTATTAGGGTT
>CAZIQP010000226.1:0-4810 GCA_964541315.1 uncultured Opitutaceae bacterium
CCTGAGAGTCGCACTGCTGGTCGGGCTTTCCATTGGCCTGGCTTGGCTCTTGGAGCGAAAATTGCAGCCGGCGATCCGACTGTATGTGGGCAGGAAGTGGAGATTGTGACTGCGAACATTGTCATCCGTTTGTAACAAACCGAACGGTCGCGAGGACGAATTTTTGGCCAAAGCGGGCAAGTATGAGCCGTGTCCGGTGCGATCGTGATCAAATTGCAGAATGACAAGGATGGGAAATCAGGAACAGGCATTATTCCGCAAGGATGTTTTTGGAGGGGCTCGACAGACTCTTATGTTATGACTTAGGATAATGAGTGTGAATAATCTTTTCCGGTTACTTGTACTTGGGCTGGTGCTCGGCAGTGCGGTTCTGCACGCAGTGCCGCCGCGGCCGGTGCGTCCCATTCCGGCCATCGAACGGATTGTCGTCATCAGCATCGACGGATTGCGGCCCGACCGGCTGCTGCTGGCGGACACACCCGTGCTCCATGCGATGGTGAAGGAGGGGGCTTACACTTTTTGGGCGAAGACCACGGCGGTTTCGGTCACTCTGCCCTCGCACGTCAGCATGCTGACCGGCATGACGCCAAACAAGCATGGCATCGAATGGAACGGCGACCTGCCGTTTTCCCAGCCGGTTTATCCGTTGTTTCCGACCATTTTTGAAACGGCAAAACTGGGCGGCTACACCACGGCGTTGGTCTGTGGGAAGAATAAGTTCGGACCGCTGACGAAGCCGGGTACGCTCGACTATGCTTTCGTGCCGGAGAAAAATCTGGAGTCCGATGCCGAGGTGGCGGACGAGGCGGTGAAAGCGATCGGGCTGTTGAAACCCGATCTGCTGTTTGTGCATTTTCCCACGGTGGACCGGATCGGGCACCAGTTTGGCTGGGGCTCGGCGGAACAACTGGCCGCCATCGCTCTTGCCGACAGGGCGGTGGGCCGCGTGGTGGCGGCTCTGGAGGAGGCGGGGCTGAGAAAATCGGCCTTGATTATCGTCACCGCCGATCATGGCGGGCAGGGGAAAAGCCACGGCGCCGATGATGCCCGGAGCCGGCATATTCCATGGATTGCGAGCGGTCCGGGAGTACGGGCAGGCTTTGATCTTACCCAAATCGCCGACTTGGAAGTGAGAACGGAGGATACGGCATGCACTGTGCTTTACCTGCTCGGCGCGCCGCTGCCGGCCTATTTGGAAGGAAAACCGGTCTTGGCCGCCTTCACTCCTTTGACGAAATAACCCACGTGCTCCAACCCGATCATCGCATTCTCCGTGCCTGGCTGACCTCGGCGACCACCGGAGTCATTGAGCTGGATGCCGACTGGCTGGAAAATTCCCTGCCGATCTTGGTGCCAGGCGAAAAGGCCTATACCTTGACCGACCTGAGGCCGGCCCCGCCGGAGTTGCAGGCGGAGGAGGCGGCGTACTATGTCGATGCCGAGGGAAAGCTGGTGTTTGTCCTCGACCCGACCGAGCACAGTTGGGTGAATTTCGGCCGCACCCCGGTCTATGTGGCCGGCGATTTCAATGGCTGGCAGGCCGCCGTGGGCCGGCTGGAATGGAGGCTGGAACCCGGGGAGTTGCTGGGTCGGGAGGTCTGGTTGCTGCGCACCGACGCCTCGCTGTTGCAGCGGGAAACCCCGCAGCAGTTCAAATTTGTGACTGGTGACCAACACTGGCTTGATCTGCCGCCGGATGCGAGCAACGCCGTGGTCGACAGCAAGGGGATCATCAACCGGGTGCTCCACCGCCATCGCACCGGGCGGAATCTTTTTCAATTCACCGCGAGTGAACCGCTGGAGCCCAGCCGCGGCTACAGCGTCATCCATCTGCGCGACGGCCAGCAGTCGACCAAGGTGCGGTTGCGGTTGGGGCGGTATTTTCATGCGATGCGCAGCCTGTTGCCGCTCGGTGCGGTGGTGCGCAAAGATGAAACCCTCTTCCGTCTTTTCGCGCCGCGGGCCAAGTACGTCCGTCTGCTGGTGGCAAAAAAGCTTGATGCGCCCGACCAGGTGTTCACCTACGAACTCGACCAAAAAATGGAGGGCGGGGAATGGCGCGGAGTCTGGGAGGCGCGGCTCGACCGCAACATGCACGGGTGGTTTTATTGGTATTCGCTCGGCGGACCGCAGAATCATTTCGGCAGTTTCCATCCCAGCCAGAAAGTGCTCGATCCTTATGCCCTGGCGGCCGTGGGTCACGAGGGGCCCGGCATCGTGCTGGATTTGGCGTGGGTGGGGAAGTCGGAACATGTTTTCAAAGTGCCCGCGTGGCAGGATCTCGTGATGGCGGAGGTGCATGTGCGCGACCTGACGGCGCTGGCGCCGATCGCCCTGAAGCCCGACGAACGGCTGGGCTTTGCCGGGTTAAAAAAATGGGTTGAGAGCCCGGATTTTTATCTGAAAAAGCTCGGGGTGAACGCTGTGGAATTGCAGCCGGTGCAGGAATTCGACAACCGGACCCGCGAAGAATATCATTGGGGCTACATGACGTGCAACTGGTTCGCCCCCGCCAGCGCGTATTCAAGCGACCCGGCGAAGGCTTCGGGTGTCCGGGAATTGCAGGAGCTGGTGGCGGCGTTTCACCGGCAGGGCATCGCGGTCATCCTCGATGTGGTCTACAACCACGTTGGCGAGCCCGCGCATCTGCTCTTCATCGACAAACTTTATTATTTTCAACTGGGCGACGACGGCGTCCTGGCCAACTGGAGCGGCTGCGGCAACGACACCCGCTGCCGCTCCGCGATGATGAAGCGGCTGATCATCGACAGTTGTGTTCATCTGATGGAAACCTACGGAGTGGACGGTTTCCGTTTCGATCTCGCCGAGCTGATCGGCGTGGATGTGTTGCGGGATATCGAGGTTGCCCTGAAGCGGGCCAAAACAGATGTGGTGCTCATTGCCGAGCCCTGGAGTTTCCGCGGTCACATTGCCGCGGCGCTGAGACCGACCGGCTGGGCCTCGTGGAACGACGGTTACCGTGATTTCCTGCGCGAGTATGTGCATGGCCGGGCCACCGCCGAGAAACTGGAATATTTCGTGAAGGGTTCGCCCTGGCATTTTGCCTTCTGGCCGGCGCAAACGGTCAATTACACCGAATCGCACGATGACCGCACCTGGCTGGATGTGATCACGGAAAACCGCGACAACAACGGATTCAGGCCGACTCTCAATGATGTGCGCCGCACCCATCTGATGGCGGCCGTCCTGTTCACCTCGGTGGGAATTCCGCTGCTGGCGGCCGGGCAGGATTTTTTGCGCTCGAAATATGGCGTGAACAACACCTACAAGCGGGGCGAGCTGAACGCCCTCGATTACCGCCGGATGCGCCGCTATCCGGCCACCCACGAGTACTTCGCCGCATGGATCGCGTTCCGCCGGTCAGAACGAGGAAAATTTTTGCGCCGTTACTCCCGGCCGGGGGAAGGATTTTTCCGGGCTATCACGGGGCCGGACAAGACCGCGCTCGTCCTGATCTACAATGCCGATGGTTCCGAAGGACCGCAAAGGCTCATGTTCGCGGTCAACCCATTGCTGGATGATGTGACGGTTTCGATCGGTGAAATCGCCCGGGAGGGCTGGCAGATGGTGGCCGATCACGAATGTTTTTATGATAGAAGCCGGCCTGCGCCGTTGGGGACCGTGACACCAGATTTGTTAATTCCCGGACTCGGCTGCGGTCTTTGGATCGCCGAATAGGGTATTTCTCCACTGTGTATGACGCAAATATTGCCCGCTACTATGCATAACGGGGCAGATTTTCAGCAACGCACTTGCCAAACCGCACAACGACTCTTTCAGTGGAGACTCTTACCGTCCTTCAACCCACACATAATATGGCTGTCAAAGTAGCAATCAATGGTTTCGGCCGCATCGGCCGCCTCGTATTCCGCGCGCTGGTCGAGCAAGGTCTGCTCGGTACCACCCTCGATGTTGTCGCCGTCGGCGATATCGTGCCGGCCGACAACTTGGCCTACTTGCTGAAGTACGACTCCACCCAGGGCAAATTCCAGGGCACGGTCGGCTCCAAGAAGTCTTCGCCCGACAAGACCGAGGACGATGTGCTTATTGTGAACGGCAAGGACATCCTGGTGGTTTCTGCCAAAACACCGGCGGACCTTCCTTGGGCCAAACTGGGCGTCCAGCTCGTCATCGAATCGACCGGTTTGTTCACTGAGGCGGAAAAAGCCAAGGGCCACATTGCCGCCGGCGCCAAGAAAGTCATCATCTCAGCTCCCGCCAAGGGTGAGGACATCACCGTGGTGTTGGGCGTCAACGACGACAAGCTCGACTACGCCAACCACAATATTATCTCCAACGCTTCCTGCACCACGAACTGCCTCGCGCCGCTCGTGCACGTGCTCATCAAGGAAGGTTTCGGTCTCGAAGAAGGTCTCCTTACGACTGTCCACGCCTACACCGCGACGCAGAAGACGGTCGACGGCCCATCGAAGAAAGACTGGAAGGGTGGCCGTACCGCCGCCCAGAACATCATCCCATCCTCCACCGGTGCCGCCAAGGCTGTCGCGCTCGTGATCCCAGCGGTCAAGGGCAAGCTCACCGGTATGGCTCTCCGCGTTCCGGTCCCGACCGTCTCGGTTGTCGATCTGACCTTCAAGACCACCAAGGAAACCTCCCTCAAAGAAATCAACGCCGCTCTCGAAAAGGCGTCGCAGACCTACCTGAAGGGCATCCTCGGCTACACCACCGACGAAGTCGTCTCTACGGATTTCATCCACGACAAGCGTTCGTCGATCTATGATGCCGGCTCCTCGATCGAGCTGAACAGCAAGTTCTTCAAGCTCGTCAG
>CAZIQP010000227.1:0-1924 GCA_964541315.1 uncultured Opitutaceae bacterium
GACACGATCAAGGGTATTCCCGCGCCGCCGCAAGTGATCGAGCACGGCGGCGGCCTGCTTCGCCTGTCCATTCCTGCCTTCAGTCGCCACGTGGCGGTTGCGCTCACGCGTTGAGCATAGACTGCGTCGCCAATCCTCAGAAAATATGAAAATCGTACCTGATGTTATCACCGTGCCTAAGAAGTCCCCGGAGCTGCGCATAGATTATAACATTTCCGACCTTGTATCTTTTTTTTCATCCGCTGGGGAAACTGGTGCGGTCGGTGGCTGCGCGCGGCCAGCCCGGGCAATCCGGCGGCGGCGTACCGCGCCAGATGTTTGTAGCCGGTTTTGCGGCTGATGCCGAACTGTAGGCACAGTTCGGTGAACGAATACCGGTCGCTTTGCGCCAGTATGACGAATCGAATAATCTCTTCCATTTGGGTGATTTGGTTCCAGGACATGTCCTGAAAAGTGTTGCCTATCACGCCGGATCGTACCTTGGCACTGGCACCAAGATATTGACCCTCACGGTCACCAACTAATACATTCAATTATGAAAAATATCCTATTGGGGCTGATCTTTATTGGCAGTGTTTTTGGCGCTGACTCTGGAGGGTTCGCTCACTTTGAGGCGCCAAGGATTGTGGGAGGATATTTTCAGGAATGGAGCCCGTTTGGGATAACTGATAAAGGATTGGACTTCAGTGTTGGTTTTACCCTTGAAGGCGGAAATGAATCGAGCCCAAGGAATTTTTGGATCAGCAAGAAAACTCAAACCCTCATCGAAATCGATTCTATTGCCGCAATAAATGCTGTACTTAAGGATGTTTCGGGAAAACCGGTTTCAAGTCATCAACCAAACGCTGATGATACTATCCTTATAGCGCGCAAACTTCTTTCGGTTCATTTCTCATCGGCCGGGAATACCGGTTTAGCCCTATTTTTCAGGTCCCATGAACAAAATGTTGAAACCGTATCGCGTTTAAAGGTTGCTGGTTTGGACGAAGCCACCGGGAAATTATTGATAGAATTAGCTGACCAATCGATTATTACCTCGAACGTTGAGGCTAAAGAATTTCAATCTGTTTGGTACGAAGTGGACAAACTTGGTGCGATTGAGAGAGTGACCATCAAAGGTTCTCTTGAACCAGTAAACGTGATTTCTGTGCTGCGTGAATCGGTTTTCGGTGCCGGCAGAGTGAATTCCGATTTATTGCAAGGTAAGAATATTAAAAGCCCGCTTATTAGGTAGCGTGCCGGCGATCTAGCGCGCATGGCGAAGAAAAAAAGGGTCAGCAAATATTATAATTTACGTTGCCGATGAGTTCGGCGCGATCGGGCATGGCAAGAAAACTGCGGTTGGCCTGCACGAGTTGTGGCCTTGCCCAGGAGCGAAGGCGTCTTCCCCGACGGATCAAATCAACCTCTGGTCCAGTCATCACACCGATTCACCGGGGGAATTTTTCCATCCAGAGACTAGCCCGGAAATTTCACCCTCAAACCAAGGAAATTCTTGGGACGCAGAGGCGGAGAGAGGCGCACAGACGTCACAGAGCGGGAAATACAAATTCAAGCTGCGGATTTTACGTTCGCGCCAGCTTAGCCGCGTGAAAACCTCCCACACCTTGTACACTCCTTCTTCCTCTGGGCCAGCCTCTGTGCCCTCTGTGAAAAAGGATCGGGAGGTTTTGAGTATGAAATCGTCAGACTAAACCACGTCATCTTGAGCAAGCGCCGGTCGTGGCTGAAGCGGGGAGAGGTTGGTTTTGCCGCAGGTACTTCACGCATTGCCCGGGCGCCTGGCCCGGGGAGATTGTGAAGAATTTGTTGCCGGGCAGATTCAGGAAAGAAATGGCCTGCCGCTCCGGCGGATAAACCAGCCGGCTTCCGTTCACAAACTCCGCCGTTGCCGATTTCTTCGGTCATAAATTAATTTTTTGTC
>CAZIQP010000227.1:2024-4805 GCA_964541315.1 uncultured Opitutaceae bacterium
CCGTTCACAAACTCCGCCGTTGCCGATTTCTTCGGTCATAAATTAATTTTTTGTCTCCCTAGCATGGCTAAAATCTGCACTCTGGTTTTCCCATGAAACTGCCGCCCCGCTTTTTTCCCGCCCTCGTCACCCTCGCTCTGGCTTTGTTGGCCGGTTGCTCCAGGCAATCCGGCGGCACTGCGGCCCCCGCCGCCCCGCCCCAGGCCGTCAAGATCGGTTTCCTCGTCAAACAGCCAGAGGAGCCCTGGTTCCAGCTCGAGTGGAAATTCGCCGACCAGGCCGCCAGGGAATTTGGCTTCGAGCTCGTGAAGATCGGGGCGCCCGACGGCGAGAAACTCCTTTCCGCCATCGACAATCTCGCCGCCGGCGGCGCGCAGGGTTTTGTGGTCTGCACGCCCGACACGCGTCTCGGGCCCTCCATCGTCGCCCAGGCCAAGCTGCGCGGGCTCAAGGTCATGTCGGTGGACGACCGTTTCCTCAATCCTGACGGCAAGCCGATGGAAAATGTCCATTACCTCGGCATTTCCGCCCGCAAGATCGGCGAATCCGTCGGCACCGCGCTCGCCGCCGAGATGAAGGCCCGGAATTTTCCCGCCGCCGACACCGCCGTCTGCGCCGTGACCTTTGAGGAACTCGACACCGCCAAGGACCGCACTGACGGCGCCATCGACGCGCTGGTTGCCGCCGGCTTCCCCAGGGACAAAATCTTCAAGGCTCCGCAAAAGACCACCGATATTCCCGGCTCCTTCGACGCCACCAACGTTCTCCTCACCCAGCATCCCGAGGTGAAACACTGGCTCATCTGCGGCATGAACGACAATGCCGTGCTCGGAGCGGTGCGTGCGACCGAAGGCCGCGGCTTCAATGCCGACAACGTCATTGGCATCGGCATCAACGGCACCGATTGCATCGCCGAGTTCGAGAAGTCCAGGCCCACGGGTTTCTTCGCCTCCTCGCTGCTCTCCGCCCGCCAGCACGGCTACGAGACTGCCAGGATGCTTTATCTCTGGGTCAAGGAAGGCAAGGAGCCGGCCCTCGACACCCGTACCGTCGGCGTGCTGATCAACCGCGCCAACTTTGCCGCGACGCTCAAGGAGCAGGGCATCCGCTGAGCCAGGACGATGCGATTGAATAATCAATATTCGCTCCGCCTTTCACACCCAAGCCATGAAATTCTTGAGACACAGAGACAGAAGGAGGAACACAGAGGGCACAGAGCGAAACACAAAGACCCAAGCTCCGGATGTGACGTTCACGTCGGCTCATGAGCGTGAGAACCTCTCGCGCCTTGTATACTCCTTCTCCCTCTGTGTCAGCCTCTGTGCCCTCTGTGAAAAGGATTGGGCGTCTTTAGGCATGAAATATTCAGGTTAAAGCTTTCCCTGTCATGCCCACCCGCCTTGTCTTCGATTCGGTTACCAAGGAATTTCCCGGCGTCCGTGCGCTCGATGGGGTTTCGTTCACGGCCGAGGGCGGTCGCGTGCACGCGCTCATGGGCGAGAACGGCGCGGGCAAGTCCACGCTGTTGAAAATCCTGAGCGGCGCCTACTCGCCGACCGCCGGCCTGCTGCAGATCGACGGCACGCCGCACGTCTTCGCCGACACCGCCGGCGCGCTCGCAGCCGGGATCGCCGTGATTTATCAGGAGCTTTTTCTCGTCCCGGAAATGTCGGTCGCGGAAAATCTTTTCCTCGGTCACCTGCCCGCGAAGGGCGGCATCGTGGATCGCAAACAACTCCGCGCCGAGGCACTGAAGCACCTTGCCTGGATCGGCGAGGAGATCGATCCCGACACGAAGGTCGGTCATCTGCCGATCGCGCAGCGCCAGTTGGTGGAAATCGCCAAGGCGCTTTCTCGCGGCGCGCGGGTCATCGCCTTCGACGAACCGACCAGCAGCCTTTCCTCCCGCGAGGTCGAGCGGCTCTTTGCCGTCATCCGCGACCTCAAGTCCCGCGGTCATGTCATCCTCTACGTCACGCACCGCATGGACGAGGTTTTTGCCGTGTGCGATGCCGTCACGATTCTGCGCGATGGCCGGCACATCCGCACGTTCGACACGATGGCGGGGCTCACCGTCGACGAGATCATCCGCTCGATGGTCGGGCGCGATCTGAAGAATGTGTTCAATTACTCGCCGCGCCCCCATGGCGCCTGTGCGCTCGCGGTGCAAGGTGTGACCGGCCCCGGAGTCACGGCTCCGGTCAGCTTGCAAGTGGCCCAGGGCGAGATCGTCGGCATGTTCGGTCTCGTTGGAGCCGGTCGCAGCGAATTGCTGCGTCTGATCTACGGGGCGGAGGAGCGCAAGGGCGGCACCATCAGTCTCGGCGGCGTGGTGTCGGATCACACGACCCCGCGCGCCGCGATCAACTCCGGGCTCGTGCTTTGTCCCGAGGATCGCAAGCGCGACGGCATCGTACCCGTGCTATCCGTCGAGGAGAACATCAATCTTTCCGCCCGGCGACACCACGCCGCGGGTGGTTTTGTGCTCAACACCGGTTGGGAGCGCACCAACGCGGAAAAACATGTCGCCTCGCTCGGCATCAAGACCGCGACGCTCGCCACCGCCATCGGTTTTCTCTCCGGCGGCAACCAGCAGAAGGCCATTCTTGCCCGCTGGCTCTCCGAGAGAGTGAAGGTCATCTTGCTCGACGAACCCACGCGCGGCATCGACGTCGGCGCCAAGAGCGAGATCTACGGCATTGTTCAGAAACTCGCCGCGTCCGGCGTCGGCGTGCTCTTCGTGTCGAGCGAACTCCCCGAGGTGCTCGGCCTCGCCGACCG
>CAZIQP010000228.1:0-4801 GCA_964541315.1 uncultured Opitutaceae bacterium
AACGACTGGACCAATCACCTGCAGTGCTCGCCCACCGACCCGCAGCAAATCCTCTTCTGCCACGAAGGCCCGTGGCACTTCAATGATCGCACCTGGACGGTCCGCGCCGATGACGGCAAACCCGCCCGCCTTCTTCATGAGCGCACAATGAACATGGAGATCGAGGGCCATGAATTTTTCAGCCACGATGGCAAAACAGTCTGGTATGACCTGCAGACTCCGCGCAGCTCCGTGTTCTGGCTCGCCGGTGTCGAACTCGCGACCGGCCATCGCACCTGGTATAATCTCAAACGCGAGGAATGGTCCGTGCACTACAACATCTCGCCCGATGGCAAATGGTTCGCGGGCGACGGCGGCTACCCGGGCAGCGTCGCCGCCCGCGGGCCGGACGACGAGACGATCACCCCGCCCGCCCAAGGCCAGTGGATTTATCTTTTCCGCCCCGTCATGGCCAAAGGCAGCTCCTTCCGCGACCACCGGGACCTGATCGACACCGGCTATTTCAAATCCGAGCGGCTCGCGAGCATGGCGCGCCACAACTACAGCAAGACCACCGGCGTCGAGCCCAACCTCACGTTCACTCCCGATGGCAAATGGATCATCTTCAGCGGCAACTTTGACAGCCCGCAGGTGGACGGCCATCAGGCCACCCACGTCTACGCGGTGGAGATTGCCAAGCATCAGTAACCCGCCCACCCTGCGCCATGCCTTGTCTACCCCGTGCGACCTGTCTGCCCTTTGGCTTTCCGGCGATCGACTCCGACGTCACCCCCATCGGCCCCGATGATTTTGCTTGGAGCCGGGCCGCCTCATTCGACAAGTAGAAACACCTCCTCCCATGCTTCTTCGTTCCTGGGTTTTCTTTTTCTCCGCATTGCTGCTCCCGGCCGTCCCGTCTCTCCGCGCGGTTGAGTCAAGCGCTCCTCCCCCGGCGACGACGGCCATCGATGCCGATCAGCTCGCCCTCTTCGAGCGAAAAGCCGCTTTGGCAAAACGTCTGGGTGCCACCCACGTTCCGATCACCGACGGTCTGCCGACCGCGCAGTGGCAGTTCCAGCCCGCCGGTGATCCTTATCCGGCCTGGTTCATCCAGCGGCCGGATTTCTTCAAACTTTTTCCCGCGCCGGAAGTGGAACCTTTTGTGGACATGAATTACGGCCGGCGGGTCGCGGCAATTCTGGAGGAGCGGTGCAAGATCCTGCGCCGCCTCGGGCTCAAGGCCCATTGGGCGGCAAATATTCCCCAGGTCATGCCCGAGGCGTTCTTCACCGCCTATCCGCAGTTGCGCGGCCCGCGGGTCGATCAGCCGAACCGCTCGCGCGCCGCCCGTTTCTCGATGTGTGTGGATCAACCGGAAACGCTCCGGCTCTATACGGTCGCCATGAAAAATCTCCTCGCACGTTGCCCGGAGATCGAGACTTTCAGTTTTCTCACGCAGGACTCGGGCTCGGGCTTTTGCTGGGTGCCGGCGCTTTATCCCGGACTGAACGGCCACAGTGACTGCAAGGACCGGCCGATGGCCGAGCGCATCTCCTCCTTTCTCGTCACTTTGCAGGACGCGGCCAAACAGGCCGGCCACACCATCGAGATCAACCTGAATCCGATCACGCCCCGGCAGTGGATGACCCCTTCGTTCGCGCCTGAAACGCTCGATGCCATTCTGCACCGGCTGCCGCGCGGCATCGCGGTGCAGGGCCGGGAAGGGCCGGACGGACGACCTTTTGGCGGTCTGCGCGCGAGCGATGCCTATGCCCGCGGAGCGTTTTATCCGGTCGTGGGGCTCACCGTGCCCGATCTGCGCTGGCTGCGCACCGGCCGCGTTGCGTCGGCCTCGTCCGTCACCGATCCCGCTTCCGCCAGGCGCCGCGCCAACGAGCAGGCCGAGCGCATCCCCGAAGCCGGGCCCGCGGCCGTCCGCCGGCTGATCAGCTTGCGCGCCGATGAAGCGCAGTTGGAATTCAATGCGCGGCTTTATGAAGCCACATCCGCCAGCGCGCAGGGCAGCCTGATCGACCGGCTGGCGGCGCTCCGCACTTTTGCCGCCGCCGAAGCCGGCGAGGCGCAGGCCGATTCTCTTCTCGCGGTGTGGCTGCTGCTCGACGATGCCGACCGCCGGCTCGAAGCGCTCGACTTTGGCGACATGCTGCAGTTCGGCCATGTGCTCAACCGCTGGATCAACCGGCCGATGCTGCCGTTCCCGGCCGAACTCTCCGCCGAGGAAAAGAAATATTACCGCCCGTTTCTTTTTCAGGCAAAAGGCGAGGAACAGGCCGATAATCTCGCCGATATCCAGGCGATGCGCATGTACGAAGGCTACGGCGCCCGCCTGCTGTTCCAGCGCGTGATCGAGACCGTGGTACCTGACGTGGAAAGCGCGCTCGGCCACATCCGGCACATTCGCGATGCCGCCGCCGACGACGCCGCACGGAACCGCTGGGATCTTTTTGCCCGGCGGCTCGAAGCCGTGGTGTGCCTGCTCCATACCGCCGACCACATGGTCGCGTACCAGGCGCAGCTCGACCGCATGAAAGTACTCGCCGTGAAACCGGAGCCGAACCCGCCGCTCGGCGCGTACAGCAACTGGGACCGTGCCGACCTCATGGAACTGGCCCGCAAGGAAATCGACAACACGGTGAGACTGAAGCGTCTGCTCGAGGGCACCAAGGAACCGATCCTCGATCTGGCACCTGTGGCCGAGGAAGAAACCATCATGCGACTCGGACCCGGTCTGCCGGCCCAGTTGAAACGGAAAATAGATCTGATGAACGCCCATTGGACGGACTACGACCGTCTGTCCACCGCCCCCAACCAATGAACCCATCCCGCCTCCGCCCGATACTCTGCGCGACAGTTTTTCTGCTCGCCACCGCCCGATCTCTCGCCGCAGAGACTCCCGCCATCACCGACGCGTCTGCCCCCAGGCGGATCGTTTTTGACCAGCCCGTCGCCACCGCCGAATGGTCGCTGCATGAAATCAATCCGGCTCTGCCCGCCGACTGGACCGGCTACGATTTTCTCGTGCTGGAATTCCGCGCCTCGTCGAGCCAGCGCTTTGAACTCGGTTTGAAAACCGCGACGCAGCTCATCTCCAAACGCATTCATCCCTTTGCCGGCGTATGGGTGCGCGCGGCGGTTCCGCTGCGCTTTTTCCGGCAGGGCCTGGGCAACGGCTCCGACCTCGCCGCAACCGTCAACCAGCCGCGCAATTCGTATTGGATCAACATCGAGTCGGGCGGCCATGGTCCGACCACCGACGTGCGGGGCCTGAGTGTCACGATGCGCTATCCGGTCGGCACCCCGTCGCCCACCCTCGAGATCCGCTCGGTCACGCTCGCCCGGACCGACCCCGGCGACGCGATCCTTGACGGGGGCAACCCGCTGATGGATCAATTCGGCCAGTACACCCACGCCGACTGGCCCGGCAAGGCCCGCACCGAAGATGATTTGAAAAAAATCTGGGCGGACGAGGCCGCCTCGCTTGCGACCGCCGGTGCCTTCCCCGACCGCGACAAGTATGGCGGCTTTGCCTCGACCCACGCGAAGGCCACGGGCTTTTTCCGCGTCGAGCAGATCGACGGCCACTGGTGGTTCATCACGCCCGACGGCCATTATTTTTATTCCACCGGCGTCAATGGCATCGGGACCGGTTCCGGCACGCGCGCCACCGGCCGCGAGGAAATGTTCGCCGCGCTGCCGCCCCCGCTGGCTCCGCCGCCCGGCGCGCCGGCCCGCGGGGCCAACGCCGCCGCCCAGACCAATTTCTACGGAGCCAACCTCCAGCGTCGCTACGGCACCGACTGGCAACCAGCCTGGGCCCGGCTGACCGCACAGCGGCTCGAGGCCTGGGGTCTCAACACTTCCTACGGCCCCAACCTGAACGATACATTGGGTGCCTCACCGCAGGATAAACCCTATGTTCTCTATCTTCGCGGCTTCCAGACGGGCAATCTGATCATGGGCCTGCCGGACGTTTATGCCGAAAGCTTTCCCGCCTTCATCAGCGAGACGGCCGAGCGCCAGTTGGCCCCGCGCAAAAACGATCCCTACATGCTGGGTTACTTCATCGGCAACGAGCCGCCTTGGCCGGGCCGGGAAAGCGATTTCGTCGATACCTGTCTCGCCGCCGAGCCCTCGGCGATGCAGGCGCACTTCAAGGCCGAACTCGCCAAGGGAGACACGGCCGAGATCCGTCGCAATCTGGTGCTGGCCGCCTTTGCCCGTTACCTCGCCGTCATCAATGCGGCCGTGAAAAAAAGCGACCCGAACCACCTCAACCTCGGCATCCGTTTCGGCGGCACCCCGCCGGATTACGTCATCGCGCTGGCCAAGGATTTCGATGTCTACAGCCTGAACAAATACCGCTGGGAACCGCCCGCCGACTATCTGAAGAAAATCTATGAACTGGTCGGACGACCGATGCTCCTCGGCGAATTTCACATCGGTGTACCCGGCCGGGGGATGGCGCCCGGTCTCGTGTTGGCGATGAACCAGACGGAGCGAGGCCAAGCCTACCGCTATTATGTCGAGAGCGCCGCCGCCCACCCCGAGGTGATCGGCACCCACTGGTTCCAATGGATCGACCAGCCCGCGACCGGTCGCGGCGACGGTGAGAATTACAACATCGGCTGGATCGACGTCACCGACCAGCCCTACGCGGAATTGATCGCCGCCGCCAAGCTCACCCATGCCCGGTTGTTCGACATTCATTCCGGGAAAATTCCGCCGACCAACCGTCGCGCCAAGGCTTCCGAGGTCGGCACGCCTGACGAAACCCAGAAATTCGGCCAGCCGGGGATGCAAT
>CAZIQP010000229.1:0-4771 GCA_964541315.1 uncultured Opitutaceae bacterium
AGGCGGGCATGTCCGGGCTGGCGCATGCCGCCGACAAAGACAGTGAGCCCCACATGTCCTTCCGGCGCGCGTCCGGGAAACAGCGTGGAAGAAAACAAAATTCCCAGGACATCGCGTTTCTCCACTGCCGGCACGAGCCCGCCGAAACCGTCGAGCGGATGCGCCACCTGATCGCGCCGGTAACCGAGAAAAAGCGAACTGACGGGTGGGTGGGGAATGTTTTCCAACGACGCCATCGGGCGTTCCCCGAGGGAACCGAAGGTGAGTTGGGCCAGGGCCCCGGCGGGCACGGCAAGAACGATATGATCGAACTCGTCTGTGCCGGTTTGCTGGCCGTTTCGCCAGATCAGCCGGTGTGGTTGGCCTGGCAAGAGCGTTTCCACGGCGGTGTTGAGCCGGATCGCGCCGGGAGGCAATTGGGCGACGAGGGTGTCGGTGAGCTGTTGGAGACCGTGGCGGAACGAAACGATGGGCGCCACGCCGGATTCGCCCCGGGCTTTCTTGGCTTTCGAGGCTGACATCATTCCCCGGATGATCGAACCGTGCGAGCGTTCGGCGGCCCACAGAGTGGGGAAGGCGTGTTTGACGGAAAGTTTTTCCGGATCGCCGGCATAGATGCCGGCGATGAGCGGGTTCACGGCGTAATCGACCAGCTCCTGGGTGAAATGTGAGCGTACCAATTCGGCGAGACTGATGTCCGTTGTCCGTACACGGGGCCGCGCCAGCAGCTCGGCAAAGATCGAAAACTTCGTGCGCGCGCCGAACAAAGAAGTACCGAGAAAAGATCCGGGCGAGGCCGGCACGGGCACGAATTTTCCCCCGCGCACCAGAAAACGGCGCTTGGCCAGGGGATTGGCGGGAACGATTTCGGACTCAAGACCGAGATCGTTGACCAGTTGCTTGAGTTCCGGCGCGCCATATTGCAGCGAGTTCGGCCCGGCCTCGATCAGGTAGCCACTTTCGGAGACCGTCTGAATCGAGCCGCCGGTGCGCGTTGCCTGTTCGAACACCTGGACGCGAAACCCGCGCTGATGCAGCCGGAACGCGGCGGTGAGACCGGTGATTCCGGCTCCGATGACGGCGATGGATTTTGGGGAGGGGCTCATGGCGTGGATTGTGTTTTTAGGTAGGGACGGACCGCTGGGCCGTCCGGGTATTCTCGGCGCGCCCAGCGGTCACGCCCTACCTGGAATGCACGGGTCATTTCCACGTCGTGATGGTTTCGACAAGCGATTCCATGCACTCGATCTTCGCCTCGGGCATGATGCCGTGGCCGAGGTTAAAAATGTGTCCGCGCGTGCCGCGCATGGTTTCGAGCAGGCGCGTCGTTTCGCGCCGGACGATTTCGGGTGTGGTGTTCATCAGCACCGGATCGAGGTTGCCCTGGAGCGCGATTGTGTCCGGCACGAGCCGGCGCACGACGCCGAGATCGACGGTCCAGTCGACGCCGAGAACCCGCGCGCCGCTGAAAGCCATGTCGGTGAGTTGCGAGGGCGTACCCTTGGCGTAGAGAATGACCGGAAAATCTTTCGGCAAGGCAGCGATGATTTCCCGAATCCAGCGCAGCGAGGCCGCTTCGTAATCCTGTCCGGCGATGATCCCGCCCCACGAGTCGAAGATCTGGATCGCATCGGCACCGGCGCGGATCTGCATCTTGAAATACTCGATGAGCGCGGCGGTGAGTTTTTCCATCAACGCGGTGAAGAAAGGCCGGTCGGTGAAGAAGAGCTGTTTAATGCGGGCGAAATCCTCCGAGCTGCCGCCCTCGACCATGTAGGTGGCGAGCGTCCACGGAGAGCCGCCGAAACCGAGCAGGGCTTTTTCGCCTTTCAATTCGGCTTTCACACGCTCCAGAGCCTCGCCGACATAGGCGAGGCGTTCGGCTACGCCCGTCGGATTCAGGCGGTCGAGCTGGGCGATATTTTCCAAGCGGAAATCCATGCCGATGCCGCCTTCGTCGCGGAATTTGTAGCCCTGGCCCATCGCCTCGGGGATGACGAGGATGTCGGAAAAAATAATCGCCGCATCGAGGGCAAAGCGGCGCAACGGCTGCAGCGTGACTTCGGTGGCCAGCTCCGGGGTTTTGACCATTTCGAGGAACGAACTTTTCGCCTTCAGCGCGCGATATTCGGGCAGATATCGTCCGGCCTGGCGCATCACCCACACAGGCGGGCGATCGAGCGGCTGGCAGGCACAGGCGGAAAGGAAACGTTCGCGGGAGGTCATTGCGTAAAAGTAGCGAGTAGTGGGTAGCGAGTATGATGTCGGCTATTGGACCCAGTCACGCGGTTTGAGGAAATGGTCGTAGAGCCGGGCTTCGGGGGAGCCGGGCAACGGTTTCCAGTTGTAGTGCCAGGCGACCAGGGGCGGGAGCGACATAAGGATCGATTCGGTACGCCCGCCGCTTTGCAGGCCGAAATGTGTGCCGCGATCCCAGACGAGATTGAACTCCACATAACGGCCGCGCCGGTAGAGTTGAAAATCGCGTTCGCTCGGGCCGTAGGGCTTGTCCTTGTGCTGACGCACAATGGGCAGGTAGGCCGGCAGAAACGCGTCGCCGACGCTGCGCATCAGCGCGAAACTTTGTTCGAATCCGGGGGCATTGAAGTCGTCGAAAAAAATGCCGCCGATCCCGCGCGGTTCGTTGCGATGCTTGAGGAAGAAGTATTCGTCGCACCATTGCTTGAACTTCGGATAAAGCTCGGCGCCGAACGGTTCGCACGCGCTGCGGGCGGTGCGGTGCCAGTGCACGGCGTTTTCTTCAAAACCATAATAGGGGGTCAGGTCGAAGCCGCCCCCAAACCACCAGACCGGTGGTGAAGAGGTTTTGCCTTTGGGGGCGATCCGATGCGTGCCGGGTGGTGGCGGAACATCCCCGGCCAGAAAGAAGCGCACGTTCATGTGCGTCGTGGGCACATAGGGATTGCGCGGATGGATCACCAGCGACACGCCAAGAGCATGATACGGTCGGCCCGCCAATTCGGGCCGCGTTGCGGTGGCGGAAGCGGGCAGCGCATTGCCCGAGACATGCGAGAAGCCGACGCCGGCTTTCTCGAACACCGCTCCCTCGCTCAAGATTCTGGTGCGACCGCCGCCGCCCTCGGGCCGGGTCCAGTTATCCTCGGCGAATTGCCGGCCGCCATCCTCTTCCTCGAGGGTCCGGCAAATGACATCCTGCAAGGCGAGCAGGTAACGACGGACGGCATTGAGGTCAGGCGGCATGGCGGAGAGTGGATGACAAACGACCGCGAATGAACACGAAACTTGGCTCCGCGCCGATAAAAATTCGCCGGGATGCTTCCGCCCATCAATTCCGGCGAACCCGGCTGATTTGCCGGCCGGGCGATTTCTGGCTTGAAGGGGATTGAGTGGGACGGTCTTCATTGGGGTTCGTCAGTCGCTACAACCTTCAACCCAATTCCACCATGGCCGGCGTCGGCACCCTCCTCAAACAAGCCCAGAAAATGCAGAAGCAGATCGAGTTGATGCAGGCATCGCTCGCGACGCGCGAAATCGACGTCACCAGCGGCGGCGGCGCGGTGAAGATCAAGATCAACGGCGCTGGCAAGTTCCTCGCCCTGAATCTCGACCCGGAATTCTTGAAGGAGGACAAGAAGCTCCTCGAAGAAACCATTCTCAACGCGGTGCAGGAAGCCGCCACGAAGGCGAAGGAGCTGAACGACTCCGAGATGCAGCGCATCTCCGCCGGGTTCCAGATGCCGGGGATGTTCTGAGGATGAACAATTTTGAACCACCAAGACTGCGGAACCAGTCCCGGAGTTTTAACCACTGATCCACCCTAATTGGACACTAATCCAAACAGGGCTGAATCTGACTCTCGCTTGGTATCATGAGCGGCCCTTGGGGTTCATTAGTGGTTAAACTCTATTTCCCAATCAATCCTCATGACTCCCGCGCTTGAACAATTGCAGAAACAGCTCAAGCAGTTGCCCGGAATCGGCTACCGTTCGGCCGAGCGCATCGCCTTGCATCTACTTGTGGAGAAGCCGGCGCGTTTGCCCGAGCTGGTGGCGGCCATGCAAGCGGCGGCACTGGGTGTGCGGCGCTGCAAAACATGCGGAAATCTGGCGGAGGAGGAGCAATGTCCGATCTGCGCCGACCCGCGGCGGGCCACGGGCCAGGTGTGCGTGGTGGAAAATGTCCCTGACCTCGCGGCCATCGAACGTTCCAGCGCCTACCGCGGACGCTACCATGTTTTGCACGGAAAACTGTCGCCGATCCGCGGCGTGGGCCCGGAAGATCTGAATCTGGCGTCGCTCCTGCAACGGGTGGAGGCCGGAGAAATCTCCGAACTGGTGCTTGCCCTTTCCAACGACGTGGAAGGCGAGGCGACCTGTCACTACCTGGTGGAGCGCCTGCCGAAGAGCGGGGTGAAGATCACGCGCATCGGTTTCGGTCTGCCCAGTGGCGGCGGCGTGCTCTATGCCGATGGCGTGACGCTCAAGAGTGCGCTTGAAGGCCGGCGGGATTATAGCTGAAGAAAGTTGATGGGTGGTGGAGCACGTTGCCCAAAGCACTTGGTCCGGAGCTCTCAAACCGGCGCATTGGGGCAATGCGCGCCGCCTTTCCAAGCTGGTTTGTAAAAGCGAAAAATTCTCGTTCGCAGGCAGGAAAAATCCCCATGTGAGCTTGACCGACGAAGGTCGGCGGTTAGCACTGAGGACCGTTCTTTTCCCGCGGGCGTAGTATATCGGTATTATATGTGCTTCCCAAGCATGAGAGGAGGGTTCGACTCCCTCCGCCCGCACCA
>CAZIQP010000230.1:0-4735 GCA_964541315.1 uncultured Opitutaceae bacterium
GCGCAGCGCGAGCAGGCGGCGATTGCGGCGGTGGCGGCGGCGATCCTGTAGGAACTTGCTTGCTGACACCCCTAAGCTGGAACTATTCGATCCGTAGTCGGCGAGCCATGACGCCAACGCAACGACTCGCTCGTTATCTCTCAATTCAAAACCAACAAAACACGGCCAGACCCCATCGGATGGGCCCGCGTTCGGACTTGGTGCGAGTGATCGCGGCATCGAATTCCTTCCGGTCAATCAAACTTAAGATTTGGCTAAACAGGCTGGCGCACTTTGGCTGAGCACCGGCCGTACTGGTGGGGGAGTCGTTTCTTTTTTCATCAACCGCAAACTGCTCCTGCTCACCGGTGCGGCTCCACTCTAAAATCTATTTTGGACAGTAGTGTCGGCCCCTTAACTTAGCGCCATTCGGGTCAGACCCCTTCGGATCGGCGCACGTTTGATTAGCTTTAAGCTACTTGAGTGGTACTTGGAATGGTGCCATCGGCTTCAGATCCAGTCTGAATTGGGTGCGTTCAGGATTCGCATATTTTAGCTTCCAGCGACTGCCGCGTTGTTCATTCGGTAACAGTAACAGACGGGGCCACATGGCAAGCAGTGCACGGAGTTTCTCAAATTGACCGCCATTTTTCAAAAGGGCGGGTAAGACCAAAACATGCGTTACATTGTATTGCCAGCATAGCACGGGTAGTTTGTCACCTCTAGAGGAATGCATCCCTCGGTCTTCGGAAATCACAATCCAATCTTCCTGCTCAAGCTTGGGCACCCATTCACGATCTTTGGCACTGAGGCCGAAGCGCTCGACGGTATGAGCAATCTCCACTGTATGCTTCTTATCCAGCGGAGCGATACTCCGCAGCACGTTCACAAACGGCGCACCGGTGTTCTCGTCGAAAAGAAATCGTGTGACACCATTCAAGCAGCCTGCAGCGAGTCTATGTAGCGCGCAGCGGCCTCGACGTCATCTAGACTGACGCCAAATGCACTGGCGGCCGCATCTCTGCTGCCCTCCTCGTCAACGGCAGCAGCAAGACGCGCAGCCGTAATTCCGGTGTTATCTACATACGGCTGGCCGAAGTGTATTTCCGGATCCATCACGATACGGCGATCCTTGAACTGGTAGGCCATATAGCGAGTAGCGAGCCCAGAGTTGGGATCAAAGCTCACATCTTCCAGATATTGTTCTAATACCCGTTTAATGACGTGCTGGCCCTTAACACGGCCCGTTGCGCCAACGGGAGCTGTGTGTTCTGCAGGCTGTATTAGAATATTCCGCCCATCAAGGTACGTGACATGTTTGCGGGCAAAAGGATGGTCCATGTCGAACTCATTCTTGGCATAGGTGATTGCTTCGCGAATGGTGTCGAGGTGAACGTGATGTTTGACGCGCAGATTTCTCACGGCAACAGCTTGCATGAAATCTAGGAAGGTCATGAATCGCTCACGATCCTGTCCCTCAACTATCGGTCGCCCCATGTTGCTCCCAAAGAACCAACGACGCACAGTCACTGGATGCATACGTGCGAAGAATGCAATGTCATGAGCGTTATACGCTCCTGCGCCAATTTTAAGGTCACAAACCATTCCGCTAAGGTAGCTCAACCTCTTGAGAAGAAGCAAGGGCGGAGGTATAGGAGTCGATAGCCAATAGAGTTATATAAGAAAGGTGGCGGCTATCGCTGACAAACTTCTTCAACTGGGGTTCGTAGTCGAGATATGGAGCCAACATTTCTCTGCGTCCGCGATAGGGATCGCTTTATGTGTGGCATAATCCTCGACTCGGTCCTTCGCGTGTTTGCCTACAGCGCAATACTTAGATTCGGGATGATTGAAGTAGTGTCCGCTGACACTGCTGGCGGGGAACATGGCGTTTGATTCCGTCAGCTTGATGCCGGTGGTAGCCTCGGCATTGAGTAGCTCGAGCAAGATCAAAAAATGGAGTCAGGTTGCAAATGTTATAATTTCAGCTCCACGGGGCTGGCGGCGGCCGAGCAGAAGCAAAACCACGCTGGCCGCGACACACAGCCAGCCGAAGAGGTCGCCGATTTGCGTATAGAGTGTCGGCACCCGGTCAGTCACCGGCACCTTGGCGAGCAGGGCGTTTCCGGGAAGCGGTTTGCTTTCCGTTTCGGCAACGATTCGACCGTACGCATCGCTCACGGTCATGAATCCTTCCCGCGCCACGCGCACGACGGCATATCCGTTCTCCACGCCTCGCAGCAGTGTGTTCCAGCCCTCCATCCGGGCGTCCTCCCAGCCGGGATTCCAGGCGGGCACCAGCATCACGGCGGTTTCCCGGTCGCCATAAGCCCGCCCGAGGGCGGCGAAAAACATGTCCTTGCAGATCGCCACGCCATACACCCGGCCATGGATGCTCTGGACCATGGAGTCATGTCCGGCGACATAGCCGTGCTCTCCCGGAGCGAGATGCTGCTTGTCGTAAGTGGCCGTCAGGGTTCCTTCCGGGTTAAACAGCCAGGCCCGATTGACGCGACTCTCGCCGTCGTCTATGCCGGCTCCCGCTTCGAGCCACACATGATTGCGCGCGGCCACTTCACCCAGGTGCTGCTGCCATTGCGCAGCGATGGGCGGTGTCACCAGCCCGATCTTTTCCGGTAGCGCGATGATTTCCGCGCCTTGTGCACTGAGGGAGCCGATGTGACGGTCGTATTCATCCCAGATGGATTTCATAAAATACGGGGTGGCGTTCGGTCCGATCGCGTCATCAATCGCCACGAGCCCGAGCTTGGTTTCCCGTCCTTGCACCGGATGTTGCAATCGCGTCAATCCGAACGCGATTGCAGCGGCGAGAATCAAGCATGTCCCCGCAGGGGCCAGCCAGGCCCGCCGCACCGTGCGTCCAAAAGCGATCACCACGGCGAGCGTCGAAGGCACGAGGGTGACGAGGAAGAGCAGTCCGCCGACGCCGAGGAGCGACGCGACCTGCAGGATCGGCAGACACGGAATTTGGGTATAGGCCAGACTGCCCTCGTTGCCAGAATCCTTAAAAGCCGCCGCCAGCGTGTCCACGCCTACCCAGAGCACGGGATACGCGAGGACGGTCCACGCGGCCTGGTAACGAATGACCAAGCGACGGGCCTGCAGCACGACGAGGGTCCAGACCAACGCCTGCACGCCGGTGGCGAACACGGCGGTCGACAGGGGAAAAACCGACCGGCGGTAGTGAAAGTTCACGCTGACCCCGACCAAGGCGGCGACGAAGACCACCCAGCGGGATTCCGGCCCGCTGGACCGAAAAGCGAGGAGTAACACAGGGACCGGGGCGAGCCACGCAAGCCACCAGATCGGATGCAGGCCCACGACGAATCGCAAAAGGACACCGGCGGCGAGAGTCGCGGTGACTTGGAAGGAAATTTTCAAAAACGCACGGGAGGAGCGGGAAGGCATCGTATGGCAGGAGGGTTTTGACTGCCGGGTCACTCTGCGTCAAATCAGGACGGCCAGTGGGTGTGTCCACGCGTGCTAAGGCCAAGCAAATGACGTCACGTCTCGGCGCCCTGCCATTGCGCATCGATGTGGTGTGACAACGAAGGGCAATTGGTGCTGCTCCATCCTCTGCTTGCAGGCGTCCAGGCAATCGCCGGTGAACAGGCTCCTCCCTATGACTCACACGTAGTCTTCGTAGTCGGGTTGGTACATCTGCGCGTGGATGAATTTTTCCAGGCTGGCGGGGCGGGGCTGGCGGGCATAACCGCGGTCGAAGGCGACCACGGCGACAGCGAGCGCGATCGCGGCGGAGACTTCGCGAATGCGTGTCAGGTCGGGATAGACGCGGCCAATGGCCAGATCGTTTGCGGTGACGAGCGAGGCGAGCGTCTTGGCGGCGACGAAGAACATCTCGTCGGTGACCCGCGACGATTTGCTGGCGATGACGCCGAGACCGACGCCGGGGAAGATGTACGAGTTGTTGCCCTGGCCGGAGACATGCGTGCGTCCGGCGAGAGTGACCGGGGCGAACGGACTGCCGCTGGCGAAAATCGCGCGGCCATCCGTCCAGGTGTACGCCTGCTCCGCCGTGCATTCGGATTTGGAGGTCGGGTTGGAGAGAGCGAAAATGATGGGCCGCGGATGGTGCCGGGCCATCGCCTGCACGACGGGTTGAGTGAACGAGGCCGGTGTGCCGGAAACGCCCACGAGGGCATGCGGCTTGAGCGTTTCGACCACCGTGAGCAGATCGGCAACCGGAGGGTGATCGTGGGCAAACCGGAGTTTGTGTTCCACGAGATCAGTGCGGCTGCGCACCACCAACCCCTTGGAATCAACGAACCAGCATTGGCGGCGGGCATCGGCCTCGGCCACGCCTTCGGTCTTGAGCGCCTCGACAATCAGATCGCCGATACCGATGCCCGCTTCGCCGGCGCCGAAAAACAGAATGCGCATATCGGTCAGCTTGACGCCGGTGAGGCGTGACGCGGAATAGAGTCCGGCGAGCGTGACTCCCGCCGTGCCTTGGATGTCGTCGTTGAACGTGCAGATGCGGTCGCGATAACGGTGGAGCAGCTTGAACGCGTTGGCATTGCCGAAGTCTTCAAACTGGAGGCAGGCCTGGGGGAACTGCTGCTGCACGGCGGTGACGAATTCCTCGAGCAGTTCGTCGTAGGGCTGACCGCGCAGGCGCTTGACGGGCGTGCCGATGTAGAGGGGATCGGCGAGGAGGGATTCGGTGTTGGTGCCGACGTCGAGCATGATGGGCAGGCACTGGGCCGGATGCAGT
>CAZIQP010000231.1:0-4703 GCA_964541315.1 uncultured Opitutaceae bacterium
GCATCGACGCGCCATTACACGCTCTCGCCGCCGCGCGAATCGCCCACGGGGTGGGCGAAAAAGATTTCACCGCCCTCGAATTCGGAGCGACGCGGTCCGGGCCATTGCGTGGTGTTTGATACCAACATCCTTTGGTAGGGCGAACCGGCTGCGGTGAGCCACGGCTCGGCCGGGACGCCTCGCCCTGCCTCAAAATCCAAGAGCTCACTCTTCCGTGGTTACATAGTGACAGCCTTTGCTCACGGGATTGAGAGAGGCGGCGTGCACGACGAGGAGAGCGGTTTGCACGGCGTTGCGAAGCTCGATGAGCTCGCGCGTCGGCCGGCAATCGCGATAAAAAGCCTGGATGTCCTCGCGCAGCTCGAGCAAAATCCGCCGGGCGCGGGCCAGCCGGCGCGCCGAACGGATGATCCCGGCATAATTCCACACGGTCTGCTGGATTTGCTGCATGTCCTGGCGGATGAGCAGGGGGTCGGGAGATTTGTTCGGGCTCTGCCAGGTCCGCGGCACCGGCAGATGAAATGGGTTGGTTCGCAATTCGGCCACATCGGCGGCCGCGGTGGCTTTAGCGCTGACGAGACACTCCAGCAGCGAGGTGCTGGCCAGACGGTTGGCCCCATGCAATCCCGTGCAGGCGGTTTCGCCAATGGCGTTGAGGTGCCGGACATTGGTGCGTCCGTGGAGATCGGCATGCACGCCGCCACAGGAGAAATGCGCCGCGGGCACGACGGGGATGAGCGCACGCGTGATGTCGACGCCATTGGCCAGACAGCGCTCGTAAATGCCGGGAAAGCGTTCGCGAATAAATTCCGGCTTCAGCGACGACAGATCGAGATAGACGCACGCATCACCGTTTTCGGCGAGATGCTGCTGAATGGTGCGGGCGACGACATCGCGCGGCGCCAACGAACCGCGCGGGTGCGCCGCGTCCATGAAACGCCCACCGCGCGCATCGACCAGCACGGCGCCTTCGCCTCGCAGCGCCTCGGTGATCAGAAACGGCTGAGAACCTTTTTTGAAAAAAACCGTGGGATGAAACTGCACGTATTCGAGATCGATGAGCCGCGCGCCCACGCGGTAGGCCATCGCCACGCCGTGCCCCACGCTGCCGGGCTGGTTCGTGCTGTGCAGAAAAATTCCGCCCAAGCCGCCCGTGGCCAGAATGGTTTTCTTGGCCACCACCGCCATGACTTCGCCGGTGGCGGTATCAAGCGCGTAGCAGCCGAAACAGGTCAGCGGCTCATAGCGGTCGCGTTGTTCGGAAGAATTGTGCGAAAACGTGAGCAGATCCACGGCGACAAAACCGCTCCGGCGGGTGATATTCTTCGTCGCATCCACCTGGCGCGCCACCGCCGCAAGAATCGCGTGACCGGTTGCATCCTTGGTGTGGATGATACGGCGTTCGCTGTGCCCACCCTCACGCGTGAGGTGCAACGCGCCCGAGGGTTCGCGATCAAACCCGACATGCAGTTCGTCGAGGAGCAGTTCCTTGACCGCAGCCGGACCTTCGCGGACGAGTTGCTCGATGGCCGCGGGATTGGCGGTGCCGTCGCTGGCCTCGAGAATATCGCGGGTGAGTCGCTGCGGGTCGGGCGCCGTGTCGTAGATGATGCCGCCCTGCGCCCAATCGCTGTTGGCCTGGAGCGGTGCGCCAAGGGAGAGCAGCTCCACCTTGAGACCGGCCTGGGCGGCTTGCAGCGCATAGGCGGAACCGGCCAGACCCGCACCCAGGACAAGACAGTCGGTTTGGATAATTTGCATTCAGGTTTTTATTTGCGCCGGCTGCGGCGTGCCGGCCGGATATCCAGGCTCAGATCGACCGCCAAGGCCGAGTGCGTGAGCGCCCCGATGCTGATCACATCCACGCCGGGCAAGGCGTAGTCGAGCAGCGTCTCGTAGCGCACGCCGCCCGAAACTTCCACCGTGGCGCTGCCCGCGATGATCATCACGGCCGCGCGCACCTGGGCGGGAGTCATGTTATCGAGCAAAATTACGCCGGCTCCGGCGCGGCAGGCCTCGCGGACTTCCGCCATGGTCTTGGCCTCGACCTCGATCTTGGCAGTGTGCGGTGCGGCAAGCCGGCAAAGCTGGACCGCTTTCGTCAGCGAACCGGCGGCCGCGATATGGTTGTCCTTGATCAGCACATGTTCTCCCAGCGACGAACGGTGGTTGAAACAACCGCCGCAGCGCACCGCGTATTTTTCCAAGGCGCGATAGCCCGGCGTGGTTTTGCGTGTATCGACAATGCGCACGCCGGTTCCTTTCACCGCCTCGGCGTAACGTCGCGCCTGGGTCGCGATGCCGGAAAGCCGTTGCATGAAATTGAGCGCCGTGCGTTCGGCCGTGAGCAGGGAAGCGGTCGGACCCTCGAGCTGCAGAATCGCCTGACCCGCTTTCGCGCGGGCACCATCACGGACAAGCGCTTCCGACTTTATAGCCGGATCAACCCGCCAGAAAACGCGGGCGGCCACTGCAATTCCGCAAACCACGAGATCCTGTTTGGCATCGATGATGGCCCGACTGCGATGCGTGGGCGAAAAAATCGCCCGGCTGGTGACATCGCCGAGTCCGGCGTCCTCCTCCAAGGCAAGATCTATCAGTTGGTCGGTGCGGGGCGTGATCATGGAAATGGGTCTGGAATCGGAGAATTACTCAGTCGCCTGCAAGCAGGCCTCTACAAATCAATCTTTGGGTGCGAGCTCGAACATCCGATCTATGCAGCGGGCGGCGCGCCGGCGCAAGTTTTCGTCGAGAGTCACAATCTGGTCGGGCCGCGGGACAAGCAAGGCATCACGCACTTTCTCAAGGGAATTGAGCTTCATGTAGGGGCAGAGCCGGCAGCCGCCGATGAAGTTCTTCTCGGGCGTCTCGACCTGCAACCGGCCCACGAGTCCGCATTCGGTCAGCATGAGAAAGTAGGGCGCCACGGTGTTCTTGACGTATTTCATCATCGCCCCGGTCGAGCCGACAAAATCGGCCGCAGCGGCGACCTCGGGAGTGCATTCAGGGTGCGCCACCACTTTCAATCCGGGAAACCGCGCACGGGCGTCGGCGATGGCAGCCACGTCAAATTCGTCGTGCACGATGCAGGTGCCGTCGGACGAAATGATTTCCTTGTCGACACCACGGTGTTTCAGTTCCGCACGGACATTTTCGGCCATCAGCCGGTCGGGCACGAAAAGAATGCGGCGCGCCGGCAGCTTGGCGACAATGTCGTAGACGTTGCCCGAAGTGACGCAGACATCGCTCTCGGCCTTCACGTCGGCGGTGCTGTTGATGTAGCAGACGACGGTGGCATCGGGATAGAGTTGCTTCAACCGGCGCACGCCGTCACCGGTGATCGAGTCCGCCAATGAACAGCCTGAGCCGCGATCAGGCACGACAACCGTGGCATCGGGCGAAAGGATTTTTGCCGTCTCCGCCATGAACACGACGCCGGCAAAGAGAATGATCTTCGCCTTGGATTCGCGCGCCTTGAGGCTGAGGAAATAGGAATCGCCCTTGAAGTCGCCGACGCCGTAAATGATTTCCGGTTCGACGTAAGAATGCGTAAGAATGACCGCATTCTTTTCCTTTTTCAGCCGGTTGATCTCCAGAGTAAGCGGAGCGAAACCCTGGCAGGCCTGGTAATTCCAAGAGCGTCCCGGCGTGCAATCAGCGTGCATGAGCGCCTTGAAGAGGCGTTCGGTCTCGGCTTCGAGTTCGGCGGCAGTAAACGGGGGGGCGATCATGGCAGGGCGTTAAGGATAAAAAAGCCCGCGACTGCGAATGCGCAAACGCGGGCTGAAACAAATCGCGTCGGATTACATTTCCAACTGCGGCCGGGCGGCCTCCGGCCAGTCGATGTGGAAGAACTTGCCGCGGGGTTTGTCCACGCGCTCATAGGTGTGCGCGCCAAAGTAGTCGCGTTGGGCCTGAAGCAGATTGGCGGGCAAGCGGGCCGAGCGATAGCTGTCGTAGTAGGCGAGGGCGGAACTGAACGTCGGCGCGGCGACGCCGCACTCGGCGGCGAGCGAGACGACCTTGCGCCAGTTTTCCTGCGCCTTCTTCACGGTCTTGTTGAAGTACGGATCGAGGAGCAGATTGGCGAGCTTCGGATTGCGGGCGTAGGCCTCGGTGATTTTTTGCAGGAAGGCCGCGCGGATGATACAGCCACCGCGCCAGATCTGGGCGATCTCACCAAAGTTGAGCGTCCAGTTGTATTCCTTCTGCGCGGTGCGCATGAGCTGGAAACCCTGGGCGTAGGAACAGATCTTCGAGCAATAAAGCGCATCGTGGATGGCTTGGATCAGAGCCTTCTTCGAGCCGCGATATTTCTTGCCCGGTCCTTTGAGAATCTTCGAGGCGGCCACGCGCTCCTCCTTGATCGCGGAAATACAGCGGGCGAAAACGGATTCGGCGATCGTCGGAGCGGGCACGCCCATGTCGAGCGCATTGGTGGAGGTCCATTTGCCCGTTCCTTTCTGGCCGGCGGTGTCGAGGACGACATCAACGAACGCTTTCTTCGAGGCGGGATCCTTCTGCTTGAGGATGTCGGCGGTGATTTCGATGAGGAAACTGTCGAGCGCACCCGTGTTCCATTCGCTGAAAATCGCGCCCATCTCGGCGGCCTTGAGACCCAGCAATCCCTGCATGAGGGCGTAGGCTTCACAGATCATCTGCATGTCGCCGTACTCGATGCCGTTGTGGACCATCTTGACGTA
>CAZIQP010000232.1:0-4689 GCA_964541315.1 uncultured Opitutaceae bacterium
CTTGGTGCCCGTGGCCATGTCGACCAGGCCGATGACGTTGCCGTTGCCGTCATAGGCGAGTGCGGTAGCCACGTCATTGATGCTTGTCTGCGTGTATTGGTTGAGTGGGTTGGTAGTGTAGCTCGTGGTGGCGTTCTGCTGACCGGCAGAACGCCAAGCCTGGGTGCGATTGCCGAGGGGATCATACGCGAAGGTTTCACGGTCCGGCGGAGTGCGCCCATAATCCACGCCGGTGAGTTGGCCGGTGACATCGTAACTGTAGTTCTCCGTGATCCCATCCTCGCGGGTCTGCGCGGTGCGGCGACCGAGCTGATCGAGCGCGTAGTGCGACGAGGCGAGCACGGCACTGCCCTTTTCGTGCGTGATGTCGGTCAATTGCCCGGCCATGTCGAAGGCGTAGCGGGTGATGACGTCATTGTCACGGCTGAGTTTTTCAATCTGCCCGAGCGCGTTGTAATCGTAACGGGCCAGCACCTGACCGGACCCATTGCCCTGGCCACGGTCATCAATGGTGAGCAGCCGGCCCCGGATATCATAATCGTATTTCACTTTGGTGCCGTCGGGATAAATCAAACCGGCGCGCCGGCCCAGCTTGTCGTAACGGTAAGTGACGGTGTGTGGCGCGAAGCCGGGCAGGAGAGTGGAAAGGTCGCTCGTTTCCGAAGCGAGGCGACCAAGATCGTCGTAAGCGTAGCTGAGTCTGGCCTGGCCGTTGGTGAGCCCGGTCAATTGGCCGGCGGAATTGTAATCGTAGTTTACAGGAGCCGGAAGATCGGGGCGTAAAGCTCCTCCTACAGCGGCGTCGGTCCAAGTTTCACTGACGGGCTGGCCACCATTGTTATAGGAGATGGTCTTGGTCTGGCCGGAGCGGTTCAGGTAGCTGACCTGCCGTCCCGCCGTATCATAGCTCCATTTCTCCTGAGAATTATCAGGGTAGATCATCGCGGTGCGGCGGTGTAGCGCATCGTAAGTGAATCGATAGGTGTGGCCGTTGGCATCGGTCAGCGCGGTCTGGTTGTCCGCAGAATCGTATTCAAAACGGGTGGTCTGCAAAGCGGCGTCAGTCGAGGTGAGGAGATTCCGTGCATCATAGGTGCCGGCAGTCTGAAGACCATCGGGACGGACCGTGGTGAGCACATTGCCGTGCGCATCGTAGGTCCACCGTATAATCCGTCCGATAGCATCCGTGGCGGAAGTGCGGCGGCCCAGTGAATCGTAGGTGAAAGTCGTGATCGCAGGGACTGAAGCCGGAGTGGCAAGCACGGTTTGCGTGAGCACCCGGTTGCCGACATCGTAGGTCGTGGTCGTCACAACCCCATCGGGCGTGGTGCTCCGTATCACGCGGCCTGCGGCATCATATTCCCAAGTGGCGCGTTTGCCATCGGCGTAAATCGTCGCGGAGGGGCGCCGGCCTTCGTAAACATAACTGGTGGTTTGCCGCTCCGCATCGGTCACACTGGCGATATTGCCGTCAGCATCATACGTGTAGCGGGTCGTGTTACCCGCCGCATCCGTGGTGGCAACCACGCGATCATTCGCATCGTACGTTGTGCGAGTGATGCCGCCATCGGGGCCGGTGATACTGGTCGTGTTGCCGCGCTCGTCGTAGGTCCACTTGGTCACGCGGCCTAGCGGATCGGTGGCGCTCAGGCGATGGCCGTCTTCGTCGTAAGTATAGCGAGTGATCGCGCCAGCAGGATCGGTGACGCTGACCAGTTGGTTGCGATTATCGTAAGCATGGACGGTGGTCTCCGCCGCCGGCGAATCCACCGCGAGGGTGCGGGCGAGCACACGTCCCTCCGTGTCGTAGAGAAATTCCTGGGGCACACCATCCGGTCCGACAACGCGGGTGGGGCGTGCCGAAACCGTGCACGAGCCGCAACCGCCGGGAAACTCGGCGTAGGTATAGGCCGTCAGCTTGCCGGCAAAATCCACCGAGCGGGTGAGTCGGCTGAGTTCGTCATAGGCATATTCCGCCGTGTGGCCCGCCGCGTTGGTCTCGGCGATCTTGCGGCCATATTTGTCGTAACGATAGCTGTGGCGCAGACCGGTGGCGGAAATAATAGCGGTCACCTTGCCGCGTTCGTCATACTCATAGCGGGTCGTGCGCCCGAGAGGATCGGTCGTGCTGTCCCGGCGCCCGAGGGTATCGTAAGTAAAGCGGGTCGTGCCGCCCGTGATTTTTTCTGTGACACTGGTCTGCCGGCCGAGCGCATCGTAAGTCATTTCGGCATCCTTCCCCCTGCCCTTGAAGGCGATCACGCGGCCATTGGCGTCGCGGGTCATCTCCTCCGTCTGCCCGTCGGGTTTGGCCACACGGGTGATACGGCCCTTCGCATCGCGTGCAGTGGTGGTGACGCGCCCGTGAGCATCAGTCTGCCGCAGGGCGCGGCCCTTCGCATCGCGCTCGACCTTGCGCTCACGGCCCTGCTGATCGCGCACGGAAACAATTTCTCCCCGGGCGTTGCGCGTAAGATCGAAGCGCTTGCCGTCGGATTTGATGGCCGCCGAGATCCCGCTCCATTTGCCGGGGCCAAATTCAAAGCGGGTGACACGGCCCAGCGAATCTTTGCGCCGCTCAATCCGACCGCTGCCATCCGCCGCCAGGTGGTATTCATGAAAACGATCATCCGAGTAATAGACGGTGCGCTTGCCCGGATCGGCCGGGTCGAACTCCAGCCGGGCCCAGGCGTGACCGGTGGCCGGGTTGATCTCGGCCTTGATGGTGCCGGCGAGCACACCGTCGCTGCGAGGCTGATAGTAGGAATATTTGATGTGTTTTGCCGGACCCGCATAACGCGGATCATCCGCCTCGACCAGCAGCGCCCCGCCGCCCACCTGATCGGCCGGAGTGGAATAGCGGTAAATCGCATCGGTACCATCACCATAATGGGCGGCGGTCAGGACAGCCTGTCCGCCCATGCCTTGCTGAGAAATTTCATAATCATAGGCGACAGCGCGTCCGTCACTCGACTCCACCTTCGCGATGACGGCGAGTGCTTCTTGCGGAACGACGGCCAAATCCAAAACCACCTTCGACTCATGCAACGCCGCCTCGGTTCCCGGGGCCGCCAACAAGCGCACCTTGGCAAGCTTCACGGTCTGCCCGGCCGCAAATTCATAACCGATCAGGCGCTGCGTCAGTCCGACCTTAAACGAAGTGGCGGGGTTGCCATCAAGCGCCGCTGCGCTGTAGTCGCCCGCCAGACTTCCGCTCAGCGGTGTATCGGAGCCTTCCGCGAAAAATTGCGCCTCGGCGACATTCGCTCCCGGAGCGGCGCGGAGAAACACGCCCTTGGCCGCCGCCCTCAGCCCGGCCGGAATGTCGATGTCCAGCCATTGGCCGGAGGCAGGAACTGTTTTCAGATTGACCACCACCTGATGCGGATTGCCCGGCAGCGCCAGATCGCGATAGGTCAGGCGCAACCAGCGGCCCTCGGGATCGCGCACTTCCGACAGGCGGCCCTGCGCATCACGCGCCATCACATACTCGCGCCCGGTTGAGGTGGTGAGCACAGTGGGCGCAAAACGCGAACGCCCCTCGTAAGTGCCGGCCACGACAAAATGCAGCTCAGTTCCATCCGGCGCGGTCAGCACGCAATCGCCATTCGGGAGGAGGCGGGCACGCTCGGGATAATCGCCGGGGGCGGCAAAAGTTCCGTCCGGCTGCAATTGCAAAAAGGTCCGCTGCCCGTCGGGATAATAGAATTCGAGCACTTCGCCGAATTCCGCCGACACCGCGCTCGCCAATTCATACTGCCAGTTGTGGCGCCAGCCGCCGCCGTTGCCCATGGTACGCTCGGAAAATTCCGTGCGCGCGATGGAATTGTGATTCCGCTGCCAGATCAAACCACCGCCGCTCATGGCCAGGTCGGCGATTTTGCGTTGCACATTGCCGTCGTGCGGCGAAAAAGGATTCGCCCCTTCGGCCGCTCCATCATTGTTGCAAGTCGGCTCATCAGGCGGTGGTGGTATGGAACCGCCGCCGCCCGTTCCAATATCGATGTTAGGTGGTTGAGGTGGATTGAATATAATGGCCGGAGGAGAGCATAAGATTTGAACGTCGCCAGAGCCGCAGTCCGAGACAGTACATCCGCCGCCAATATCAGTATTAGTGCAAGGGTCCGCCTGTATGAAAAACGGATCGAGTGTCACCTTATCATAATTATAAGGACCATTGGCATCGTAAGCATCATAGCCATAAAAACCCTGCGACTCCCAATAGAGTCTCCAATCAAAAAAGCACGCCTGGGCCGGTTGCGACAGCAGCAGGAAAACTCCCAGCAGGGCGAGCCGGCCTGCGAGCCTGTGGAAAGATGATTTTGCAAGGGCACGGTTGGAAAGCCGCGCCGCAGTGGGCCGAGAAGATAAAAACATGGGGTATTGGATTACTATTACTATCACTACGCTCAGCAGAATACTGAACGTTGGCCCGCGAGACATATCCCCCCCCCTATCCCCATCGTCAATTGATCCAAATACGGACAGTAGGAATCATGCAAAAAATCCGCGACAACCCAGATCAACTGCAATTGATGCGTGCGGAAGCAAATGGGGCCGGAGGCCGCGTCCCACTCTACCAGTGAGTGAACCGGATTGGTCGGGGACCAGCTCAGGTGGCTTTGAAGAAAATACCCTTCAAATTCATTTCCAAGGCCTGGGGATTGGGCGAGAAGCGGAGACCGTCGG
>CAZIQP010000233.1:0-4683 GCA_964541315.1 uncultured Opitutaceae bacterium
AAGGAGGCAGGTTGAAAATGTTATAGTCCGTGCCAGAGCCGGCATTCTTGATAGAGAATATAGCATTTGCAACCCGACCCCTTTTTTCTGCCCCATTCCTACTGGTTCGACCTTCTTCTCATGGGTAGGTTGGATAACTTACGTCTGGGGACTCGTGATAAAACTCCAAGAACATAGTGCGGGTAAAATCGGCATCAGGCGGCTGCTTCGAAAGATAATGGCGAAAGGATCGAGCACTCGACTTCTCGGGGTCACGACTAGCGCCACCATTCAAATCCAATAATTCGCGGACGGTAACTGTGCGACCAGGTGCAATCTCATAAATGGTCTGCGTGAATCGCCAAAGCCAACTCAGTGGGCGCAGCCACTCAAGCGAGGCACCGACAACTTTGGCTTCTCGCAATCGGCCATGGCCATCTACGATCCAATGTAGCACCGCTTTGCCTTTCTTACTTTCAGGCATTCGAAACCGATTTTCGGCGACGTGTTTTAAGCGCCAGATGCGAACAATGTCAGGGCCAGACGGCACGACGTTCTTGTGGTAGCGGAATACAATTGGAAATTGAATTGGCTCTGCAGACATCACGCTTCTTCTGTCGAACGCTACGGATGAGACACGCGCGGGCGAGCGTGGAGTGAGCCCTTTTGAATTACGGAAAATGCTGAGCGGACATGGCACATACGATTTAGGTCACATCCCGCGCGTTGTTCTCTGGCGGTCTTGTTCGACTCTTTTTTCATTACGTGAGCGCGATGAAAAGCGCCGCACCGGTGACTGCAAATCCGAGACCACCGACGATCAAGAGACAAAGTCCGGCCTTCTTTTTCTTATCTTCTTGGCGGCGCTTGAGGAGAGTACCGGCAATCACAAAGCATATCGACAATCCGAAAGCAGCTATCACACCCCAAAGGAAATTATAGACTCTGCCATAGTCTTCAGCGAGGTAGAGCGGGTAGTTCATTTTCTGTCAACGATTGAACTCAGACACGATCGGGAGCGGAGCTCCCGGTCGTTGTCTGTGGTGGATCGGCGCTCTTCACGCACTGAATAGCCGCGGTGCGGCTTGGCGCAACTCATCCAGCGTCCGAATAGAAGTCGGGCCTCGGTCTATGGGCATCTCTCCTGAGCGGAGCCGCCCCAACAAATCATCTCTTCTTTCGTTCGTGGGCTCCAAAGTGAATGTGCCGGGATCGGCGATAGAAAAGAAAAACAGCCACTTCTTTTTCGTGGGCGCACCGAATACCGGCTTCAGCACGCGGCTAGAACCATCAAGGAAGGTAAACTCAGCGTTTTCGACGTCGATGGCTTCGTAGTGCCGATTGGCCTGCGCCACGGATTCCATCACACACAGCGAGCCGTCATCTTGGTAAACGAAGATCATCTTTCTTCCGCCGATCGTTACCAGTCAGCCGACGACCGGCGAGCGCAAACATGATCCTTCCGACCTGAAACTGAATCTTGAGCGTGGAGCGCCATGTGCGAATTAGTCCGTATGTAGGTCGTTGGCTGTAGTGGTTGACCTCTTACTTTGAGATAAAAATATCATCCCAATCAATAGACATGCGCCGGACAAGATCGGTAGCCAGCTTGCGCATCGCATCAAAACTCCGATCGTAGCGTCACTCACTGAGCCTGGTCGAAGCTCCACCACTGCATACACAATCTGGAGGGAAGTCATCGCGATAAAGAGAAACAACAATCCGAAGAATATCAGAGCATGGGATCTTTCTTTGGCTCGTCTTGCGTTAATGCCGGCAAACAACACCGCTCCGGCGAACAGAATCAATGTCGGGCCTGCGTGAAAAACCCGAATGGCCATAAAATCGTAATCCATAGACTTCTTCGTCCAACGATTGAACTCAGACACGACTGGGAGCGGAGCTCCCGGTCGTTGTCTGTGGTGGCAGGCCTTTTCTTTTCTTCTTCAGGAAGCTGGCGCATTCATCCGCCATCTCGAAGCCCTCATTCTCTCGGGGAACAGAGGATAGAATTTGAAGCACCGCACGCCCTTCTTCGCCCCGATAGTCTACAAGTCGAATCTCCAGATGGCTGTCGCCAACGGCCAATCGACCGACCTCGCGCGACGGAGAAAACAAGGGCGTGTCCTTCCGCCAGGCGAGTAATCGATATACGGTAAACTTCTTCCCTCGGGCATCGACGAACACCAGTTCATCACCGGTGTGACCAAAATGGCTGAGTATCAGGGCCGCTCGCTCAAGGGTAACCGGAAGCTGATGCTTCGTGACGTAGTCGGACGGAACGGCTGTGCTCGCTTCGTCCGGAATCACGCGGGCGGTCGAACAGCCGCTAAGCAGCACCGCTGCTATTATGATGAACGAGGGACGCATTTCTTCGCCGATCAGTGTTATTCAGCCACGGGCAAAAGCCACAGTTTTTACTTCCATGAAATCGAGAGTGGAGCAGAAAATCTTTGAACCTCAAGGGCGTACTCCAGTTTTTGGTTTTTCTGCTGTTGCCCTGTCTGCGGCAAAAGCCACACATTTTACATCGGGCCAACTCTTATGAATAATGGCCCGATTTCTTTCCCCAACTGGAAGCAGGCGTTGGCAGAATCTGAACTGGATCGAAACCAACAAACAGCCTTTGCCCGCGAGATCATTTCCTTTCTCAGGCACTGCAAACTTAAGCATGCGCCGGCCACGGTGGAGTTGATCCGGCAATGGCTGGCTTTCCGTGAGAAGCAATCCGACGGGCCGGCTCATCTGGCGCTGCGCTGGTTTTACCGGGAGGGGTGGCGGAAACAGGCGGCGCCGGAAGCGGGGGCGGTGTTGAAAGGAAACGCAGGGGTGCCATCGCATCCAGAGCGTCAGAGGTTGGATAACGGCTTGTCGGGGACGACGCGCCCTGCCTTGCCAGCCGCCGGTGAGCCTCGCCCGGCCTCGCCGGCTGCAACCGAAAGAAGGCACGGCACAACCGCCGGCCCGACATGGGGACCACGCTTTCGCCTGCGGCTCCGGCCGCAGCGGACAGCTTTGGCTTGAACGCCTGCGGCCAAACCGCGAAGGTGGTGGCATGAATGATCCTCGTTTTGCCAAACTGGCCCAAGTGCTGACGGGCTTTTCCTGCGCCTTGCAGAAAGGCGAGCGCGTCCTGATCGACGCGTTCGATGTTCCGGAGACCTTTGTCATCGATCTGATCCGCGCGGCCCGCGACCTGGGCGCCATTCCATACGTCAATCTCCAGCGGTCCCGCATCACGCGCGAGCTGCTCAAGGGCGCGACGACCGAGCAGTACCAACTGACGGCGGACGTGGAACTCGCGCGGATGCAAAAGGTGGAGGCGTACATCGCGGTGCGCGGCTCGGATAATATTTTCGAAACGTCGGATGTCCCGACCGACCGCGTGCAACTGGTCTCGAAACTGATGAAGCCCGTGCTCGACCACCGGGTGAACAAGACGAAGTGGGTCGTGCTGCGCTGGCCGTCGTCGGCCATGGCGCAGCAGGCCGGCCTGAGCACCGAGGCGTTCGAGGATTTCTATTTCCGCGTCTGCACCTTCGACTATGGCCGCTACGGTCCGGGCATGAAGGCGCTGGAGGACTTGATGAACAAGACCGACCGCGTGGAGCTCAAGGGTCCCGGCACCGACCTGAAATTTTCCATCAAAGGCATTGGGGCGGAGTCGTGCGGCGGTCTGCGCAACATCCCGGACGGCGAGGTGTTTTCCTGCCCGGTGAAGGACAGCGTCGAGGGCGTCATCACCTACAACGCGCCGACCGTCTACCTCGGCACCGCCTTCGACAACATCAGGCTCACCTTCAAGAAGGGCAAGATCGTCGAGGCCACGAGCAACAACACGAAGCGGCTGAACGAGATTCTGGATACCGACGCCGGCTCGCGCTACATCGGCGAGTTCGCTATCGGCTTCAATCCGCACATCCGCGAGCCGATGCGGGACATTCTCTTCGACGAGAAAATCGCCGGCTCGTTTCACTTCACGCCCGGCAAGGCCTACGAGACAGCCGGCAACGGCAACGAGTCCGTGGTCCACTGGGACATGGTTTCCATCCAGCGCCCGGAGTGGGGCGGCGGCGAAATCTGGTTCGACGGGAAACTGATCCGCAAAGACGGGCTGTTCGTCCCGAAGGCGCTGCAGAAGCTGAATCCGGATGAACTTTTGAAGAAGGGGTAGTTCGGAACAGCGAAAGATGCCGGCTTCCCTGAACACAGCACAAGGGCTCTTTCCAGTAATCGTCGGATCACACTCGCCACTGGCAAGAGGCTTGATCTGCGCGGCTTCTACATCGTGTTCACGAGCAACATTGGTTCTGCCGAGGCCATGCCGATGGAGTCGGCACCGTTCGCATCGATTGAGCGCACGGTCCTGGCGCGAGTAAATCAGACGCTGCGGCCTGAGCTGGTTGGTCGCGTGACTGACAAAGTAGTCTTTGGCCGATTGGATTTTGTGACCCAGCGGGCGATTTGCGAAGCGATGATTGCGGCTGAACTGACCCGGTTGCGCAGTCTCGGGTACGAGCTTGAGGTGGATTCAGGCGCGGTCGAATTCCTCATCCGCCTCGGCTACCACAAGACACTTTGGGCGCGTCCGATGCGCGGGGTGGTGGAACGTTGTTTGCAGGAAGCCGTTGCTTGCGCTGTGCTGGCCGGGGCGAATGCCTGCGGCCAGGTGGTTGCTGATTCCACATCCGACCGGTTGCGAAT
>CAZIQP010000234.1:0-4679 GCA_964541315.1 uncultured Opitutaceae bacterium
CGGCGTTGCCCTTCTTGGTGAGCGGCTGGTACTGGTGGAAGCAGGTGCCGTCGGAAAGTTGCGTGGACGCGATGTCGAGGATGCGCTGGCGGGCGCGGGCGGGAAGCAGGTGAACGAAACCAAGGATGTCCTGGTTTGAATCGCGATAGCCCATGCCGCGGCCGATGCCAGTCTCGTAGCCGGAGGCCGAGCGCGAGAGATTGAACGTGGCCATACACTGGACCTGATTCCACGTGTTGACCATGCGCTGCAGATGCTCGTTCGGGACTTTCGGCGCCTGGTAGATCGAGAGCAGGGATTCCCAGCGCGCTTTGACGGCGTCGAAGGCGGCATTGACCACCTTCAGGTCGCTGTACTTGGCGAGGATTTCTCTGCCTTTCGTTTTGTTCATCACCAGCGGCGCGTCGAACTTCGGCAGGTTGCCCTGATCGATGTAGGCGAGGACGTACGCGAAGGTTTCTTCCTGACCGGGCTTCAGCGTGAGATTGATCTGCTGCGCGCCGACGGGATTCCAGCCGAAGGCGCGGCTGTTGGTGCACTTGCCGGCCATCACGGCTTTCGGATCATGCAGGCCGTGGTGAACGCCGACGAATTGGTCGCGCGAAGTGTCGTAGCCGTCGATCTTTCGCGTGCAGCCGAAGAGCGTGTAGTGGTTGCGGCGTTCGCGGTACTCGGTCTTGTGATAGATCGCACTGCCCTCGATTTCAACTTCGCCGATCGAGTAGGTGCGCTGGTAATTCGTCATGTCGTTCAACGCCTCGAAAAAACAGAACTCGACGTACGAAAACAGGCTGAGCTTCTGGGTTTTCTTGGTCTTGTTGCGGACGGAGATTTTCCAGACCTCGAGATTCTCACCGGGGGGAACGAACATCAGTTGCTCGACCTCGATACCGTCTTTCCTGCCGGTGATACGAGAGTAGCCTAGGCCGTGACGGCACTCGAAGGCGTCGAGTTTGGTGCGGGTCGGTTTCCAACCGGGATTCCAGACCGACTTGCCCTGCTTCACATAGAGGAAGCGGCCGTCGTTATCCATCGGGTTGTTGTTGTAGCGATAACGCGTGAGGCGGCGGAGCTTGGCATCCTTCCAGAAGGTGTAGCCACCGGCGGTCTGCGTGGACATGCCGAAGAACTCGTCCTGGCCGAAATAATTCAGCCAGGGCAGCGGCGTGTCGGGGCGCGTGATAACATATTCGCGGTGGGCGTCGTCAAAGTGTCCGTAGTTGGCCATGGGAGTTGGGTGGTTGTGGGGAGAGAAGAAAGGGTGCGTTTATAGGTAACTGGGCGGGGCGATTTCGATCTTAATCTCACTCTTACGTCTGCGGCGGGATGGTTCCCGTGGGAGGGGCGTGCAAAGGATATTAATTGTCAAAGGGTATTTCACAGCGTGGAGGAAAGTTTTCGGCTGGGCCTTCCGGGCGATCGGTGCTCTTTTGTCGGACGACTGCCGATGCCTTCGGTGATCGCTGGAGGCCTCACTTTGTCTCAACCCCAATCCCTATGAAAAAAACGCTGCTCCTGTTATTTTGCATGGTTAGCTCTGCGGCCTTCGCCCAGAAATTCGACGGCCTGGCCCTGACCCCGCCCATGGGCTGGAACAGTTGGAATACTTTTGCCGACAAGATCAACGAAGACCTGATCAAGGGAACTGCCGACGCCATGATCGCGAACGGCATGCGCGATGCCGGCTACATCTATATCGTGATTGACGACTGCTGGGAGAGCAAAGAGCGCGACGCACTCGGAAATCTCGTGCCCGATCCCGTGAAATTCCCCCATGGCCTGAAGGCGGTCGGCGATTATCTTCACGCGAAGGGTTTCAAGTTCGGCATCCATAGCTGCGCCGGCACGAGGACCTGCGCGGATTTTCCCGGCGGCCGCGGCCATGAATATCAGGACGCGCTTTCGTATGCGTCGTGGGGCATCGATTTCCTGAAATACGACTGGTGCAATCACGGCACCGCCGATGCGCGCGAGACCTACAAGACCATGCGCGATGCGCTGCACGCCGCCGGCCGGCCGGTTTTGTTCAGCCTTTGCGAATGGGGCCAGAACAAGCCGTGGGAATGGGCCGGCGATGTCGGCCACATGTGGCGCACAACGGGCGATATCTATAGTTCCTACGACGGTCGCAAAGGCTGGGAAAGCGGCTGGAAGCGCAATCTCGACCTGCAATATACTTTGGTCGAAAGCAACGGTCCCGATGGCATTGGCAAGTACGCCGGTCCCGGCCACTGGAACGACCCTGACATGCTTGAAGTCGGCACCGACGGCCTGACTTACGCGGAATCCCGCGCCCACTTCAGCCTGTGGTGCATCATTGCCGCCCCGCTCATCGCCGGCAACGACGTGCGGCAAATGAAGCCCGAGTATCGCGACATGATGACCAACAAGGACGTGCTCGCGATCGATCAGGATGCGCTGGGCAAGCAGGGTTTCCGCGCCCTGGCCGATCCGGGCAAGAACATCGAGATCTGGGTCCGCGAGCTCAGCAACGGCGAGTGGGCCGTGTGTGCGCTCAACACCCATGCGGCCGCGGCGGACATCACCGTCGAATGGCGCCGCCTTTGGACGATTCAAGGTCCGTTCCAGGTTCACGATGTCTGGGCCAACAAGGATATTGGCGACAACAGCAAATCAACGGTCGTCCATCTGGACTCGCATGATGTGGCTCTCTACCGGCTCAAGCCGCTGAAGAAATAAGCCAGTCTCAGTTCGGTTTTTCGCGCCCCGGCCACACCATGTGTGCGCCGGGGTGTTTTTTGGTGCGGCCGAGACCGGACGGCTTGGCGTTGCCCTCAGACAGAATCAGGCGGGCGATTTTCGTTTGTCTCCGGGGATGCAGCGGAACCGGAGCGCCGTAGCGCGATGAACCGAAAGGTCAGGGCAAGGCCGACGCTCAGGACCGCTATTGTCCACGCCAGCGATTCGCCCTGCCAGCGTCCTTCGAACCAGTCCGTGATTTCGGCGGAGAGGACATTGGCTTTTCCTCCCATCATCCGCAGCTCGCGCAGATGCCTTTTTTGGGCGAGGGGATCATTCAACAGCGAGTTGATCGGAGTGTGATCCGCATTCAGATAGGCCACCAGCGCGCCGCCGAATCCGACGACGAGCAGCAGGCAAGTGATTTGATTGATCCGTTGTTGGTTCATCCGGCCGGAAACATGGCTTTCGTCCGGGTTTGTCTCAATGGTTATATTCCCCGGAAATAGCCCCTGCCGAATGGAAGAAAGGCCGACAAGGTGTCCGGCTAATCAAGGAGAAGAGAGCAATCAGCCGTCCGGTTCGAGGGTTTTTGCAGGGAAACAGGCGCGCACGTTGGCACGGATCAACCCCGTTGCCGAGGGGCCAACACCCCATGGCCCTCGTTGGGTTTTTGCTGTAAGCTCTGGCATGTCCCGAAATATTTTTTGTCTTCATGGTATGGCCGCACTGGTGGCCGGCACTGCCGCGTTGCTGTTTTTGACCGGTTGCGCGGGCGATATGCCGCACCGCGGAGGGTGGGTGGCCGCACCGCAGAACAAACGGGTGGAGCAGGCCTTTGCCATGACTCCGGTTCCCCGGCCGGTGACCGTCATAGTTCCGGTGCGAGTTTTGATCGCGTCGCCCGCGAAGCCAAAGACACTTCAGTCCACCAGCCGCGCCCAGAAAAAACGACAGCCCTGATTCGGTTGGGCTTTGGCGTTTCCTTGGGAGCCGCTTACGGTCTCCCCAAGACCCCTGGCAAATCGCGGATCGAATCTATCATTTGTTTCGCGCCGGAAAAATTCTGTGCGGACGTGAACGGATGGCGGATGACGATGCAGTCGAGGCCGGCGGCAATCGCCGACTTCAGGCCGCGCGCGGAATCCTCCACCGCCACCGCTGCCGCCGGATCAGCCCCGAACCGCGCGAGCGCGGCCAGATACGGGGCCGGGTGGGGCTTGGGCTTAGGATAGTCTTCGATCGTGAGCACGAACTCCATGTGCTTGAGCAGATCGCGGGTGCGGTGGATCAGCTCGAAATCTTCGCGACGTGATGTCGTTACCACCGCCATGCGGAAATCCGAACTCAATTGTCCCAGCGCCTCGCGCACGCCCGGCAGCTCGATCTCTTCTCGCCGGAGGTAGTCTTGGTAGAGACGGTCGCGGACCAGGCGCTGGCGGGCGATGGCGGCGGGATCAGCGCCCCGCGCCACGGCGACATCCCAATAAGTCCGGCCTTCGGCCATGTATTCGAGATAGGTGACCTGCTCAAAATTCACCCCGAGCGGGAGCATCGCCTCGCGCAGCGCCAGATAATACCACTGTTCGGTGTCGACGAGCACGCCGTCGTGGTCCCAGAGGATGAAACGCTTCTTGGAAAAACTCATGGCAGGTCGGGCCGCCGAATGACACCGTGCATCCGGTTGCTTTCAATCACTGGAAAAAACTCAACCTTGCCGAACCGCGCATCGCAGGGCTAGGGGGCGACCGGGGTGGGCAGCAGTCCATAGACATACAGGGCACCGGTTCCGACGGGCAGTGTGCCGAAGGAGGCCAGGTAGACCTTGCCGTTGACCACGGTGGGCGGAGCATTCTTGGAGACCCGGCCCGGCGTGTCGCGGTCCGGCACCAGGTTGGAATTCCACAGTTCGCGGGTGATGTCATTGGCGTCGTACGCGCGCAGCACCGCCGGGCCGTTGATATGGCTGTTGCCATGTT
>CAZIQP010000235.1:0-4676 GCA_964541315.1 uncultured Opitutaceae bacterium
TAAACCGGTGGTTCAGGTAGCTGAACAGCGCGGTCAGCGTGATCAGCAGCGAGAAGATTTCAAAAATAGTCATCTGGGGCAGTGCCGTCGGACCGGGACGGTCTGCAAGGATTATCTGTGAAAACGCTCATGCCCACAAAAAAGTGGGGAAACTTGTTTCGCCTGCGGCAAATCGCACCGCTTGGAGTGAAGGCGCAGAATCTATTTGCGGTGCCTGATTGGCTTGGGGAGAAGGAAACCGCCAAACCGCTTGGCATTTCCCGGACAACCGGCAGATATCATTCAACCCCCAATGTCGTCCGCCCCATCTTCCCGGTCCCCGACGGTCATAACGCTCTCTCGCGAGGAAATGAAGTCCCGCGCCCTCGCCTTCGCCAGGAACTGGGCCGGCCCGCAGCGTGAAGAGGCCGAGGCCAAAACTTTTCTCGACCAATTCTTCACCATCTTTGGCCGCGACCGGCGCAGCGTGGACGCTGAATTTGAGCACCGGGTCGAGCGCGCGGAACGCGGCGAAGGCCGCATTGATCTTTTCTGGCCGGGCAAGCTCCTCGTGGAAATGAAGTCCACCGGCAAGGATCTCGGCACTGAGAAGGGCGGCGCGGCCCGGCAGGCTTTTGACTACATCGAGCATCTCGATCCCGAACAGCGCCCGCGCTGGGTGCTGGTCTCGGACTTTGCGCATTTCGTGGTCTATGATCTGGGCGAGGAAATTCACGATTACCTCAAGGGCTTTGCCTCCGCGCGAAAAACCAAGCCCGTGCTCGCCGCGCAGTTCGCCCTCCGCGATCTGCCGGACAAGCTCCGCCACTTCGCCTTCATCCGCGACGAGGAGCAGGCGCTCTTCCAATCCCAGCCCGACGTCAACCTGAAGGCGGTCGCCCTCCTCGGCGACTTGCATGACGAACTGAAAAAATCCGGCTACAAGGGCCATCGGCTCGAACGCTTCCTGGTCCGCGTGCTTTTCTGCCTCTTTGCCGAGGACACCGACATTTTTGCGTGGAATAGTTTCACCCGCTTCATCGAACGCTCCCGGAAGGACGGCTCCGACCTTGGCGCGCGGCTGGCGCAGCTCTTCCAGGTGCTCGACCAGGACGCTTCCGCGCGCTCGGCCAACCTCGTTTCCGAATATGCCGCCTTCCCCTACGTCAACGGCGGGCTCTTCGCCGAGCGGCTCGACATCGCCGACATGACCGGCGAGCAGCGCATCGCGCTCATCGCCTGCTGCCGCTTCGACTGGAGCAGCATCTCGCCCGGCGTCTTCGGCTCCCTGTTTCAGGGCGTGATGGACAAAAAGGAACGCCGGGCCAAGGGCGCGCACTACACTTCCGAGGAGAACATCCGCCGCGTCATCGACCCGCTGTTCCTCGACGACCTCAAGGCCGAGTTCGCGCAGATCCGCTCCACGGTCGGCAGAAAGCAGGCCTCCGTCCTGCCGGCGGATCAGGGGCCGGGCACCGCCCGCAGCCGGAGGCAGGCGTCCTCTCCGTTCGACAATTTCCACGACCGGCTGGCCGGCCTCCGCTTCCTCGACCCCGCCTGCGGCTGCGGCAATTTCCTCGTCGTGGCCTACCGCGAGCTGCGGAAGCTGGAGCTGGAGGTGCTTCAGGCCATCCACGGCGACCAGCTCGGCCTTGGCATCGAGGTGGAGCACATCGCCCGGCTCAACGTCGACCAGTTCTACGGCATCGAGCTGGAGGAGTTTCCCGCGCTGATCGCCGAGACCGCGCTCTGGCTCACCGACCACCAGGTGAACATGACGTTCGCCAAGGCCTTTGGCCGGCACTTCGCCCGCATCCCGCTCAAGAAGTCGCCCACGATCAAACAGGGCAACGCGCTCCGGCTCGATTGGAATACCGTCCTCCCGGCCGGGCAATGCACCCACGTCCTCGGCAATCCGCCATTCATTGGAAAACAATACATGACCGCCGAGCAGAATGCCGACATGGCGCTCGTTTGCGGTGAGATCAAGGGCCACGGCTTGCTCGACTTCGTGACCGCCTGGTATGTGAAGGCCGCCGACTACGTCCGTGGTACCGGCATTCGGTGCGCCTTCGTGTCCACCAATAGTATCAGCCAGGGCGAGCAGGTCGGCCTGCTCTGGTCGCATCTTTTCGCGAAGCGCCTGAAAATCCACTTCGCCCATCGGACTTTTGTCTGGCACAACGAGGCCAGCGGCAAGGCGCACGTCCATGTCGTCATCATCGGCTTCGGCGCGTTCGATGTGCCGCTCAAGCGGCTCTATGACTACGACGCCGACGGCAGGCAGTCCGCCAGCAGCGGCACGCTCAATATCAATCCCTACCTCATCGTCGGCACCGATACGGTGGTCACTGCCCGCACGACTCCGCTCTGTGCCGTGCCGCCCATTGTGTTTGGCTCCATGCCGAACGATGGCGGACATCTGATGCTTACTTCACCGGAAAAAACCGATTTGCTCGCAGAAGAACCCAAAGCCGCCCGTTACATCCGCCCTCTGCTTGGCGCCGAAGAATTCATCAACCACATCCCGCGCTGGTGCCTCTGGCTCGTCGATGCTTCGCCGGTAGAGCTGCGGGCGATGCCCAAGGTGATGGACCGCATCGAGGGTGTGCGCCAACACCGGCTCAAGAGCACCCGTGAGACCACGCGCGAGCTCGCCGCCACGCCCACTCTCTTCGGCGAGAACCGTCAGCCGAGAGGACGTTATGTCGTTATACCCTCCGTTTCATCCGAACGGCGTTATTATGTTCCAATAGGATTTCTCGACGAAAAAACGATCAGTAACAACCTGCTACTTCTTGTGCCAGACGCCGCGCTCTACCATTTCGGCGTTATGACTTCGAACATGCACATGGCATGGACAAAGACTGTGTGTGGTCGCCTGAAAAGCGATTACCGCTATTCAAACAAACTCGTCTACAACAACTATCCCTGGCCCGAGCCGGACAAGAAGCAGCGCGCGGCCATCGAGGCCGCCGCGCAGGCCGTGCTCGATGCCCGCGCACCGCGGTTGGCCGCCGGGGCCAGCCTTGCCGATCTCTACGACCCGCTCGCGATGCCCGCCGAATTGTTGAAAGCCCACCGTGCCCTCGACCACGCCGTGGACAAAAGTTACCGCCCCGCCGTGTTCACGAGCGACCGCGAGCGCGTGGAATTCCTCTTCGCCCGCTACGAACAGCTCACGGCCCCGCTCGCCCCCGCCGCGAAACCCAAGCGCAGCCGGAAAAAGGTATGAACACCTATCCTTACACCTCCAGTCAGATTCGGGAGATTGTCATCGGAGCGAAGGCACTGCGTCGACCCGAGATGCTGATCAAGGGCAAGCCGCTGCCCTTTGTTAGTTATGGTGAACGCGGGCGGCGGATCGATCTTCCGCTTGAACTGGTCAAGGGTGCCATCGTGCTGGATCTGCGATTTCATGTGCGGGCACCGGTCTTTGATTCGCCCGAGACCTTTGAAGCGGCCTTGATTTTGGTGGAGCGGGTGCGGGGCATCGGCTGGCATGCAACAGGTAAGAAACGTTTTTACGGCCGACAGGTAATTCCAAAAGGTTGGCACCAAAACATTCTCGACCCGAATCTGGAGCCGAATAATCCGGACAGAAACCGGCACGTGCCGATAAAAGACTTTGAACCTTCCGATTTGGCGGCTTTCTTTATGGAAGCTGCCAGAGTATGGCATATCAACCTGCCCATTGAGGAGAGCCTGCTGTGAACAATACATCCGATAAAATTCTTACGCCTGCCGCCTGTGTGGAAGCCTTGCAGGCTTTCTGGACTGAGCAGGTGCAGGCAGCGAAGACTCGCGAGGGTGTCGCACTCACGCTGCCCCTCATGTATCCCGATGGCTGGCAGGTGACGGTGCAGATCGTGCCGCTTACTCCCGGCTGGGTTAAAATATCTGACAACGGCAAAACGCTGGGGGCATTGCTGGAAACAGGAATGTCGCTCGAGGCGAAGCACACGGCGGCGCTGCTCCACGAGCGCATCCAGGCCTTCGAGTTGAAAAGCGACGGTGCGATCATTTCCAAGGAAGCCCGGCTCCCGCTACAGGGAGTGGACGTGCAGCTTTTTGCCGAGGCGCTCGTGAGCATCGCCCATCTGGTCTACCGGCATGAGCCCGCCGCGTTGCTGGAGAATCCGGCCGACAAGGTGGTTCGCCGGGTGTTGGAAGCCCGCAAGGTCCAACCCCGCCGCAATGCGGAGGTGCGGGGGCATTTGCTGAAATTTACGCGGATCGATTATCTGGTGGAGGCCAGGCGCCCGCTGGCCGTCCAAGTGGTCAACCGCCGGGACAATCTGTTGGATTACATGGAACGCTGGGCGTTCCGCTGGGATGATCTCAAGAAGCACAACAACCGGTTGCTGACCGGTATGGTTTATAATCCCGAGAACCAGGATTGGGATGAAACCGCACTGCGCATCGGGAATGAAGTGTGTGATGCATTCTGCCGATATGATGAAGTGCAGCCGTTGAACAGGGTGCTGGATCAGGCTGGCGCGTGAGGACGATCCGCCGGTTTAATGGCGCCGCCACAAATCGTCGTGGAGCAATCCCCCATTATTATTCACTGCAACTCATGAATTGAAAACCCTGTATGCGCAGCAAAGCGTGTGACGCGGTGAGCCGGCGCACGGGGCTGAGCCGCAGAAAAGTCACCCGCCAAGATTGCCTGATAATCGCTTAATCGGCCATGG
>CAZIQP010000236.1:0-4663 GCA_964541315.1 uncultured Opitutaceae bacterium
CCACTTGCGCCGGTCAATGTCAGTTATTCGACACCCATATGAGACAAATTCTCATATTGCGACTTGACATGAGATTAAGTCTCATATTCTTTGCGACTAATTCTCAATGGAGCTTCTATGTTCTTCTTGCTTTTTCGCTCACTCTCCCTTCACGGCGCGCTGATTAGTCGTCTTGTACGGCCAATCAGTCATTTTGGCCGGTTGGTTGCACCCTTCGTATTCAACCGAAGCCGCATTACTGAGCTGCGCAGGTAAATCCTGACGAGCCAGTTTTGCGCAAGCTGCCCCACACTTCCGATCCGGTAAAATTTTTCGGCCATGCAAAATCCACGCCCATCAACTGAGACTAAGTCTCGCTCAAGTATTTTTTGGATATCCTGCCTCGCATTCGCCTGCGCCGCGACCCCTTCTGTCGCCGATACCGATATAACGACTACGCCGAGTTACCTGCTGCCCAAACCGGAAATGGTGGTGCTGGAAAAATATGAAATCACGGGCTATCGCGACACTCAAAACTACTCCATTCAACACAGCCTCACCGCCACAAAAACCGATACTGCGTTGGTGGATGTGCCTCAGGCGGTCACTGTCATTACACGGGAACTGATCGACGATCAGGCGATGCGCAGCATGGGTGATGCGACTCGCTACGTCCCGGGCGTGGGCATCGCCCAAGGCGAAGGCAACCGGGATACTCCTGTGTTGCGCGGCAACAGCACGACCGCCGACTTCTTCATCGATGGCGTGCGGGACGATGGGCAATACTTCCGCGACTTTTATAATGTCGACCGGATCGAGGTACTGAAAGGCCCTAATGCCATGATTTTCGGCCGCGGCGGTTCCGGCGGCCTGATCAATCGCATAACGAAACAGGCCGTTGGCGCCACCAGCCATGAGTTGACGTTTCAAACCGGCTCGTGGAACCAATACCGATCGACATTCGACATGGGAGAAGCGATCTCACATTCCGTCTCGTGGCGTGTGACCGGGCTTTACGAAAATTCCGGGAGCTATCGCGACGATGTCACCCTGAAGCGCTATGGAGCGAATCCGACTTTCACCTGGAATCCGACTGCCCGAACCACCTTAAGGACCGGCTATGAATATTTCCATGATGAACGCGTGACTGACCGTGGGATTTCCTCGTTTCAAGGCCGGCCGGTTAAAACCCCTGCCTCCACTTTTTTTGGCGATCCCGCGCAAAGCCCCACCGCAGCGACCGTGAACACCGGATTCGCCACTTTGGACCACCGGTTCGCCAACGGGATCACCCTGCGCAACCACTCCCGCTTCAGCAGCTACAGCAAGTCCTATCAAAACGTCTTCCCCGGCGCGGTCGATTCCACGGGCACAAACGTGACCATTTCCGCCTATCGCAATGCGACGGATCGAAAAAATATTTTCAACCAAACCGATGTCGTGATTCCCTTCGAAACCGGTTCGATCAAACACCAGCTTCTGACCGGCATCGAACTTGCCAGCGAGACGACGGACAACCTGCGCAAAACCGGCTACTTCACGACTGTCAGTCCCACGACCACGTCAGTACTCGTGCCGCTCCCAAACCCTCGCACCACTTTGCCGCTGACATTCCTGCCGAGTGCCACGGACGCCGACAATCACGGTGTTGCAAAAACCTTGGCCGCCTATGCGCAAGATCAGATCACACTGCTCCCGAAACTACAGGCCATCGTCGGCGTGCGCTGGGAAAAGTTCAGCGTGAATTTTCTCAATCATCGCACCGCGACGATCATCGACAGCACAGACAATCCTGTCTCACCCCGCGCCGGTCTGGTGTTCAAGCCGGCCGATACCATTTCGATCTACGCAAGCTACAGCACGACGTACATTCCCCGCGCCGGCGAGCAACTGTCCTCGTTGACGCTCACCAATCGGACGCTTGATCCCGAGAGTTTCAAAAACAAGGAAATCGGATTGAAATGGGATCTCCGGCCCGACCTTGCCTTCACTGCGGCAACGTATCGCCTGGACCGGAACAACGTCGTGATCACCGACCCGACCGATCCGACCAAATCTTTGCTGGTTGATGGTCAGCGCGCCCAAGGCGTGGAGCTCGGCATCGCGGGTCGCATCACGAAGAGCTGGGGCATGGCCGGTGGTTATGCCTATCAGGACGGCCGGATCAAAACCACCCAGTCCGCCACAATCGTCGCCGGGTCGCGTCTCGCCCAGCTTCCCCGTCATTCCTTCTCCCTTTGGAACAGATACGAATTGAATCCGAAATGGGGCCTCGGCCTGGGCGCGATTTACCGCGGCGCTATCTACGCCTCGACCGACAACACAGTCACACTGCCGGGCTTCGTCCGTTTCGACGCTGCAGTCTTTTGCCGCATCACGAAAAACCTGCGCGCTCAGCTCAATCTCGAAAACGTTCTCGACCGGGGCTACTATTCGATGGCCAACAGCAACACCAATATCACCCCAGGCTCACCCCGCGCGATTCGGATCAGCCTGACAGCCAAGTTTTGATTGTTTGCGGAAAAGGGTAGAACCCGCACGCGTCACGGGCCGGTAATCACGTGCGGGTTCCCTTTGGTCACCTCTCGCACCCTTGCGGGCTGCGAAAATCGAAGAGTAATTCATATATTATTAACGAATTTCTGGGTACGCCCAAAACCACCTGAATTCAGGTGGTTAACCCCGCATTATCGACCGCATCCAAAGGCGAAACATGCGTCGCCAGTCTGCACGGCGCGTTCAGTACACACGCTGCCGTCGAGCGGGCAGATCGTTAGACGGCTTCCAGCCCGAACACAGCCCGGGCATAATTCTCGACTGAGAACGGCTGCAAATCATCCGGCTGTTCTCCGAGTCCGATGAAGTAGATCGGGATTTTCAACTGCCGGTAGATTCCAACGATCGCGCCACCGCGGCTTGTGCCGTCCAGTTTCGTCACGACCAAACCCGTGAGGCCGAAACTTTGGTGGAAAACCTTGGCCTGCTCGATGGAGTTGCTGCCCAGCGAACCGTCCACCACGAGCCAGCGATGCTGCGGCGCCGCCGGATCATGCTTCTGCAGCACACGGCGGATCTTCGCGAGTTCCTCCATGAGATTGCTCTTTGTGTGCAACCGGCCGGCCGTGTCCACAATCAGCCAGTCGTGCTGCCTGGCCTTGGCCGCCTGCCATGCATCAAACGCCACTGAGGCCGAGTCGGCCCCAGTATGACTCGCCACGATGTCAAGATTCAGCCGTGTAGCCCAGCTCTTAAGCTGCTCCACTGCTGCGGCGCGGAATGTATCACAGGCCGCCACCATCACAGTCTGGCCGTCGGCCTTGAGCTTGTACGCCAACTTGGCGGTCGTCGTCGTCTTGCCCGAACCGTTGACCCCGATCATGGCGATGACCGTGGGATTCGTCGATGGGACGCGACCTGCGGCAGTGTGATCCAAGGCCAGTTTTCCCTCCGATCCCGCCATCACCCGACGGAGCACAGCGGCGCCGATTTCCGCCGCTTGCCGGCCTTGCAGCGTGGCATCTTTGCGATAGGCGGTTTTGATCTCCTCCAGAATCTCGGTCGTGGTATCGACGCCAAAATCCGCCGTGTAAAGAGCTTCCTCGAGCTCATCGAGCGACGCAGCATCAATCTTGCGGCCGCCAAAAAGCCCGTGCGTTTTCGCCGCGATCGCCGAGAACGTTTTGGTCAGTCCTTCCTTGAATTTTTTAAAAAGGGAAAACATCGCCGCCGCTTATTCTGTCGCCGATTTGCGCGAATCGCGGCCGAGTTTGTCCTTCATGCGGTCGAGGATGCCGTTGATGAAACGCTTCGAGTCGGCCGTAGAGTAGTTTTTGCTGAGATCGATCGCCTCGTTGATCGAGACGACCGGAGGTATATCCTTGCGATGCAGCATCTCGAAGATGGCGAGGCGCAGGATGGCCAGATCGATGCGCGCGATGCGGTCGAACTCCCAGTTGTGCGCCAGCGTGCGGATGTAGCCGTCGATCTCCGCCTGCTTCTCGATCGTGCCATGGATCAGCTCCTCGGCGAACGCATAGTTGTCGCGCGGCTTATCGAGTCCTGCGAAAAAAACCCGCAGATCCTCGGCCAAATTGGCCGGAGTGTTCATGCTCCATGCATAGAGATACTGGAGGGCGGCGGCCCGGGATTCCCGGCGCAAAGAAAACTGGCTGCTCATGATCTTTTGCCTCCGATCCGGCGTTTCAACGCGGCCATTTCCAAGGCCGCCTGCGCGAACTCCGCGCCGCGATTGATGCGGCCTGCACAACGCGCCCGCGCCTGCGCCAGGGTGTTGACGACAATCACGCCATTGATCACCGGTACGCCGCTGTCCAAGGCCACGCGTTGGAGCGCGTGCGAAACGCTTTGCCCGACCATCTCGTGATGATTAGTGTCGCCGCCGATCAAAACGCCGAGACCGATCACGCCATCCCGCCCGCGCGTCAGCGCCTGCACGGCCCACGGCACCTCATGCGAACCGGGCACGCGCACCACGGAAATGTTTTTCGCAAGCACTCCGGCCGCGGTCAACCCGGCCTGTACCCGCGCCAGCAGGGCGTCGACCAACGGCTGGTTAAAGCGCGCCGCCACGATGCCGATGCGCAAAGGGGCTCCATTGATGGAAAGTGGACTGGGCTTGGCTAAACTCATGAGGGGTCCATTGGCGGCGGCGAAACGGATTTCC
>CAZIQP010000237.1:0-4657 GCA_964541315.1 uncultured Opitutaceae bacterium
CAGCTCCACAATGCGGCGGCGGGTCGGGTCGGCGATGGCGGCGAGGCTTTGCATGCCGACTATGATTAAGTATAATCTTAATTAAGCAAGAACTAAATAATGATTGTCCAAAAAACTGAGCGCCCTTTTTGCTCATATCGGTGGTCGTTTGAACGGCCGTAAACACGGCATCGCCTGATCGCACCGCCGTTTTTGGTACGAGACGGAGATGAAATATATCTATGCCAGGCTCCATGCTCCTCCCTTGGTCAAGTCGAGCTCAGGCTTCCGCTACGAACTGCATCCGATGCAAATCCGGTGGCGCGGAAATAACTGAATCGGCCTATGGTGAGCCGGTAGGACAAGTGTGACAACGCTGTGCTTGCGCGAGCGGGGCTGCTTTCTAAGCTTCGCCTTAAACCCTTCGTGCCTATGGCTACCAAAGATCCCCGGGTGGATTCCTACATCGCAGAGGCGGGCGAATTCGCCCGGCCGATTTTGCGGCACCTTCGGAAGATAATTCACGAGGGATGTCCGGCCGCGGTGGAAACCATCAAGTGGGGCTGTCCCTTTTTTGATTATCACGGGTTGCTCTGCGGATTCGCCTCCTTCAAGGCGCATTGCTCGATGTTCTTCTGGCGCGATATCGACGTGAGCCGCTGGCTTCCAAAAAACAACACGGCGGGTGCCGGCATGGGACAATTCGGGAAGCTCACGTCGATGGCGGACCTGCCCAAAGATTCCGTCCTGCTCACCTGCGTCCGGGCGGCAGTGGAGCAAAGGAATTCGCCGGCGTCCAAACCCAAGCGCGCGAGGAAGCCGGGCAAGGAATTGCCGGTGCCGGCCGATTTGAAAAAGGCGCTCGCGGCGAAGGCAAAGGCGGCGGCGACGTTCAAGAATTTCGCGCCGAGTCACCGCCGAGCGTACATTGACTGGATCACGGACGCCAAGCAGCCCGCAACGCGGGAGAAGCGTCTCCAGACAACGATCGAATGGCTGACGGCAGGAAAACCGCAAAACTGGAAATACCTCGGGCAACGCGGGGGAAAGTAGCGGAGCACGAGTGGATTCCTGTGGCACCCACGGAATCGCCGGTTGACTGCGGGCGAAGTGGAAGCTGGGCTTTCGTTGCGTGAAAAATCCCTTTGATTCCCGGGCGCGGTTGCACGAGCCGCCAATCGCAGCCCGTTCTCCAAATTCGGCCTGTGGTTCGATCCCGACCGACAATCAGCGCGGCCAGACGATCTGATCGGCCGTTCCCACCATGTTTTTTGAGAACCAATACCGCGACAACCAACCGCTCGGAAACTTTCGCGGTCTGCCCATTTATCTCACAACGATCATCGTGGCGGTCTTCGTGGTCGGGTTGGTCTTCTCCGCTCTCGCCGGGGTTTCCGCTTCGCTCGGGTTATTTGCCTTCGAGCCAAGCAAGGTTTGGCAACACGGGCAGGTCTGGCGTCTGATCAGCTATCTCGCGGTGGATCAGGTAAATTTCTTCACGATTTTCAACCTGCTGTTCCTTTATTCTTTTGGCCGCAATTGCGAACAGGAGATGGGCCGCGGCCGCTATCTCGTTTTTTTCGGACTGCTTGTTCTCTCGCCGGTGTTGGTCGCGACGCTGCTTTGGCTCTCCGGTTTCGGCGGCGTGGTCTTTGGATCAACCCACCTCTCCATCGGCCTCGTGATCGCCTTTGCCACGATCTACCCCAATGTCGAATGGTGGGGCTCGATTCCAATGAAGTTTGTGGCGATCGGATGCATGTTTCTCGCCGCTGTGGGACACTTGAGTAACCGCGACCAGGTCGGTCTTGGGAGCACCTTGGCGACGTGTGCCGTCTCTTTCGGCTATATTCGGGCGATGAGGTCGGGATTTTTTTCCGGGCTGTCATGGACGGCGCTATTCCGCCGCAAGCCGAAATTCCGCGTGCTCCCGCCGCTCGATCAACAGGAGACTGCCGGGCGCGACAATGGCACCCCGGGCGACATGGATGCTTTGCTCGACAAAATCGCAAAGTCCGGCCTGCACAGCCTCACCGCCAAGGAGAGGGCGCGACTAGAGGCAGCGCGCGAAGAGATGCTAAAGAAGAGCCGGCGGTAGAAGCAACTCGCGTCCCTCCCGCCACAGCCTGCCGGACTTAGAAAATAAAGGCCTGCTGCCATCGATTATTCGCGAGGAAAAATTCACGCGGGGTCGAATTTCATCCATTAACACCTTCTGACGCCTAAGCTTTATATTTGGCATTCCTGCCGGAGGGGCTTTGCGCCCCGATTCGAACGTAATGCCGCTCGCGTATCGGGGCATAAAGCCCCTCCTACAGCTTCGAGCCTTTTATCGCGGCCAAAACCATTGCGCCGATCGCCTCCGCCTTCGTCAGCCCGGGAATGTGCTTCGCGAATTGCACCGTGAAACTCGGCTGCCGCCTCAGCCCGGTCATGATTTCTCTTTCGAGTTCGTACATTTTCTCCGGCGCCACCTGACCCTGCTGCTGGAGCTGCTCGAGCTGATGACGCAGCTTGCGCACGAGAAACGATTCACCCGCCTGCGGTCCCGCCGGATTCGTCCCGGCGGCACCGATCAGATTCAACCGGTAATATTGATTCTCACCCGACGACATGGATTTTTGGTGGCTCACGCTCTGCACCTCGGAGCGCGCCACGCGCGTGACCTTCGTGCCCCACGGACGCCGCTTGGTCACCTCGACGCCCTCCCCATCGATCTTCAGCTCGAAACCATCGCACCAGACATCAAGCGTGAACAGGCTGAGAATGAGCCCAAAGAAAATCGTGACGATCCAAACCATGGGATGGATGCCGCGTCCCCAATACCACCCGAGCAAACCCAGCAGGCCGAGTGTCAGCACCGCCGTCGTGATTCTCGTGCCGGGCAGATGGCTGGCGCTGAAATAAAACGTATTGCCCTCGTGGCGCACGCCACAGCGCCGCAGGGCTGCCGCGTCCAGGTCTTCGTCGCTGTACACTTCGAGCAGCGGATGCCCCGCCTCCGGTGGCGGCGCGGTTTCGCCCGTGGCAAAAACCGGCACGACGAACGCAGTCGAAAAATCCACGCCGGGGACCTCCGCGCTGGCGGACAAGCGCCACAGCACCTCGTTGTTGCGGTCGCTGTCGTCGCTGCCGCCACATTCCGGCGGGATGTAGAATAGCACCGGAATCTGCGTGCCGCCCAGGCCGGTCACCCATTTGTCGCGCGCGATCCGCACCTCGTGTTCCCACAGCACATTTTCCGTCGTGCTGCTGCTCTTGCCTGACCCACGGATCTCACGCCGGATGCATTTCAGCGACAGCCGCGCATCCGCCTCGGGCAGCACGCGGGCCGGCACCTCGATCACGCCACCGAGATAGCCGCCGATCGCCCCCGGCATCGTCGAGGGCACGAAACGAACGCGCCCGAATTTTCGCCAACGCACCGTCTGATAAATCGCGCTCGCCAGCAGGCCGAGACCGACCAGCGGGAAAAGAAAAACAAAGTAGGCGCCTTTCTTCGGATGGGGGTCATGCAGGACGACCCAGGCCCCGGGCAGGCTGATCGCGTTCCAGAAAACCCCAAACACCCACATAGCCGCGGCGCTGCCCCCGGTCTTCGCCTCGATCACCGGCTGCAGCCATTCTTTTTTCCACTTCCACGGTTGTCCGGGAAACTGGGCCCGGCGCTCCGCCTCTTCCCTGCCTTCGCGCACCAGCCGTTTGACGAACTTCAGGTAGGCTCCCGCGCCCAGCACCAACGCCGCACCGAAAACTCCCGGTATCATCGAGTTTTTTGTCCAGATGTTATCCGCCTGCGCGTAATTCTTGACGGCAATCGCCAGCAAGCCCAGTCCGGCCGCCAGCAAAAAAACAAACAGGACATAGCCGCAACCCATCTTCGGTTGGACCTTGGTCACGCTCACCTTCACGGTCGTCTGCATGCCCGGACTAAGCCAGCTTCCGCGCCTGTCGTCGAAGAATTTCTGATTCCAACTTCCGGCTATGATTCCGATCCATTTCTCCGCGGATCTCGCGAATGAACACGGATAGTCCTGAAACCGAACCATCTCCAATGCCTTTCATCCGTGCCGATCCGTGTAATCCGCGGTAAAATTCCGGCTGCGTTAAATTAGCGTCTATTAGCGTCCATTAGCGGTTAACACCGCCTTGTTCTGAGGGCTTGCCCTTTTGCGCCTCTTTGCGGCCACGCTTCTTCCATCAATCAATTCCTTTGTTTCACAGAGTAATACAGGCGGCAGCACAGAGTCCACAGAGAGGACCTTGATTCACCAGCAACTTGTACACTCCTTCCGCCTCTGTGTCGGCTCTCTGTGTCCTCTGTGACAAATCTTGGTTTGTTTTCATCCATGTGCGGGCTTGCCCTGAGCCGGCCGGTCCGCCTCCCTCAATTTCTCTTTCATGGCCGATTTCGTCCTCCACCCTCCCGATAGCCACGCACACTCGGTGCCGCCGATCGACTTCAGGTCCCTGCTCAACGACGAGCAGTTCGCCGCGGTCACCGCGCCTCCCGGGCCGCTGCTCGTGCTGGCCGGCGCGGGCTCGGGCAAGACCCGCACGCTCACTTACCGCGTGGCCTACCTCCTCTCCCAGGGCGTGCGCCCGGGCGAAATCCTCCTCCTCACCTTCACCAACAAGGCCGCCAAGGAAATGCTCCACCGCGTGCAGGACCTCACGG
>CAZIQP010000238.1:0-4624 GCA_964541315.1 uncultured Opitutaceae bacterium
TGGCGGAGAGGGAGGGATTCGAACCCCCGGAACCCTTTCGGGCTCACCTGATTTCGAGTCAGGCGCGATCGACCACTCTGCCACCTCTCCGTCGCGGAGAGCGAAAAGTAGGGTGCCATGGCCAAAACGGAAGCGAAAAGTGTTTCCTGCGCACTCTTCCTGCTCATCTTTACGGCTGGCAGGCCCCGGACTAATATTAATTCCACAACTGACGGCTTTGGGCGCAAATTATGATTAAGGTTTTTCCAAAACCTCCTTGCCCACGGGTTGACGGGTGGTAGCTTGGCCTGAATATTTTTCCACCATCACCACGCCATGGTCACCGCCAACAACGAACTAGCCTATAACAGCAAGATTGAAGGCGACGTCGTAGTCACCCAGGCCGATGCGGCCATCAACTGGCTGCGGAGCAATTCCATGTGGCCGATGCCCATGGGTCTGGCCTGCTGCGCGATCGAGCTGATGGCGGTGGCGTCCAGCCGTTACGACATCGCTCGTTTTGGGGCCGAGGTCATGCGTTTTTCGCCCCGCCAGTCGGATTGCATGATCGTGGCCGGCACGGTTACTTACAAAATGGCCACGGCGGTCCGTCGTATTTACGACCAGATGGCTGCGCCCAAATGGGTGATCGCCATGGGGGCCTGTGCTTCTTCCGGCGGCATGTACCGCAGCTACGCGACCCTGCAGGGCGTGGATCGCATCATTCCCGTCGATGTTTATGTCAGCGGCTGCCCGCCGCGTCCCGAGGCGCTCCTTGATGCCCTCATGAAGCTCCAGCAAAAGGTCAAACGCGAGCGTTCGGCCTCCAAGCTCCTTAGCGCCTGATCCAAAGCTGTCGCTCATGATTACCAACGCCGTCGTCATCGCCTCCGCCCAAGGCAGATTTGCCAGCGCCACCGAGCGCGCCAGCGCCGATCATGCGGCGATGAACATCCCGGCGGACGAGGCGATTATTTTCCTGGAATATCTGCGCGACGCCCAGGATTTTAATTTCCTGGTGGATGTGACGGCGATCGACTGGAGCGCCGAACAAACGCCGCGTTTCACCGTGGTCTGGCACCTCTATTCCAGCGTGAATCACAATTATGTCCGGGTGGCGGCAAATTGCGCCAGCGATGCCGAACCAAGCATGCCAACGGCGACGACGCTCTGGCCGGCGGCGGACTGGCATGAACGCGAGACCTTTGACATGTTTGGCATCAAGTTCACGGGCCACCCCGATCTGCGCCGGATCCTGATGTGGGACGGCTATCCGTATTTCCCCCTGCGCAAGGAATTTCCTCTCGCCGGTCTGCCCGCCGATTTGCCGGACTATGAAGTCGCGGCCGAAACCGGTACGCGTCTCATCTCGGCCCCGATGGCCGGCGGTCCCTTTGTCGCCACGCCGGGTGAGCCGATGAGCGAGGCCGAGCCGCGCGCCAAGGACGAAGCATGGAGCGAGCAAAGCGAAAAACCGTGATTTTATGAAACTATTACGCTCAACAGTCATTTTGATCACCATTGCTCTCGGGGTCTGCGGCTTCTCCGAGAACAAGGTTGAAGCTGTCAGTAAGGAACAAGAAATCGAGATCCGCCGAATGATGAAAATCACTGGCATGAATCAACTTTTGGACCAAATGATTGAGCAGATGCTCAATTCATTCAAGATGAGCGCGCCCGATGTCCCCGCTGAACTATGGACAGGTTTGCGTGCTGAAATGAAGGTAGACGAGGTGCTCGAGTTAATGCTGCCGCTTTACGCAAAATATTATTCGGCGGAAGATCTACATGCGATAAATAACTTTTATGAATCTCCAGCCGGAAAACGGTTATTAGCGAAAATGCCGCAACTCATGCATGAGAGTATGGAGGTTGGCCAAAAATGGGGACAAGCGGCGGGTGAACGCGTGGCGCAAAAAATTCAGGCCGAGCGCGAGGCCAAAAAATCAGCGGTGGAACCGCAAAAGACGACCAAAGAATAGACAACGGACCACATGGCCACCGAACACGCCTTTCCTGATGCGACCGCGAAGATCGCCGCGAACTTTCCCAAGGAGTTTGATCCCGAGAAAATGTCCATCTCGATGGGGCCGTCGCATCCGTCCACCCACGGCGTGTTGCGCATCCAGTTCGAGCTCGATGGCGAAACGGTGACCAAGGCCGATCCGGTCGTCGGCTATCTGCACCGCGGCGACGAGAAGATCGCCGAGAACATGACTTACAACCAGTTCGTGCCTTACACGGACCGATTGGATTACCTCGCGCCGCTTTCCAACAACGCCGCGTATGCGCACGCGGTCGAGCAGCTCGCCGGTCTCAAGGTGCCGGCGCGCGTTGAGGCGATCCGTGTCATCACTTCCGAGATGGGCCGCGTGTCCGCCCACCTGATGGGCCTCGGCGCGTATGGCATCGATGTCGGTGCATGGACGGTTTTCATGTACTGCTTCACCGAGCGCGAGAAGCTCTACACGCTCTACGAAAAGCTCACCGGCGCCCGCTTCACCACGAGCTACAGCCGCATTGGCGGTGTCTCGCGCGATGTGCCGCCTGGCTGGATCGAGGAAGTCGATGGTTTCTGCGACCAATTCCTCCCGATCCTCGACGAGATTCTCGGCCTGCTCTCGCGCAACAAAATCTTCATGGATCGCACGGTTGATGTCGGCGTGATTTCGAAGGAAGACGCGATCAAGTACGGCCTCAGCGGCCCGAATCTGCGCGGCTCCGGCGTGGCGATGGACCTGCGCAAGGACCGTCCGTACTGGGGCTACGAGCAATACGAGTTCGACGTGCCGGTCGGCTCGAAGGGCGATTGCTACGACCGTTATCTCTGCCGCGGCGAGGAGATGAAGCAGTCGATCCGCATTTTGAAGCAGGCGATCAAGAAATTTCCGACCGGCGACTGGTATGCGAAGGATGCGCGCCGGATCTTTGCGCCACCGAAGGACAAGATCCTCACGTCAATGGAGGAGCTGATCAATAACTTCATGATCGTGACCGAGGGTCCGCAGATGCCGGCCGGCGAGGTGTATTTCGAGGCGGAAAATCCCAAGGGCACGCTTGGATTCTACATTGTGAGCAAGGGCGGCGGCGTTCCTTATCGGATGAAAATCCGCAGCCCTTCGTTCTGCAATCTCTCCATTCTGCCCAAACTCTGCGTCGGCAACCTCGTGTCCGACGTCGTCTCCATCCTCGGCTCGCTCGACTTCGTCATGGGCGAGTGCGACCGCTGATTTTTCTGCCTGATGAAACTGAACCTGAAACTCAAACCTGAGACGTTGAAGCAGATCGACGAGGTCATCACCCATTATCCGGTGAAACGCAGCGCTCTGCTTCCATTGCTGCACTTGATTCAGGAGGATACGGGCTGGATTTCAACCGATGCCATCGAGTGGATCGCAGCAAAGCTCGAGCTACAGCCGATCAATGTGTACGAGGTCGTGACTTTCTACCCGATGTTCCGGCAGAAGCCGATCGGTCGCCGACACATCAAGGTTTGCCGCACGCTCTCCTGTGCACTCACGGGCGGCTACAAGGTATGCGATGAATTTCAAAAAGAGTTTGGCTGCCATACCGGCGAGGTTTCCGCCGACGGTGAAGTCACGATCGAATTTGTCGAATGTCTCGCCAGTTGCGGCACTGGCCCGGTGGTGATGATCGACGATGATCTGCACGAGAAAGTGGACACCGCCAAGGTGCAGGAGCTGAGCGCTCAGATCCGGGCCAACGCGAATAAGAACAAAGGACCCAACTCATGACGAAACACCGGATCACGCATCTTCCGCCGCTGCGCTTCGGCATCGTGCTTGGCCTGATCAACGGCTTTGTCGGCTTGATTGTGGCTCCGGTACTGCTCGTCACACTTGGTGCTGCCGCCACTGCGGCCGATCTCAATGTCGCGCCGAAGCTTCTCGGCATACCATGGCTATTCGCCGGTGCCGCGTCGCTCTTCATGCCGTTCATTCACGCGCTGGGCGGATTCCTCGTCGGTGTGCTGCTCGCGATGGTCTATAATTTTGCGGCCCGCTGGACCGGCGGGATCATATTCCACTCGGAAGACACCCACTGATTTTCTCATGCCCGCCCCCTCCCAACGCCGCCTGATCTTCGCTCACATCGACGAGCCCGGCTACACCAATGATCTCGCCTGCTACCAGAAACATGGCGGCTACGAGATCATGAAGAAGGCCTTCGCGCGCAAACCCGAGGAGCTGATCGACGAGGTGAAGAAATCCGGTCTGCGCGGCCGCGGCGGCGCCGGTTTTCCCTGCGGGGTGAAGTGGTCGCTGGTCGACCGCAAAAGCGGCAAACCGATCTATCTCATCGTCAACGCCGACGAGTCCGAGCCCGGCACGTTCAAGGACCGGTACATCATGCACCAGGATCCGCACCAACTGATCGAGGGCACGATGATTTCCTGTTTCGCGAACAACGTGAAGCAGGCCTATATTTATATTCGCGGCGAGATGCCGTACGGCGCCCGTATTCTGGAAAAGGCCATCGCCGAGGCGCGTGCCGCGAATCTGGTCGGCCCGAATATTCTCGGTTCAACCTACAGTTGCGAAATCTACGTCCATCGCGGTGCCGGTGCTTACATCTGCGGCGAGGAGACCGGCCTGATCGAATCGCTCGAGGGCAAACGCGCCAA
>CAZIQP010000239.1:0-4605 GCA_964541315.1 uncultured Opitutaceae bacterium
CCGTCGCACAATCCGCCTCACGATGGCGGCTTCAAATACAACCCGCCGACCGGCGGGCCGGCGGACAAGGCAACAACCGGTTGGATTGAGGCGAAGGCGAATGAATTGCTGGAAGCGCGGCTGTCCGGTGTGAAAAGAATTCCCTATGAGCGCGCGCTGCGGGCCGCGACGACGCACCGGCACGACTATTTAACCTTGTACGTCAACGATCTCGATGCGGTGATCGACGTGAAAGTCATTCGTGGCGCCAAGCTCCACTTCGGGGTCGATCCACTCGGTGGTGCCGGCGTCCATTACTGGGCGCGGATCGCAGAGCGACACGGTCTGGACCTGACGGTCGTAAATGAAGTGGTTGATCCCACGTTTCGTTTTATGACGGTGGATTGGGACGGCCAGATCCGCATGGATCCATCCTCCCCCTATGCGATGGCGCGACTGGTCGGGATGAAGGACCAATTCGACCTCGCGTTCGCTTGCGATCCCGATCACGACCGGCATGGGATTGTCACGCGGAGCGCCGGACTCCTGCCGCCCAATCATTTTCTGGCCGTGGCCATTCATCAGCTTTTTCAAAGTCGCCCGGAATGGTGCCCAACGGCGGCAATCGGAAAAACAGTCGTGAGCAGCGCGATGATCGACCGCGTCACGGCGAAGCTGGGCCGCAAGCTCTACGAGGTTCCGGTCGGCTTCAAATGGTTTGTCGACGGTTTGCACGATGGCTCGCTGGGATTTGCCGGAGAAGAAAGTGCGGGAGCGTCGTTTCTTCGCCTTGATGGCACCGTATGGACGACGGACAAGGATGGTTTTATTCCCTGTTTGCTGGGCGCGGAAATCACGGCAAGAACCGGCCGCGATCCCGGTGAAATCTACCGCGGGCTCACACAGGAATTCGGCGAATCGTTTTATGATCGGGTGAATGCACCGGCCACCGCGCCAGAGAGGGCGGTACTCGCCAAACTTTCCCCCGACCAAATCAAGCTCACCGAATTGGCGGGCGAAAAGATCCAAAGCATACTTGGGCGCGCGCCCGGCAATGCCGCGTCGTTGGGAGGGGTAAAGGTGGTGACCGCCAGCGGTTGGTTTGCGGCGCGGCCTTCCGGCACGGAGAATGTCTGCAAAGTCTACGCCGAGAGTTTTCGCGATGAAGCTCACTTGCGCCGAATTCTCGAGGAAGCCCAGGCGGTTGTCAGTGTGACCTTGGCCGCCGCAGCGCCGCAGGACGAAGAAAACTCACCCGCTCTGACGGCGGATCGCGAGGCGGTTGAGGCGTGGGAGAATGAAGGCGATCCCAACTGATCGTTCTGGGAGCACAACAATCCTTAAGCATGAGCACGAACTCCCCTGACCATTCCGATCAAACCAAGCCGCCGCAAGGCCTTGCTGCCCTGACCGAACTGGCCATGGACCTGCGTTGGTCCTGGAATCACTGTGCGGATGAGCTGTGGCGACGGCTTGATCCGGCCCTTTGGGACCTCACCTTGCACCCCAATGTTGTCCTGCAGACCGTCTCTCGTGAGAAGCTGGCGAGCACTTTGGCCGATCCGGATTACTGCCGGTTGCTTGACCGGTTGATCCAAGAAAAGCGGCAGAGGGCGGTGACACCGGCATGGTTCCAAAAAAAGCATCCGCAGGCTCCGCTCTCCTGTGTCGCCTACTTTTGCATGGAGTTCATGTTGAGCGGAGCTCTGCCGGTCTATTCGGGGGGACTGGGTAACGTGGCGGGTGATCAGCTCAAGGCCGCCAGCGATCTGGGTGTGCCGGTGATTGGCGTCGGTTTGCTCTATCAACACGGATATTTTCGCCAGATAATCGACCGCGACGGAGCCCAGCAGGCGCTCTATCTCCACAATGATCCCGGCCAATTGCCCATCTCCCCCGTGCGCCTGCCGAACGGCGACTGGCTGCGGCTGGAAATCGTCCTGCCAGGTTACTCTCTCTGGCTGCGGGCGTGGCAAGTCAAGGTGGGGCGGACCATTCTGTACCTCTTGGATACCGATGATCCGGCCAACACCGCTGTTTTTCGCGGCATCACCGGCGAATTGTATGGTGGTGACCCGGAGCTGCGGCTGAAACAGGAAATGGTCCTGGGCATCGGCGGCTGGCGCCTGCTCACCGCTCTCGGCATCAAGCCCGAGGTCTGCCATCTCAACGAGGGTCACGCGGCTTTCGCCCTGCTGGAGCGGGCGCACAATTTCATGCAGGAAAGCGGGCAGCCGTTTTCCGTTGCCATGGCCGTCACGCGCCCGGGCAATCTCTTTACGACGCACACTGCGGTCGCAGCCGGATTCGATCTTTTTTCGCCGGGCTTGATGGAGCACTATCTGGGTCGGTATGCGCATGAGAAGCTTGGCATTTCACTCGGTGAATTGCTGGCGCTGGGACGCCGGAATCCCGACGACGCCAACGAGCCATTCAGCATGGCCAACCTGGCCATGCGCGGGAGCGGAGCGGTCAACGGCGTGAGCCAACTGCACGGCCGGGTGAGCCGGCATCTCTTCGCACCGCTCTTTCCGCGCTGGCCCGAGGCGGACGTGCCGGTTGGCCATGTGACCAACGGCGTGCATATGCCGACGTGGGACTCCGCTCTGGCGGACACCCTTTGGACCGAGGCCTGCGGCAAAGGACGCTGGCTGGGAACGTCAGCCACCTTGGACGTGGATATCCGCAAGGTCTCCGATGAAAAAATCTGGGCTCTGCGTACCGAGAGCCGGAAATCGCTGGTGGAGTATGCACGCGAGAGTGTCGGCCGCCAGATGGCCGTTGGCGGAGCCGGACCGGAAACAATTGCGCGGACTCAGGCACGGCTGAATCCCGGCGTGCTGACCCTCGGTTTCGCGCGCCGTTTTGCGACCTACAAAAGACCCAATCTTCTGTTGCATGATCCCGAGCGACTACTCCGCATCCTCAAAAATCCCCGGTGTCCGGCGCAGCTCATTCTCGCCGGCAAGGCGCATCCGGCCGACCAGGCCGGACAGGCGCTGATCCGTGAATGGACTCACTTTATCCGCCGCAGTGAATTGAACCCGCCGGTGGTTTTCCTGGCCGATTACGATATGCCCATGGCCGAAAGGCTGGTGCAAGGTGTCGACGTCTGGATCAACACGCCCCGGCGACCGTGGGAAGCCAGTGGCACCAGCGGCATGAAAGTGCTCGTCAACGGCGGCCTCAATCTTTCCGAGTTGGATGGTTGGTGGGCCGAAGCCTACGCGCCCGAAGTCGGCTGGGCGTTGGGCGACGGCCAGGAACACGGTGACGATCCGGTTTGGGACGCGGCGGAAGCCGAAGCGCTGTACGAGCGGCTCGAACAAGAGGTGATTCCGGAATTTTATGCGCGCAATGAAAAGGATCTGCCCGTTCGCTGGATCAATCGCATCCGTGAAAGCATGGCGCGCCTGACCCCCCGGTTTTCGGCCAGCCGCACGGTGCGCGAATACACCGAGCAGCACTATATTCCCGCCGCCAGCGCGTACCGGGCCCGGGCTGCCGACAAGGGTGCCGCGGCGCGCAAGCTGGTTGACTGGCGAAATAATTTGGCACCGAGATGGGCCGCACTTCGCTTTGGCACGCGGACTGTGGCAACGAATGGCGAGCAACGTATCATCGCGGTGGAGGTGTTTTTGCAGGACCTGAGTCCGGATTCAGTCCGGGTGGAGCTTTATGCCGAGGGCTTGCAGGGTGAGCCAGCGATGAAGCAGGAAATGACCCGAGTGCGACCCGTTGCGGAAGGAGCGGGCGGTTTCTCCTATTCCGGCACCGTCACTTCCGCCCGACCGGCGGCCGATTTCACCGTGCGAATCATGCCGCGATATGAAGGTCTTTCCGTTCCGGCAGAGGCCGGCTGGATTCTCTGGCAGAAATAAACGTCGTGCGCTTTACGGCTTGTTCATGGAACCACGCTCCCTAGTGCATAGGTATGGCCAAGCAAGTATACTTCGTTCGCCACGGGGAAACCGCGTGGTCACTCACGGGCCGGCACACGGGGCGTACGGATTTGCCGCTCACCGAAAACGGCGAACGTCAGGCGTCGCGGCTGGGCGAGCGTTTGCGGCAAGTCGCGTTTACCCATGTCCTGACCAGTCCGCTCCAACGAGCCCGGCGGACCTGCGCATTGGCTGGTTTTGGCGCAACGGCACAGGTGGAGCCGGATCTGCGCGAATGGGACTACGGGGCATACGAAGGTCTGACGACCGCAGCGATTCGCGAGCAGGAGCCGGGATGGAATATCTTCCAATCCGGGTGCCCTGCGGGAGAATCGGTCGAGCTGGTTTCTGAACGCGCGGATCGGGTGTTGGCAAACCTTCGCGCGATGGACGGAACAGTGGCACTGTTTTCCCACGGACACTTCCTGCGCGCGCTCGCGGTGCGTTGGATCGGGTTGCCCGTGCGGGAAGGTCGGCACTTTGCTTTGGATACCGCCTCAATCAGCATTCTCGGTTACGAACCCCATTCCGCTGAAACCCCGGTAATCTCTGCTTGGAATTGCAACGCCTGATCGGGACTTTGATTTTTGTTTCTCGATTCAGGATCGATGAATGTTCTATCGGGACAAAAAGGAGGCAGGTTGAAAATGTTATAGTCCGTGCCAGAGCCGGCATTCTTGATAGA
>CAZIQP010000240.1:0-4546 GCA_964541315.1 uncultured Opitutaceae bacterium
CGCACCCGGTGGTGTCCACGTCGGCGTGCCCGCCACAGCGAAATTTTCTTCCATAAACCGAAGGCGAGCCGCCAGCGCCAGCGAACCAAGCGGAAGTTTTGCGGATTGAAGTGCTTCAGGTAGACATCGCGATTGGCATCGAAGATCGCTACCGACATCGCGTCGTATTCTTTCGCGACGCTTTGTCCCTTTAAGTGTGTGATTTGCACCCGCCCGTCATAGACAATTGTGTAACCGGCACGGGCCACCCGGATACACAGATCAAGATCATCACCATACATGAAAAATTTCTCGTCGAAAACCTGTCCGTCAACCGCCACCTGTTCCAGCACCGCTCGTCTTGCCAGCATGAAGGCCCCATTGATCGCGCCGACGGCATAGGTACTGTCCTCGGGCAAATGCGTGAGATTGTAGCCGGTGAACAGAGCCGTGCGCGGAAACGTCGCCGCCAAACCGGTCGCCCGGCAGAACCCATCCCACAAAGTCGGAATGCTTCGCCGACAGGCCAGATCCATTGCACCGTCGGCTTGCACCAGTTTTGGGGAAATCAACCCAAGCTCGGGCTCCGTCAACATCCGTCGCAGGCAATGTTCAAGCGCCGGCAGATTGCACACCGTATCCGGATTGAGAAACAAAACACACTCGCCCGTTGTGGCGCGAAACCCGAGATTGTTGGCCCGGCCGAAGCCCAGATTCGCGCCCGGCTCCGCCCAGCGCATCGCGGGAAATTCTTTTGCCATCCACTCTGCCACGCCATCGCCCGGAGAATTATTCACCACCCACACTTCCACCGGGCGCCCCAGCAATTCACCGGGCAAGGAACGCAAACAAGCCGGCAGTTCATCCCGTGACCGGTATGCCACGATCACGATGGAAAGCACGGGATTGGTATTATGCATCGGCTTCAACTGATTTGGGCGTGCCTTTATCCGAACGCTCCTTGGCCTGGCAGACCAACAACGCGACCGCCAAACAAATCCCAGCCAGTTCGACCAATCTTGCCTGCTCAGCCGAGACACATCTCGCCCAATAACCGGCGGCACTGAGAGGCTTGGGCAATATCACCGCAAAACCACCCGAGGCAGAGGCCGCCCTGATGCTTAACCGGTACTGCCCCAAAGGCGGACGAACCAACCATTCCGACCATCCCCCAATATGCCGCCCCCAAGGCTGAAATTCCGCCTTGGCTTCACCACTTTGGTTCAACAAGGCCAGATCGAGTTTGGCCGCGTCACCACGAACAAACATAATCATGGCCGACGTTCGGCTGGCAAAACATCCGCTCTGCCACTCCCATGCTGGCTCGGCATCGGCTCGACCAACCGCCAAGGTATCGTCCGGAGCAACCCCCTTTATGGGCAATCGAATTTCCGGAGGCAGAAACGGGGCCAACACTTGTGACTCAAAGACCTTTTCGTAATTCTTTGGCTGTCTCCCTGATTTTTCCCTGACAGAAACGGCAGTCGAAAGCCCGACCAGTGTGGAATTCGCCTCTTCGAATTGTTGGGTCGCGGACTTTTGCCAGTCCGGCCGGTCGATCTTGACAAAATGTTCCATCATACCGATGCCGCCATAAATGACCGATCCCAGCCATGCCATTGTGATCAGCACACCCGGGGCCCGCCATCGCACCTTCCCTTGTTCCCGCCATGCACGCAGCACCGAAAACAAGGCCAGCAGATTCACCCAGCACAGCACGGTGAGAAAATCACAATAGCGCGATGGCGGGATCGAGCCCAGCGCTCCCCGCGCCCAAGCGCCAGCGGCCGCGCTGGCCGTGGCCCACAAAAACACCCCGACGATGAACAGTTCATGCGACCGCGGGGAACTTGCTTTGCGCACAACCTGGACGATCAACAGCCCCACCGGCAAACAGGCCAATCCCGCCATCCAGGGAAACCGGCTGTTCGGCCAGGCGCACGCCGCGAGCCAAACCTTGCCAAATTCAGATAACGATCTGGCATGGGTAAAATTCATGGCAGTTGAGGTACTTCGCAGCGCCAATCCCCACCCCAAACAGACCAATCCAACCAGCAGCATCCCCCGACTGCGGCGCGTCACTTTCTTTTCAGCCAGCATCACCAAAATGGTCAGCGCAAAAATGATTGGCCCGACCAAGGCGCCGGCCCCCATGGCCAACGGCGCGGCCAGCCCTGCCAGCAAGGCCAGCCCGCCATACTGCGGGTTCCCCCACGCCAGTGCTGCAGCCGCACATCCTCCCAGGCTCAGCAGCACATAAAGCGCGAAGGATGACTGAAAGCCCCACAGAATATTTTGGTAGGCAAAGGGAGCGCCAAACGCCATCAGGGCCCCCGCGAGCACCGCGCTGCGCCACAGCCGCCCGGAATGCGCCACAACCAGACCCCAGACGCAGAATCCGGCCGTCAGCGCCGGAATCACCGCCTGTGCGACTATCTGCACCATGGGGTCCCATTGTCCGCATAGCTCAAATAGCGCTATATTCCAAAGGTTGGTCCAAGCGATCCGATGCTCAAGATACGGCTCGAAGATCGCCCGCCAGGACAATTGCCCTTGCACCCAAGGCTCGTAAATAAACAGGCCCTCACGGTCCCATTGGTCCATCCAGGGGATGCCCGTCCCCAAATCTCCAATCAACGCCACCCGCAACGCCCACACGGCAAGTCCGATCGCACATGCCGCCACCAATCGAGAGCGGCAGGTTAAGGTTGAATCTGTTTTCATTGGAAGGGGCACTTTGGTCGCGGGACAATGGCACCGGGACATACTATCAGGAGCAAAAACCAGCGGAACGGCAATTGGTACGGGCAATATTCCCGGCCACATCCGGCCGGTTGCGAGTGACCCACCACGCCACCGCCAAGCATATGCCCGCGAACTCGACCAACCTGACGCCTTCAGCTGCGCCCTTCCTCACCCAGTAACTGGCAATGCTTAATGGACGAGGCAAGGTCACAACCAATTCTCCTTTGACTGCGCCAGTCCTGATACAAACCCGGTACCTGCCCGGAGTGGTGCGAACCAACCATTCCGACAAATCGCCAATCCGGCGCCCCGATGGCGCAAACTCCATCCTGCTTCCGTTAGTTTGATTTTCTAACATCAGTTGGAGTTCCTTTCCGTCGCCACGCACAAACATGATCATTGCTTTCACCTTGGCTTCAAAACACTCGCTCTGCCACACCCATTGATTGGCGTCAGCCTGACCAACAGCGAACGCATTGATCGGTGTAATTCCCTTGAAGGGCACTTGAATTTCCGGGGGAAGAAAGGGGGCTAGAACGCGTGACGCCAAGACTTTTTCTGGGGGGAAGAATCCTTTTCCTGGTTTGCTGACGGCAAACCCAGAGTCCGCCAGGCCTTCCAATATGGAATTGGCCTCCTCAAATTGTTCGGCGGAGGATTTCTGCCAGGCCGGCCGGTCAACCTTGCTAAAATGGTCCAGCACTTTTGCACCACCATAAATCGCGAAGCAAGACCATGCCATGGCGATGCCCACACCCAAAAATCGATAGCGCCGCTTCCCTTGCTCCCACCAATGGCTAAGCACCATCACCAAGGCCAATCCATTCACCCAGCACAACAGAGCGAGAATGTCGCGATATCTTGCGGGCAGCACCGGACCCAATGCCCCGCGGAGCCAGGCACCGCCGGCCGCACTGGCCATGGCCCAGAAAAACACCCCGCAAATAAACAATTCGTGGTCTTGGGGCCGAACCCCCTTTCGCAAAATTTGAACGGTTAATAGAATTATCGGCAGACAGGCCAGTGCTGCCAGCCACGGAATCGGGGAATTGGGCCAGGCACCCGCCGCCGCCCAGACACGTAAAAACTGGCCGAATGATTTCGCATGTGCATACACCGTGCTGGGCGAGTCACTCCGCAGTAACAGCCCCCAGAACAAACAGACCATTCCAATCGCCAGCATTCCACCGCTCCGGGACGACACCTTTCGCTCGCTGGCCATAACCAATATGGCCAGAATGACAATGATCGGTCCGACCAAAGCGCCTGCCCCCATGGCCAATGGCGCAGCCAGTCCCGCAACCAAAGCCAACCCGGCATATCGACCGTGCTGCCACGCGCGCGCTGTGGCCGCACACCCTAGCAGGCTCAACATGACAAAAAAACCAAACTGCGACTGGAATCCCCACAGGATATTTTCGTAAGCCAAGGACGCGCCAAACGCGAGCACGGCACCGGCGAGCACCGCCGCCCGCCAATACCACTCCGTTTGCGCCGGCAGCAAAATCCAGACGCAAAACGCCGCCGTCACGGCGGTGATCCCCGCTTGGGCGACCATTTGCACCATCGGTTCCCATTGGCCGCACAACTCCAGGAGCCCGAGATTCCACAGATTGGTCCAAACTATCCTGTGCTCAAGATGCGGTTCAAAAATCACCCGCCAGGGCAATCTCCCCTGCAGCCAAGGCTCATATACAACCAAGCCTTCACGATACCATTGATCCATATACGGAATCCCTGTGCCCAAGTCACCAATCAGTGCCACCCGCAACGCCCACACGGCCAGTCCGATCGCACACGCGGCCACCAAACGTGCCCGCCA
>CAZIQP010000241.1:0-4533 GCA_964541315.1 uncultured Opitutaceae bacterium
AGCGCGGCGAACACGCGGCGCGTTTCGCCGGCGGCCGGCTGGGCGTGTTGCAAGGCTGCAAAACTTTTCTGCTGCAGGATGAGGAAGGGCAGATCGAGCTGACGCACTCTGTCAGCGCCGGTCTCGACTATGCCGCCGTCGGACCCGAGCACGCGTTTTACCGCGACAAGGGCCGGATCGAATTCGCCTATGCCACCGACGACGAGGTGCTCGAGACGTTCCAGCTATGCTCACGGATGGAAGGGATTATTCCCGCCTTGGAGAGCACGCATGCCTTGGTGCATGGACTGAAGCGCGCCAAGGCGCTGGCGAAGGACAAGATCGTGATCGTGAATCTTTCCGGTCGCGGCGACAAAGACGTTCAACAGGTGCAACGACTGCTGGACGAGAAAGTTTGAAGCTCAATTCCCCTGCAAGGCAGGTTGGCCACAAGAAACACAAAAATTTAATGGCGAATCCATCTCTCAAGGCGCCTATAGGCGCGCGGCCTATTTCCATTGGAAGGACACACGATTCCGTGTTTTTCATGGCCATAAATCTCCAGGTTTGTGAACCGTTTAAGAATCTGTGATTTAATCCGTGCCCATCCGTGAAATCCGTGGTTAAACTTCCTGCTATATGAATTCGATGACCGGATATGGCCGCGCAACCGCCCCTTTGGGTGAAATGACGCTCACGGTGCAGGTGAACTCGGTGAACCGCCGCGGGCTGGATCTGGCGCTTTCACTGCCGAATGAGTGGCAGTCTTACGAACCCGCCTGTGGTGATGCGGTGCGCAAGGTCGCCCAGCGCGGCAAGGTGCATGTGGCCGTCGAGGTGACTGGCAAGAATACGGCCGGTCCGGGCTGGGATGAGGGCGCGGTGACGGCTTCATTGCAGCAGTTGGAGAAACTGGCGCAGGCGAACGGTGTGAAATTTGCGCCGACGACCGAACTGCTCTGGCAGGTGGCGAACGCCCAGCGGACAAGTTCCAAACTACCGGTGGACGACGACACCGCTGATGTGTTGCTGAAGACGCTCGGCACGGCCTTGCGCGGGTTTGCCGCCATGCGGGCGAAAGAGGGCGAAACGCTGCTCATCGATTTCCTGGGACGGCTGGAAAAAATTCGCGCCCAGGTGGAGGCGATCACATTGCGGGCGCCGCAGGTGGTCGGCACCTATCGCGAGCAACTGATGCAGCGGCTGAGAGCGGCCGCGCTGGAGCTCGATGTCAATGATGAGCGCGTGCTCAAGGAGGTCGCGCTGTTTGCCGACCGCTGCGATATCGCCGAGGAAATCACCCGCCTGCACAGCCATCTCGGTCAGCTCACCACCCTGTTGCGCAGCGCGGACGAAGTGGGACGCAAGGGGGAGTTTATTCTTCAGGAAATCGGTCGGGAGATCCACACGATCGGCAGCAAGGCCAACGATCTCCAGATTTCCCAGCGCGTGATCGAATTGAAAAACGAGCTGGAGCGGGTGAAGGAGCAGATTGCGAATGTGGAATAACCGCCATGCGGCAAATCCCAAAACGCCAAAAGTCCAAGGGCCAAGCAAGCAGCACTGGCTGTCGGTGTCTTATTTGGAGTTTGGATTTTGAGATTTGAGGCTTTCCCCGTCCGGCTGTTTCAGCGACCACAGGATGTAGCTGAAAACCCCGATGCAGATGGCGGAATCGGCGATGTTGAACGTCGGAAAGATATAATCACCAAAATGGAAATCGAGGAAGTCGGTCACATGGCCGTAGCGCAGACGGTCGACGAGGTTCCCCACCGTTCCGCCGCAGAGCAAGCCGAAGCAAATCTGGGGAACGGCGTGGTGCAGGCCAAGATGACGGCGCCAAATGAAAATGGCGACCAGGGTGCCGAGCGCAAGGACAGCCAGCATCGTGCTGCGACCGCTGAACATGCTCCAGGCCGCCCCGGTGTTGCCCACATGCACGAGATTGAAAAAGCCGGGAAAGATGGTCAGCGCCCGCGTGCCATAGCTGCCCAACGGCATCCGGTGGGTGATCCAGATTTTGCTCAGCAGATCGGCGCTGAAAGCCAGAAGCGCGAAGCTCCAGAAAAAGCCGTAGCCGGGCGCACGCCTGGAATCTGATGGGGGAGTGGCCAAGGGCTCGGCGCTTGGCGGTGATCAATCCTCTCCGCCGTCGTCGGAGATTTTGCCGCCGCCGTCCTCTTCGCCGGCTTCGCCGAAGAGACCGCCGCGCTGTTGCTCGCGGTGCGAGTGGCGTTCGACGATTTTCTTGGCCTCGGCGGAGTAACGGGTGAACGGCACGGCCAGCAGACGCTCCCTGGCGATGGGCTGCTGGGTCGATTCGCAGATGCCGTACGTGCCGGTGTGGATGCGCTTGATGGCGGCCTCGATCTCAGCCAAGGCTTCCTGCTCGCTCGAGACGAGACTGAGGGCGAAATCGCGGTCAAAGGTGTCGGTGCCGGCGTCCGCCATGTGCTGGCCATAGCCGGAGAGGTCGCCCGAGTCTTCCTTGGCGGATTTGAGCAGGGTTTCCTCCGTGTGTTCGCCCAATTGGACGAGCACATGGTTGCGCAGTTCAACGAGCAGCTTGTAGTAGCGCTTGAATTTTTCCGGCACGAGTGATTCGTCCAGATGCAGCGCGGGTTTGCGGCCTTTCGCCGGATTGAAGCCCAGGATATCCGCCAGCGAGGCCGGCTTGATATGGTTCGGCTTGACCGGCTTTTCCAGCGTGGCGGCGGCATCGGCCGTTTTGCCATTGGTGGCGGGTTTGGCTCCGGCTTTGCCGTTTTTGGCGGCGGTCTCCAGCGTCGTTTCATTTTTCTTCGCGATCTCGCGGACCTCGTCGAGGCTGAAGGCGATGGCCTTGGGGGCGGCTTTGCGCTCGAGGATTTTGCGTTTGAGATCGGAGGCGGACATGGGGGCTTTGGAGCCGGTCGAAGGCGCGGCCACGGGCTTGGCGGGTGTCGCTTTGGCGGCGGGCGTTTTGCTGGCAGGCGGTTTTACGGCAGGAGCCTTGGCGGCTGGTTTGGCGGAAGCGTGTTTGACGGGGGCAACCTTGGCCGCGGGCTTTTTCGCCGGGGCTTTTGCTGCTGGCTTCGTCTTGGTGGGTTTTTTGCTCTTAGCCATAATCGGTAGTTTGGTTCAGGAGTTAAGGGCTTCTGCGCAACGAGGGCAAACTTCTCCGTGAGAAGTTACCGACATTGCCGGCACCCAGCGCCAGCAACGCGGACAACGGGCATGGCCTGTCTCGCGAGCGTGGCAAGCGTGGATTTCGAGCGCCGCGCCGGACTTTGGTTCCAACGTGACCTGCGAAACGATAAAAAATTCGGGCAAAAAGTCATAGTGCCTCCGCAAAACGGACATCGCCGCGTCGTCTGGCGCACCGGAGATGGTCAACAGGGCATCGAGGGATTTCCCGATGGTTCCGGCCTGACGCAGGGGCTCAAGCGACTCGGTGACGCTGGCACGGACCTTGAAGAGCTGGTCAAAATCACCGGGCAGTTCTGCGTCATGCCAGCCTTTGCCCGCAACCGGCCAATCCTGCAGGTGGATCGAGTCGTCGCCATATTCCTGACCGGTCTTGGCAAAGCTCCAGGCTTCATCCGCGGTGAAAGTAATGAACGGCGCTAATATCCGCACGAGGGAGTCGAAAATGTGATGGATGGCGGTCTGTGACGAGCGGCGGAGCGGGTGCGCGACGCCGAGCGTATAGAGCCGGTCTTTCAGGATGTCGTGATAGATCGACGACAGCGTGACCGAGCAAAACTGGTTGCAGAGCTGGTAGACGCGGTGAAATTCGTAAGCGTCGTAGGCCTTGGTGCATTCGTCGATGAGGACTGCGGTCTGGTGCAGCGCCCAGCGGTCCAGCACGTTCATCTGGGCGATGGACAAGGCGTGCTTGGTAGCGTCGAAATCGAACAGGTTGGAAAGCTGGAACCGGAAAGTGTTGCGCAGAAGCCGGTAGGCTTCGCCGACGTTTTTCAAGATCTCTTCGTCCACCGGGATGTCGTCGCGGAAATCCTGCGAGGCGATCCAGAGGCGGATGACATCGGCGCCGTGCTGGGCGATGTAGGCGTCGGCGGTCTGAGGTTTCTGGTAGGTCGAACTCTTGGAAATCTTCTGGCGGTTCTTGTCGACGATGAACCCGTGTGTGAGAACGGACTTGTAGGGCGCGGCACCAAAGGCGATGACGCTGCACCAAAGCGAGGATTGGAACCAGCCGCGATGCTGGTCGCTGCCCTCGAGGTAAAGATCGGCCGGCCAAGACGTGCCGCCCTGACCGCGCTTGAGCACGGCGGCTTGGGTCGAACCGGAATCGATCCACACGTCGAGGGTGTCGCGACCGCAGTTCAGTTCCGTGGCGGCGGGCCAGCCTGCTGGCAACGTCACGCCGTCGAGAATCTGAGCAGGCGTGGCATCGTACCAGAAGTTAGTGCCCGTGGTGGCGATCTTGTCGGCCACGGCGCGGATGACGCCGGCGTCGATGTAAGCTTTTTTATCCGGTCCGTAGAAGGCGATGATCGGAACGCCCCACGAACGTTGGCGGCTGATACACCAGTCCGGCCGCGACTCCAC
>CAZIQP010000242.1:0-4533 GCA_964541315.1 uncultured Opitutaceae bacterium
GCATTTACCAGCAGCCCGCCCTGTTTCCCGATCTCACCGTGGCGGAGAACATCGGTCTCCGGCTCGAACCGGTGAAAGCCTGGCGGCGCATCGACTGGCGGTCCCGCTACACCCGCGCCGCGACCCTGCTCCAACGCGTGGGCGCTTTTCTGCCCGCCGATGCCGAGGTCCGCAGCCTCTCGATGCCGGAGCAACAGTTGGTGGAAATCGCCTGCGCCGTGGGCTCGGGGGCCAGCATCATTGTCATGGACGAACCCACCGCCTCGCTGACCGGCCGCGAACAGGAGCGGCTTTTCAAAGTCGTGCGCGAGATGCGGGCGGTCGGCGTGGGGGTGATCTACATCTCGCACCGGCTGGAGGAAATTTTCGCCCTGGCCGACCGGGTGACCGTGCTCCGCGATGGCGAAAGCATCGGCACCCATGACGTGAGCGACATCGATGAAGCCGGGTTGATCAAGCTCATGGTGGGCCGCGAAGTGTCGCAACTGTATCCGCCGGCCGAATCCGTGCCGGGGGAAACCGTCCTGAGCCTGCGCGACGTGGGCTGCGCCGAGTCGGGTGTGAAGGGCGTGAGCTTCGAGGTGCGCGCCGGGGAAATCTTTGGCCTGGCGGGACTCGTCGGTGCGGGCCGCACCGAACTCGCCCGCGTGCTTTTCGGTCTGACGCCCGTCGATCACGGCGAGATTCTGCTCAACGGCAAACGGATCACCCCGCAGTCGCCGCAGGAAGCTGTGGCTGCGGGCATTGCCTATGTGCCCGAGGATCGCCGCCGGCACGGCGTCGTGCTCGAGATGCGTATCGCCCATAATATCACCATGGCCGTGCATCGGCGGCTGTTTCCCGGCTCCTGGCTGCGCTTCGGGGCGGAAAGCGCGCTGGCCCTCGACTACATCCGCGATCTCGCGGTGAAATGCGCCGGCCCTCTGGCCCGGGGCGGCAGTCTGAGCGGCGGCAACCAGCAAAAAGTTTCCCTCGCCCGCTGGCTCGCCACCAAACCACGCCTGCTCATCCTTGACGAACCGACCCAGGGCGTGGATGTCGGCGCCAAGAGTGAAATTCATAAAATCATCCGCCAGTTGGCGAAGGAAGGGCTGGCCGTCATCATGATTTCCAGCGACCTGCCGGAAGTGCTCGGGATGAGCGACCGGATCGGCGTCATGCGGGGCGGCTCCCTGACGGCGATCTTGCCCGGCCACTCCGATTCACACAGGGTCATGAGCGCGGCCTTGGGGCAGAGCGAAAACAAAGGCGCGGCATGAGCAAATATTTCCGCGAAATCTCCGTCACCATTGCGCTGGGCCTCGTACTGCTCGGGTTGGCGTGGTTTGCGCCGGCGTTCTTTCAAGGGCAGCCGTTGCTGTCCCTCGTCACCCGCGAGGCGCCGACACTGGTGGTCATGTGCGGCATGGCACTCGTCATCATCTGCCGGGAGATCGATATTTCCGTGGGCTCGCTTTTCTCCGTGTGCAGCGTCTGCGCGGGCCTGCTCGCCGAGCAAGGCTGGCCGCTCGCCTTGGTGGTGCCGGCGGCGGTGCTGATCGGCGCGTCTCTGGGCGCTTTCAACGGCGTCCTCGTGGCCGGGCTGCGGTTGCCCTCGATCGTCGTGACTCTGGCCACCATGGTGACGTTGCGCCAGGGTTTGAATCTGGCGCGCCAGGGTCTGTTTGTGACCCTGCCCGAAGGAGTGCAGTGGTTCGGCCTCAGCCAGGCGGCCGGCCAGTGGACGCTGGTGGGCGCGGCCTTGGTGCTGTTGGTCATCTTCGGGCTCGCGATGCGGTATCTGGCGGCAGGCCGCTGGGTGTATGCAGTGGGGACGGACGCCGAGGCGGCACGGCTGGCGGGCATCCGTCCGCAATGGGTGACGTTTTTCGTTTTTGTCCTGATGGGAGCGCTCACCGGCCTGGCCTCAAGCATGAATCTGGTGCAATCCCCGCAGGTGCAGCCTCTGACCGGAGCGGGATTGGAACTGAAAGTTATCGCGGCCGTGGTGGTCGGCGGGGTGGCGATCTCGGGCGGTCGCGGCAATGTCTGGGGCGCCTTTGCCGGCATGCTGCTGCTGGCGTGCATAGCTCCCGCGCTCACGCACCTGCACATCGAGGCGTACTGGGAAAAAGCCATCCAGGGCGCGATCATCTTGCTCGCGGTCGTGGCGGACGGATTGAGCAGCCGGAGACAAAAAAATTAACCACGGATGACTCTGATGAACACGGACAGAAATCTTTCAAAAAATGGATTTTTCCCAAGGTGGAACCCGGCCTCCGGACGGGTTCCACCCCAAGTCACTTTGCTTTTGCCACAATACAAAGATCCATCCGTGTTCATCAGTGCCATCCGTGGTTTCCTGATCTGGCTATGAGTTCGGACAAATCCTATTCCTCCGGCTGGAAATCTCTCCTTCTCCGCTACGAGACGCTGCTCTTCGCCGTGCTGCTGGTGGAGTGGCTGTTCTTTTATCATTTCGGCACCTCGGTCAACCGGCGCGGCATGACCGTCGGATTCGGCACCATCGACCGGCAGTTCGACATTCTCCGCCACTCCTGCGAAATCGGCCTGCTCGCCCTGGCCCTCACGCCCGTCATCCTGACCGCCGGCATCGATCTCTCGGTGGGTTCGCTGCTCGGTCTGTGCGCCATCGTTTTTGGCAAACTCTGGCAGGATGGCGGCCTGTCGATCCCGCTGGCCGCCGGGCTTACCCTCATTGCCGGTGCGCTCGGGGGCGGGCTCAACGCCGGGCTGATCACCAGGCTGCGGCTCCCGCCCCTGATCGTCACCCTCGGCACCTATTCGCTGTTTCGCGGGCTGGCCGAGGCGATCACGCATGGCGCGGTGACCTATACGGATTTCCCGGCGAGTTTTCTTTTTCTCGGGCAGGAACGCTGGCTCGGGCTGCCGGTGCAGGCGTGGCTGTTTCTGCTCGTCGGCACCGGGGTGTGGCTGCTGGTGCATCGCTCCACCTTCGGCCGTTCGTTCCGGGCCATCGGATTTTCGCCCGAGGGTGCGCGCTATGCCGGCCTGCCGGTGGCCAGGCGCGTGGCGCTGGTCTACGTGCTGGCGGGACTCATCGCCGCGCTGGCCGGGCTGATCTACACTGCCCGGCTCGGACAGGCCAAAGCCGACGCGGGCACCGGTTACGAGCTGTTCGCCATCACCGCCGTCGTGCTTGGCGGCACCAGCATCTTCGGCGGCCGGGGCAGCGTCACCGGCACCTTGCTCGGCGTGGCCGCCATCGCCGTGCTGAAAAACGGACTGGCCTGCCTGCCGGCGGTCATCCGTTGGAACGCCGCCGAGGAGATGTCGGGGCTGCTCACCGGCGCGCTCCTGCTGCTGGCTTTGACCGGGGGGAGAATTTTGCCAAAATTCTTGTCTAGTCTGAAGAGCCGGGCCAAAACAGCCTGAGCAAAACCCGCCAATCCTCACCCCCACCAGGAGCACAAAATTCAGACGGACTGATTCGCCTTCGATTGCCTTTACCCTTGGCCCCGTTCATCCGTGCCCGCCGTGGTTAACCCCATCCCCCTGCTTTCTCCCTCCCCTATGAAAAATATGATGCTTCCCCGTCTCACCGCCGCCCTCTGCCTGCTGCTTGCCGGTCTCACTCCGGTGTTTGCCGCCGACGCCAAGATCAAATTTGCGATGATGCCCAAGGCCAAGGGCAACGCCTATTTCCTTTCGGTCAAGGCCGGTGCCGACAAGGCCGCCCAGGAGCTCGGCGTCGATCTGCTCTTCGACGGTCCCACCGACACCAACGCCGCCAAGCAGAACGAGATTGTGGAAAACTGGATTACCCTCGGGGTGGATGTCATCGCCGTCGCCGCCGAGAACAAGGAGGGCATTTCGACCGCCCTCCGCAAGGCGCAGCAGCAGGGCATCAAGGTCATCGCCTACGATGCCGATGCGATGACGGACGCCCGCTCGTTCTTCGTCAACCAGGCCACGCCGCAGGGCATCGGCTTTGCGCTGATGGATGAGGCCGCGCGCCTCTGCAACAGCGAAGGCGAATTCGCCATCGTCACCTCCACGCTGACCGCGTCCAACCAGCGACTGTGGGAAACCCAGATCCGCATCCGCCTCGCGAAGAATTATCCCAAAATGAAACTCGTCGCCGTCCGCCCCAGCGACGATCTGAAGGACAAGGCCCAGTCCGAGGCCACCGCCCTGATGAGCGCCAATCCGAATTTGAAACTCATCATGGCCATCTGCTCGCCCGGCGTCCCCGGCGTCGCCGAAGCCGTGAAACAGGCCGGCAAGGTTGGCCAGGTCAAGGTGATCGGCCTCGGTCTGCCCAATGAGAATAAACGCTACATCCACGAAGGCATCACCGACAGCATCGTGCTCTGGAACACCTTGGATCTTGGATACCTGACCGTCTACGCCGGCGTCGCGCTGGCCAAGAACGAACTGAAGGCCGGTGCCACCAGCATAAAAGCCGGCACACTCGGCGAGTTCGAAATCGTGGGTGACAACATCTTCCTCGGAAAGCCGTTCATCTTCAAAAAAGACAACATCGACCGGTTTGATTTCTGAGTTTGTTGC
>CAZIQP010000243.1:0-4508 GCA_964541315.1 uncultured Opitutaceae bacterium
CCACGGTCGGCGAGCTGGCCATGAAGACCGAGCAGGAGATGCTCAAGTACCGCAATTTCGGCAAGAAGTCGCTGAACGAAATCAAGGAAAAGCTCGAGGCTCTCGGTCTCTCCCTTGGCATGAAGTTCGACGAACGCCTCCTCGACAACAAGAAGGAAGCTTAAGCCGATTTTTGATTTTAGATTCTGGATTTTCGATTGTTCCGGCAGTCGGAAATCCGGATCAAAAATCGAGAGTCCAAATCGAAAATTTCCAGGTTCTCGCGCCGTCCGCTGCCGCCCAACGCTGCGAGCGGTTTTTCCAAACAAAGTAAGCTGACACCAACTCAAAACGGTCGCCTGCTTACTACGCTTCGGAAAACCAAATTGCCGATCGGGAACCAACTAAAAAACCAACACCATGCGTCACAATAAACATCACGCCTCCCTCGGCGTCACCCGCGAGCACCGCAAGGCGATGCTCTCCAATATGGGCGCCTCGCTCATCAAGCACGGTCGCATCGAGACCACGCTCACGAAGGCCAAGGCCCTCCGTCCCTTCATCGAGAAGGTCATCACCAAGGCCAAGAAGGCTGCGGCTGCGACCGAGAAGAAGGACGCCATCCATCTTCGCCGTATCGCCCTCACCGACATCCGCGACGAATCCGCCCTCACCCTGCTCTTCAATGAGAAGGTGAAGCAATTCGAGAAGCGTGCCGGCGGCTATACCCGCATCTACAAGCTCGGACCACAGCGTATCGGCGACGCCGCCGAGATGGCGATCATCGAGCTCATCGGGGCCGAAGACGTCGGCTACAGCAAATCCCGGGGCAAGAAGGCCAAGAAGTCCGGCGCCAAGAAAGCCGCCGCGACCGCCGAAGCCGCTCCTGCTGCTGCTGCTCCCGAAGCACCCACGGCCTAAAGGCAGAGCGAAGCGTCCCGCTGCGCCGTCTTCCGGCAATCTCCGCGCGCCATCCGAAAGGTTGGCGCGTTTTTCATTTCCCCTTGGCTCTTCCGCCGCTTCATGTGAACTCTCCCCGTGTTTAACAGATGAAAGCCTTGCTCCTTACCGCTCCTGCAAAACTCGAACTGGTCGACTTTCCCGATCCCCGGCCTGCGGCGGATGAAGTCTTGGTGCGGGTTCGCGCCTGCGGCATTTGTGGCAGCGACATCCACGGCTGGGATGGTTCGACCGGCCGCCGACGGCCGCCGCTTGTGATGGGTCATGAAGCAGCGGGGGAAATTGCCGCACTCGGTGCGGGCGTGTCCGGCTGGACGGTGGGTGAACGCGTGACGTTTGACTCCACCATTTCCTGCGGCGAATGCGCGTATTGTCGTGGCGGACAGATCAATCTTTGCGAAAACCGGCGCGTGCTGGGCGTGGCTCCTTTGGAGTATCGCCAGCACGGCGCGTTTGCCGAATACGTCGCGTTACCGGCGCGAATTCTTTACCGGCTGCCCGCCGGTTTGTCCTATGACCAGGCCGCGATGGTCGAGCCTGTGTCCATTGCGATCCACGCCGTCCAGCGCGTCAGGGTTGCGCCGACCGATACGGCCGTGGTCGTCGGCACCGGGATGATCGGTCTCTTTGTCGTGCAAGCGCTGCGTTGGGCGGGAGCGCGGCGTATCATTGCCGTGGACCTCGATGCGTCGCGTCTGGCCCTGGCGCGCGAATTGGGCGCCACCGACACACTCCGGTCCGATGCCTGCGATGTGCCGGCGGAAGTTGCCCGGCTCACGAGCGGGCGGGGGGCGGACCTTGCTTTTGAGGTCGTGGGTGTTTCGCCGACGCTTCAGCTCGCGCTTGCCGCTCTGCGGCGGGGCGGCTCAGCCGTGCTGGTGGGCAACCTGGCGCAGAAAACGGATTTTCCTTTGCAGGCGGTGGTCACGCGTGAGCTCACGCTTTATGGCACCTGCGCTTCGGCGGGCGAGTACCCGCTGTGTCTCGATCTGATCGCGCGCGGCGTGATTCGGGTGGAGCCGATGATCAGCGCCGTTGCTGCGCTGGCCGAGGGCGCGGCATGGTTCCAACGTCTCAGCGACAAAGGCGGCAGCCAGTACATGAAAGTCATTTTGCAACCATGAGCACTTCGGCAAATTTTAATCTCGCGGGTAAGATCGCTTTCGTCACCGGTGCGAGCCGGGGCCTGGGCCGGTCGTTCGCTCTCACGCTGGCGCGGGCCGGCGCGGATGTGGCGATCACCAGCCGCACCCTGGCTTCGCTCGATGACACCAAGCGCGCCGTCGAAGCACTGGGTCGGCGTGTTCTGCCGTTGGCGCTCGATGTGCGGGCCGAGGCGAGCATCCAATCGGCCGTCGCGGCGGCGCACTCGCATTTCGGGCGCATCGACATTTTGGTGAACAATGCCGGCTGCAACATCCGCAAGCCCGCGCTCGATGTCACTTGGGAGGATTGGAACACCATCCTCGACACCAATCTGCGGGGCCCGTTCTTTGTCGCGCAGGCGGTGGCGCGCCACATGGTCGGGCAGGGCGGCGGGCGTATCATCAACATCGGTTCCGTCACCAGTGTGGCCGGTTACGCCGGGCTCGGGCCCTACGGCGCGAGTCGCGGCGGCATCAAGCAGCTCACGATGAGCCTCGCCGCCGACTGGGGGCCGCACGGGGTGACCGTGAACTGCCTCGCGCCCGGCTGGTTCAAGACCGCGCAAAATGCCATGCTCTACGACGACACCGAATGGGTGCGCTACCTGAGCGACAAAATTCCGCTGCGCCGGCCCGGTGCCGTGGATGATCTCGACGGGGCGCTGGTGTTTCTGGCCGGCGATGCCAGCCGCTACATCACCGGGCAGACGCTGCTCGTGGACGGCGGCATCTCCGTCAACGACACCCGGGCGCTGCCCGCTAAAAAATAATCGTTACAATGTCCGACCAGCTTGTTCCTGCTCGTTCAGTGTTTTGTGTTTTTTGAGAACGCAATTCTTTGGATGGTCGGGATGCACAGCACACAGCCTGATAGTAACGCCAACCAGACGATGCCAAAGACAAACGGAGGCCTTATCTTCGCCGGGCAGTGTCATGGGGATGACGAGAGAGCAAAGTCTTGCGGTCGGCAGCGGTGTACTTTGATTCCCGAAGCGCATGGGTTGGCGTCAGGTTTTCTTGGCTGGGCTCTTTCTTTCCCCTTGGCTCCGGCATGTCTTCGTGCGAGCTGTATCGCGTGACTCCGCCCAATCTGGTTGTCCCGGTTCTGCTCTACGGCCTGCTCGTCCTAGGCGTGTTTGCGGGGCTGTGGTTTTATTACGACCGACGGGATCGGGCGCTTTATGATGGGCTGCGCCGGAAGATCAGTTTTCACTGCATCCGCTGCAACCGTCTCTATACCGAGAAGGCCGGCGTGGATACCGCGCCCTGTCCCAGATGCGGCCATGCGAATGTCCGGCTGAAGTTTTGATTATTGGGATTGATTCGCCGGCGGGCTTTCACCCATAACTTCGCATGGCACAGACAATCGCCGTACTCGATTTCGGCTCCCAGCTCACCCAGGTCATTGCTCGTCGCATCCGCGAGAGCCAAGTTTACTCGAAGATCTACCCTTTCGCCACTCCGGCTGAGAAACTGCGCGAGGACGGGGTGGTGGGCATCATCCTTTCCGGCGGTCCGCAGAGCGTGTACGCCAAAACCGCCCCGCACCCCGATCCCGGGATTTTTAAACTGGGCATTCCGGTCCTGGGCATCTGCTACGGCGTGCAATTGATGGGGCATTTCCTCGGCGGCACGGTCGCGCACAGCAAGGCCCGCGAATACGGGCACGGCCAACTGACAATCAAAAAATCCGGCAAGCTCTTCGCCGGTCTGCCCAAGAAACTTCGCATCTGGAATTCACACGGTGACAAGCTCACCAAGCTCCCGCCCGGCTTCGTGGCGACCGCCGTCTCCGACAATTCGCCTTTCGCCGGCATCGAGGATCCGAAGCGCGGCTTCTACGGCATTCAGTTTCACCCGGAGGTTTTCCACACCGAACGCGGGGTGGATATGATCCGCAATTTCCTGGTCGGTGTTTGCCGGGCCAAACAGGACTGGACCACGAAGGATTTCATCGCGCACGCCGTGGCGGACATCCGGGCCAGGGTCGGCAAATCCCGCGTGCTTCTCGGTCTTTCGGGCGGCGTCGATTCTTCGGTGGCGGCGGCCTTGTTGCACAAGGCGATTGGCAAACAGCTCACCTGCGTCTTCGTGGACAACGGACTGCTCCGCAAGGGCGAGCGCGATTACGTCGAATCACTCTACAAGCGGCATTTCCATATCGATCTGCGGATTGTCGACGCCGCGAAACTCTTTATCAAGCGTCTCAAGGGCATCAGCGAGCCCGAGCAAAAGCGCAAAATCATCGGCCGCACGTTTGTCGAGGTTTTTGAGAAATCCATCCGTTCCATCGGTGGCGCGCAATTTCTGGGGCAGGGGACGCTTTATCCCGATGTGATCGAGAGCGTTTCCATCCAGGGCAATCCTGCGTCCCTGATCAAAACCCACCACAACGTCGGCGGTTTGCCCGAGCGCATGAAGCTC
>CAZIQP010000244.1:0-4467 GCA_964541315.1 uncultured Opitutaceae bacterium
ATAACTTCGTGAGGAGTGTTTTCATTGTTCATGTTTTTCCTTTCGGGTTAACTGACAAATTCAGGGGAATGATGGAGCAGGCTCCGAGCCAGTTTCTGAGGCCATCCGCCCTCCGATTTCGGGCCGGCCTGTCTTTCCTGTGGGGAAAGTAATTCATTCGACGAAATAATGTCTAGCTGGCGGGGGATGTTTTGCAAATCATCTCGTTTGATTCTGCGTAATAATATTTTGAACATGCCTTCATCCCATGCTTGACGCCAGTGATTCCCTGCCTCCGCCCACGGCACCGCTGGTTGATCCCGGGGAGCTGGGAAACTGGATATTGTTCGAGGATGAAAAGCTGCTCGTGATCGACAAACCGGGCTGGCTGGTGGTGCATCCGTCAAAGAACGGCCCTTGGTCCAGTCTGGCCGGGGCGGTGCGTGAAGGTCGTGGCTTGGAAACCATCCGCTTTGTTTATCGGCTCGATCGGGAGACTTCTGGAGTGATTATCTTGGCGAAGGACGAAGCCACCGGCACCCGCTTGGGCAAGGCCGTGCTGAAACGCCGGCTGGGGAAGGCCTATGTGGTGCTGCTCGAAGGCGGCCTCACCGGCCCCGTCACGGTCAATCAGCCTCTCGGACCCGATCCGACGGCGAATGTGACGGTGAAGTCGCGGGTCGTGGCGGCCGGGACGGAGGGCGCACAGGAAGCGACCACGATCTTTCACCCGCTGGTGACGCGAGGCGGCCATACCCTGGCCGGCGTGGAATTGATCACCGGTCGCAAGCACCAGATTCGCGCTCATGCGGAGTGGCTGGGAAACCGGGTTGTCGGCGACAAACTCTACGGGCCTGATTCGAGTCTCTACCTCGAGTTCGCGATCAAGGGATGGACCGAGCGCCATTCCTCTTTGCTGCCCATCACACGGCAGGCCTTGCACTGCGCCGCGATGGATCTGCGTCCGGCCGGCATGGACTATCTTTTGCGGGCACCGTGGCCGAAGGATCTCGCCCGCTTTGCCGAGAGCCGCATGGCGTTGCCGGCGGAAGAAGCGCAGCGTCTGATCGACGCCTTCGTGGCGGAGAAGTTGCCGGCGCCAGCACCCCGTGTCGACCTTGGCGAGGCGAAGGAAAACGATTCGCGTTTTACCGGATAAATTTATCAATCGCTGCTTTCAGCACGGCGCAATGCGTCGCGATGCGTTGCTCCAGCGGGAGAGCGGATGGCGTTTCGATGGTGTAATCGAGCATGCCATGGTGGTGCCGCAGGTAGATCGCTTCCGGCCAGGTTTCACGCAGCAACGGATCGCTGCCGGGTCGGATGATGCCGGGTTCGCTGACCGGGCGGCCATCGATTATCGTCCCGGGATCGATCGGGCAAAGCGCTCGCGCCGTCTCAATCATGGCGTTGGCCAGAGTGGGACGGTTTTCCGGATTCAGTTCGTAGAGATAAAATCCCTTTGCTTCCCAGTCTTCATGCACGCAGATGATCAGGTCGAAATTGGGCTGGCGTCGCAACCAGCCAATGTGCGCCTGAACCTCGATCGTTTGCGGAGACTTGTAGTCGCGGTTGAGATCGACCTTGGCGTGATTCTCACGCGTGCGGTGGAGAAACCCGGTGGGGTTGAGCAGCGGGCAAATGAACCAGGTGCAGCGATCATCGAACAATCCTTCCTCCATCAGTCGGAGCAAGGCCCAAGGCGGTGCCGGTTCATCGCCGTGAATGCCGCTTGATAGATAAATTCGCGGCCGCAGGCCCGGGGAGCGTTTGGTGTAAGCGAGCAATGGATGGCCGTGGATTTCGCCGAAAGGCGTGACCTTGAAACCTGCTTTCGGGGCGGCGGCTTCGAATCGGGGCGTGAATTTAGCGGGGTCAAGCGGCAGGGCGTTGCTCATGGCGGGAGAGAAGAGGATTCTTTGACAGCGTGGACAGAATTAGCACGATGGCCAGTCCTTCGCTCAGACACTTCACGTCATTTTTCCCACCAACATGTCCCAGGTTCGCGTCCGTTTCGCCCCCAGTCCCACCGGCTTCTTCCACATCGGCAGCGCCCGCACGGCCCTGTTCAACTGGCTCTACGCCCGGCATACCGGCGGCACGTTCATCCTGCGCATCGAGGATACCGATCAGGCGCGTAACAGCGAGCAGTTCCTCCAGCTCATCTACGACAGCATGACGTGGCTCGGGATGGATTGGGACGAGGGTCCGAATCCCAACGGCGTGGGCGAACGCGGTAATTTTGGTCCCTACCGCCAGAGCCAGCGCGGCGCGATCTACCAGCAATACAAACAGAAGCTCCTCGATTCCGGTCGCGCCTACGAGAAGGACGGCGCCATTTGGTTCAAGCTGCTCGGCGAACGCTACAGGATTTTCGACGACCACCGCAAAAAAGAAGTCGAGAAGGTGAAAATCGAACCGGTTGTCATCGACGATAAAATTCGTGGCCGGGTCGAGCGGCAGGAGGATGAGGATTTCGTCATCTTCCGCTCGGATGGAAATCCAATTTTCCATTTCGTGAATGTCGTCGACGATATCACAATGCAGGTCTCACACGTTATTCGTGGCGATGATCACCTTTCCAACACGAGCAAGCACGTTCGCCTCTACGAAGGGTTTGGCGTTACTCCGCCGATCTTCGCGCACATCCCGCTCATTCTGAAATCGCCTGAGATGGGAACCGGCAAGATGAGCAAGCGCGACAAGGGTGCGCTCATTGAGGAATACCAACAGCGGTACTTTTTGCCCGAGGCGCTCGTAAACTATATCTCGCTGCTCGGCTGGAATCCCGGCGACGATCGCGAGAAGATGCCCATCGCCGATATCGTGAAGCTCTTCGATCTGCCCGGAGTGAATCAGTCCAACGCCAAGTTCGACGGGAAGAAATTAAACCACATGAACATGGTTTACCTGCTCGAACTGCCGCCCGATCGGTTTGTGGCGTTGGCCAAAGAACATTTTGATCGGAATCGAAACGATTTTGCGCACGGTGCGACACCGGAGTATTTCAAAACGGTCATGTTATTGGCGCAGCCAAAGATCAAATCCATCGACGAACTTGGAGCTTACACCGTTTATTTTTTCAGAGATAATTTTCCGATCGACGCCAAAGTGACAGAGAAGGTCATGGCCAAGGGCGACCCGAAGGCCCGGCTCGCCGAACTTATTGATGCGATCCCGGCGATGGACTTCGCGAGCGATGCAACCATCGAAACCGGCATCAAAGCTCTCGCCGAAAGCAAAACGCTCGGCTTCGGCGACTATCAGGCGGTGGCCCGCCTCGCCGTCACCGGCACCAACGCCGGTCCAAGCATCACGGCGATCTTCCGGGTGCTGGGCAAAGGCAAGGTGCTCGGCCGTTTGCAAAAATTTCTCGCTTCGAGCCAGGCTCCGTCGTAACTATGCGAGGTCGCCGTCGTCACGCTTTCTAATCATCCCCCAATATGAAATCGCTTCTCCGTTTCGCGTTAATCACTCTCACGCTGGCCACCACCGGCCTTTTCGCCCAAGCCGCCACTGATGCGGTGGAGACCTCGCCTCAAGGTCAGCACCAGGCCGTCAAGACCGCCAAGAAGAAGCATAAGAAGCACAAGAAAAAGAAGGCCGTGTAAGTAAGTCGGGACAATCTTGGATATTGCAGGTTGACGTGCGAGCCGCCACGGATGCACCGGGCTGAGGGTGGCTTGACACTCCCATGGTGTATGACAGGGTGTCCGACATGAAAATCTCGACTCGCTCCCTCGTGAGAGCATTCCCCAAAGCGAAGGCGGCTGCCCGCAAGGGACAGACGGTGGAGATCGTCGATGGTAATACCGGAGAAAAATTTCTTTTGACGGCCAAGCCGACCCGCACGTTTGGCGAGCTGGCGGCCCGGGCCAAGGGAGTTTATGCCGGCCCGCGTGACCTTTCCACGCGGGAGGGTTTCGGTGGCTGAGTTCATCACGGACACGGGACCGTTGGTCGGCTGGATAAACCGGCGCGATCAGTGGCATAAGTGGAGCGGTCGGGGTGATGGAAACACTCGAGCCTCCATTACTGACCTGTGAATCGGTGATCGCAGAAGCGGTCTGGCAACTCGCCCCTTCGGTTGAGGCCGTGGACAGGCTTTATGGGCTGGTTGAGGTCGGGGCTCTGCGGATTGTGGATTTGTTACCCGAACACATGCCGCACATCCGGGCATTGGCCGCCAAATATCCGCAAATGGATTTTTGTGACGCGGCTGTGGTTCGGCTGGCGGAGATGTTTCCCCAAGCCAAAGTCATCACGACGGATTCGGCGCACTTCACGGTTTACCGGCGCTTTCGCGACAAGCCTCTGGCGTTGCTCCACCCCAAGGCGAAGTAGGATGCCGGTAATGCCGGCGGCATGGCTGCTGAGGCATCGCGAGCGAATGTGTATCACACCGGGGAGATGCTGTCGTCAATCCCTTGCCTTTCGGGTGCTGTCTGGGGTGGCTGATCGTTGCGATGCGAAATCCGTTTCAATCAG
>CAZIQP010000245.1:0-4430 GCA_964541315.1 uncultured Opitutaceae bacterium
GCCGTAACTCCGGCGAAAGTGGTCACCACGCCGGCCGGGGTCACTTTTCGGATCAAATTATTGTCGTAATCCGCGACATATAGGTTGCTGCTGCTATCGATGGCGATGCCACTCGGATGATGGAAAGTAGCCGCCCCGCCCGTGCCATCAGCAGAGCCTGAAGTGCCCGCGCTGCCGGCCAAAGTAGTTACGACGCCGGTAGATGTTATTTTGCGTATGGTGCAATTGGCATCATCGGTAACGTAGACGTTGCCCGCCCCATCGACCACTATATTATCCGGAAAATCAAAGCGAGCGGCGCTCCCCGTACCATCGGTACTGCCATAGGTGTTGGCCGTACCCGCCAAAGTGGTGGTGACCCCGGCAGCAGTGATCTCGCGAATGGTGTTATTGCCCGTATCTGCGACAAAAAGATTTCCAGCACTATCCACGGCGACGCCTTGGGGGGTGCGAAATGTCGCGGCTGAGCCGGTGCCATCGGCATGACCGAAGGCGAGGGTCGACGAGCCGGCGAACAGGGTCACGACGCCACCCGTCGTTATTTTTCTGATCTGATGGTTGTCGCAATCCGCCACGTACACGATTCCGGCACTGTTCACCGCCACCCCGATGGGATGATTGAAGCGTGCGGCAGTGCCCGTTCCGTTGGTTGATCCCGATGAACCCGCCAACCCGGCCAGAGTGGTGACAACACCGGATGGAGTAATCTTGCGAATGAGATGATTTCCGTAATCGGCCACATAAATATTGCCTGAGCTGTCAATCGCCAGACCTTGCGGGGAATTGAACTGTGCCGCACTGCCCGTCCCGTTGGCACTGCCAGCTACGCCTACGGTACCGGCAAAAAGAGTGGCCGTTCCGCTCGAGTCAACCGCCCGAATCACCTGATTGTTCGTATCGGCCACGTAGAGAGTCCCCGTGCTGTTCATCACCACGCCAATTGGATTTTTGAAAATCAGGGACGTGGTTCCCCCCACGGGCAGGCTGGTCGTATCCGAGGCATAGAGTTCTTTGCTGGAAGCCCCGCGAGTGATCATCGAAAGCCCCGAGAGCGACCAGCCGACTCCGAGCAGTCCATTGGCCCCGTTGCTGGAATATTTTAACGAGAGATGCGGCTCGATGCCGCCAACCCCGGGCGGAGTGAAAATCGGGACCTCATAGACTGCGGCACCCGAAGGATCGACCGAGAGTCCGCCGGCCGTTGAACCTACCGCGTTGGTGGTCGAACTCGGCGCTGGCCACGGTGAAATATCGATTGAGAACGGAGATGAATAGGTGCCACTGGCATTGGTGATTGTGACATTGACGGAGAAGATTCCGAAGGCGGTCGGAGTGCCGGTGATCGCTCCGGTGACCGGATCGATGCTCAAGCCGGCAGGCAATCCCGTCGCGCTGTAGCCGGTCGGGTTGTTGACCCCGGTTACCTGATAGTTGAAAGCCGTGCCCAGCGTGCCCACGGAGGAAGTCGGGCTGGTGATCACCGGCCCGTCGCCAATGGCGAAGGATACGACGGCTTGGCTTGGCGCGATTGTTTGCGCCAAGGCACATGGCAATAGGGATAAGGACAGGACGAATAGGAAGGATTTCAGTCGCATGGGAAAAGGATGGGGAGTTAAAAAATCAGGCCGTTCCCGAACGGGCACACGTCACCCCTCCGCCTGAAATCAGGCATAGGCATAGCGAAGCGCGCCGTAACGGAGAGTATCCATGGGGGAAGGGGGTAGTTGTTGCCAGGTCGGCAGCCCTCCGATCAGCAACATGAAAGAAAAAGAGGTTATCGCATAATAAATCAACCAAAACTTATCTTTTATTAGCCGAACGGCCCGTGCGAAAATGGTCATTTATAGGTTGTCTGGAATTCCAGACATAGCCGTCAAATAAAACGGATAGGATTGGAGCTTGGAAATCAAGCTCCAGCCATGCCCGTCCATCGTAACGCACGAAACATAATTGGTTCGGCGGTTGCGCGATACCGCAATGCGCGGGAATGGTCTCAATCGGACTTGGCGACGAAATGTCAGATTGTCGGCTGGGATATTACTCGCAGTGTTGTTGCGAGCATCGAAGGACAGGTGCGCTGGGTCGGAGATTGGGAGGTAATGCTTTTGGCCAAAGCTCTCAAGATTTCCGTCGCCGATCTGATGGCCCATGGTGCCAACCCGTTGAGTCTTCTGATCAAGAGGATTGGTGCGAAACGGCGTTCGGGGAAAACTCGACCAAACCACACAAGGCGCAAACGCGGAAAGCCTTATCGTGCAGGTTAGAGGTAGCCGCAGGGATACTTCAGAACTCCTGTTCCGCTGCACCCCCGCTGCAAAGAGCAATAAAGGGTTCATGGAACGGTACAAACCGAGAAGAATATAGTGGTTCATTCAACAATTCTTTTTAGGCGACAATTGAAGGGGATGAAGGCTGGCTAACTCATCCGAATGGATTTATAGGCCGTAGATTCGACGGCCTTTAAGAGTTCATCAGCCTTCTTCGTTTTCCTGAGCATAAGGTCCACGCCAAGCAACCGGTAGCTTTCGGCATCCTTCTCGGAAATCGAACCGCTGAACACAATTATCCGGCCCCTGTATTCCGTCTGACGCAGCAGTTCCACCAAGTCCAAGCCGTTCAGTTGGGGCATCCGGTTGTCCGTGATCAGCACGTCGAACCAATCGAGAGCGCCGGAAATCCTTTCCCAAGCAGCCAGCCCATCGGTGAAGTGTTCGACCGCATGGCCGGCCCCGGAGAAAAGGAGGGTCAGAAATTCGCCGACGAGGATCTGGTCATCGGCGCTCAGGATGCGCAGGGGACGCTTCGAAGTCCCGATGGAGGTGGAATCGCTGGCAAGCATTAGGCAGGCGGAGACTCATCCGGCCTAAGGGAATTTGTCCATACTTTTGTTGCTCAATTGCGCACACATCGAGAGCGAACTTTCCCGTATGGTTATGTGCTTAAACAGGCACAAATGCCCAAACGGAAGAACATCGTCGGGGTCCAGGCCAGACGGCTGCGCAACCAGGTCGGACTCTCCCAAGAGGAACTGGCCGCTCGCTGCCAGCGTCAGGGATGGGACATTGACCGGTTCACCATCGCCCGCATCGAGGCAGGGTCCCGATGGGTGGGGGATTTTGAAGCGGTTGAACTGGCCAAGGCGCTCCGCGTCACACTGGTCCGCCTTTTCGATTCGAAATAGCCTGCGGGCGGCACGGCGGGCTGGACTATAATATTATCAAAGAATCGAGGCGCGGAATTGGCCCGGATTGCGGTTGAGTACGGTCGATAAGTTGGCGAAAGCCCTTAAAATCGAAGTTTCCGAACTGCTAAAGCGCCCCTGATTCTTTTTCCGCATCTCTCCGTTGGGAACATTTAGGCGGGCGAACTGCCGCCCGATGCCGGTAGCTGAGAAATGTTTCAATAGATAAAACCGGACATTTTACGGTAGGCGGTTACACCAAATACGGTAGGGGCGGGATCTTGAGCCAAGTCCGTTTGGCTGTGCGAATTGTTCGCATGCAAAACGACGAACAAATTCCGGGAAACAGTGCCTTTTCAAAGACCCAATCGCCTTCCTCCGAAATAGGATCAACGCCTGACCTGCACGCTGATCCTATTACGAAAATGCAACTGGGTGTAAGCTCCGGCTCCATGACACATCCAGTGATGAGCACCGAAACAAACTCCTTCTTCAGCGAACCGCGCAGTCCGCAACAGATAGGCTTGGAAATGGCAACGGAGGTTGCCAGCCGGCTGCTGGTCTGGATGGCGGATGGCCGGACACTCCATGAGCGCGGCCTGCGCACCTCGGTTGCCATTTATTGCATCCGGCCCGATCTGCTTGAAGGTGCCACTCTCGAACAAATCGGCATGCTGGCCGGGTGCTCCCGGCAGGCCGTGCATAAACTGGCCGGCGCGTTCCGCCAAACGACGGGCATGCAACCATGAGCAACCAAGTGCAGTCGCCTTTGCCCTCCCCGGCCAGTGCCGACGCAATCAACCGGCTGCATGCCGAGGCCGAAAAGTTGCGGACAGAGTCCCGCGATATGCTCCATACGGCCTTGGTGGCGGCTTGGAAAGCCGGCCAACTGCTGAACGTGGAGAAACGCAACGTTCGCCGCACGAAGGGACCGGGTGCCTGGCTGCTATGGCTGGAACGGCATTTTGCCGGCACTCCGCGAACCGCCCAGCATTATATGCGGCTGGCCGCAACGGTGGCCGATGTTTCATCGCTTCAAGGCATGAGCCTGCGACAGGTGTATTTCCGGCTGGGCATTGCGACCGAGCCCAAATCACCGGCCCGCTCCAAGCTGCTGCAACCGCTAGCGCGGCATGCGACCTTGACGGTGCGCCTGCTGGCCGTTGTGCCGGTCCGGTCGAACTCGGTTTCGCCCGAAATGCAACGGACTTACCGGCAGGATTTGCGACCGCTCTATGAACGGCTGCGT
>CAZIQP010000246.1:0-4355 GCA_964541315.1 uncultured Opitutaceae bacterium
CCCTTCAAATTCATTTCCAAGGCCTGGGGATTGGGCGAGAAGCGGAGACCGTCGGCCTTGCTGATCTTGCCATCCTTGATGAGCCGGTAGAGATCACGATTGAAAGACCGCGACATGCTGTCGGCGGAGGATTCGAGCAGTTGTTGAATCTTGTCGTTCTGCCCTTCGAGGATCAGGTTTCGCACGGTCGCGTCGGCGTTCAGAATCTCCAGCGCGGCAAAACGGCCGCCGCCCTCCATCGCCGGAATCAGCTTCTGACAGATGAAACCGCGCAATGAACCGGCAATTTGCCGGCGGGCTTGAATCAGTTGCTCCGGCGGGAAGAACTCGAACAGACGGGTGAGAGACTGGGCCACGGTCGCCGCATGCATGGTGGAGAGAACCAGATGGCCCGTCTCCGCCGCCGAAATGGCCGTTTCGAAGGTCTCCTTGTCGCGCATTTCTCCGATCATGATGATGTCGGGATTTTGCCGGAGCACCGACCTGATCGCCAATTCGAAACTCGGCACGTCGATCCCGATCTCACGCTGCTGGAACACCGATTTCTCATCGGAAAAAGTATATTCGATCGGATCTTCGATGGAAATGATATGCTTGTCGGCGTTCTGATTGATCCAGTTCATCATCGCCGCCATCGTCGAGCTCTTGCCCGAACCGGTGGCGCCGCAGATCAGCAAAATGCCATCCTTGGCCTGGGCCATTTTTGTCAGCACCTCTTCATCAATGTTCAGTTCACCAAAGGTGGGCGGACGATTCTTGATATGCCGGAAAACAATGCTGACCGTACCGCGCTGATGGAAGCCGTTCACGCGGAAGCGACCGATGTCCGGGGCGGAATAGGCGAAGTCGCACTGCCCATCCCGCTCCCAATTCACCCGGTAGACTTCCGGCACGTACTCACTGACCCAAGCATCGGCATGCTCATGCAAAATCGGGTCCATTTCGACCGGACGCAAACGTCCGCTCAGGCGCAAATAACCGGGCTTGTTGGATTTGACGACCACGTCGCTGGCGCCGCTCTCGACTGCCAGTTTCAACAGATCGTTCATGATTTCGGTATGAAATGTATTGCTCATCGGATATTTTGGGCGTGAACCGGGCTGAAAGTATGCTTTGCCTACAGTCTTACTCTCTACCATTCAAGGAACTTTCCATGAAGACACGCCGCCTGCTCACCGGAGCCATCACCGCCTTGGTCACGCCTTTCGAGGGCGGAAACGTCGCCTACGCCGAAATACGCTCGCTCGTTGACTGGCAAATTAAACAAGGAATTAACGGATTGGTCCCGGTCGGCACGACGGGTGAATCACCCACTTTGGACAATGCCGAGCACCTGGATGTCATCCGTTGTGTGATCGAATACACGCAGGGCCGCGTCCCAGTAATCGCCGGTACCGGTTCCAACAGCACCAAAGAAGCGATCAATCTCACCACTGAAGCCCACACCGCGGGAGCCGACGCGATGCTGGTCGTGGCACCTTACTATAATCGCCCGACCCAGGAAGGCCTGTTCCAACACTTCTGCGCTGTCGCGGAATCCACCGACCGCCCGATTGTCCTCTATTCGATCCCCGGCCGCTGCGGCATCGAGATCAGCGTTAACGTCGTCGAGCGTCTGCGTGCGCGTTATCCGCATGTGAACTACATCAAGGAAGCCGGTGGCTCGGTTGACCGCGTTGATCAGCTCATTCAAGCCTTGGGCGACTCCGTCACGGTGTTCAGCGGCGATGACTCCCTCACCCTGCCCTTCATCGCAGTGGGCGCAAAAGGCGTGATAAGCGTGGCCAGCAATCTCTATCCCAAGGAGGTCGCTCAACTGACGGCCCATGCCCTCAAAGGTGAATACACCAAGGCGCGGGCGCTGCATCGGAAATTGTATCCGATTTTTAAAAATATCTTCGTTGAATCCAACCCGTCGCCCATCAAAGCCGCCATGGCCCGCAGCAAGATCATCGGTTCCGACGAAGTGCGCGCGCCCCTTTGCCCGCTCAGTGCCGCCGGCAGCAAGGTGCTTTTCAGCGCCATCGACGCCTACGAAGGCAAGTCATGAGCCAGCCTCGCATCATCATCAACGGAGCCAAGGGCCGGATGGGCAACGCCCTGATCGCCGCCGCCGCCGAATTCAAACTTCCGGTCGCCGCGGCCATCGACGTAGGCGACGACCTGCCCGCTGCGCTCGCCGGTGCCGATGTGCTGGTTGACTTCAGTTTTCATAGCGCCACCACGCATGTCATCGAATGCGCCATCGCCCGGAAAAAAGCCCTTGTCATCGGCACCACCGGCCACTCTGCCGAGGAGAAGAAGCGTTTGCTCGCCCTCGCCGCCAAGGTCCCGACCGTCTGGGCCGGTAACTTTTCGGTCGGCGTGAATCTTCTCTTCGCCCTCACCCGCCGCGCCACCCAGGTACTCGGCGCCGACTACGACACCGAGGTGGTTGAAATGCATCATCGCTTTAAAAAGGACGCGCCCAGCGGCACCGCGGCCCGCCTGCTCGAAATCATTCTCGAAGAACGGAAGCTCAACGCGTCCGCCCTGCGTCATGGCCGTGCCGGCATCACCGGCGAACGCTCCCCGAATGAAGTCGGCGTACATTCCTTGCGTGGCGGTGATGTGATCGGCGATCATACCGTTGTCTACGCCGCCCTCGGCGAACGCCTGGAGCTGACGCACAAGGCCGGTGATCGCGGCATCTTTGCCCGGGGTGCCTTGCGTGCCGCCCAGTGGGTGGTGAACCAAAAGCCGGGCGTCTACGACATGCAGGATGTGCTGGGCTTGAACGACTGAGCCCATGATTACACGCATCACGGGCCTGCTGGTCTCGGCTTCGCCGCTCACCGCAGTGGTAGAAACCGGAGGGTTTGCCTATGAAGTCCATATCCCGGTCACAACAGCCGAGCGCCTGCCCCAAGCGGGTCAGCAAGTCCGGTTGCACACGTTTGTAGTCTACCGCGAGGATGCCCAAACCCTCTACGGCTTCGTCGCCGAGGAAGAACGCGATTTCTTTCGTTTGCTGATCGAAAAAGTCTCGGGGGTCGGACCCAAGACCGCGCTTACTGTGCTCAGCAAACTTTCCCTGCCCATGCTCAAAAGCGCGATCGTTTCGGGCGATGTCGGCCTTTTGGCCAAATGCCCCGGCATCGGCAAAAAAACCGCGGAACGGCTGGTCATTGAGCTGCGGGATAAATTTACCGCAGAAGGCGTATCCGCGTCACCGACCGGTTCGGAACAGCCTGTCTCCCCGGATGGCCCGGCAGGCAATAACAAGATTCGTGATGCCGTCCTGGCGCTCGTCGCCCTCGGCTACAAGGCCTCCGATGCCGACAAGGCTGTCCGGCAGGCCTCACTGTCGCTGGGCATCAAGGCCACCACCGAAACGCTCATCAAGCAGGCGCTCGGCCAGTAAAAAGCCCGCCAGAATACGGCGGGCTAAGTTTAAACCGGTCAGCGTTCGCTGGATCAGCGCTGAAATTGGAACGCGGTGAATTCCGTGGAGGGCTTGCTTTCGGTTTTACCCTTGAGCTTGAGCACCTTTTGGCTCTCAGCCGTCAAAACCTGCTTCTCATCAAACATACTGTCGGCAAACAGGGTGATCGGCTGGGCGACGATGCGTGGTTGGCTGAGGGCAAAGGCCCGCATCTCTTCCTGACGCTTCAAAGACAGTTGGGCGGCGTTTTGCTGTGCTACCAACGCGGCTTGGTCATTTTTTTCCGCGACCGGCAATGCCGGCTGGGCGGTTTCGGGTGCGGAAGCGATGGCTGCCGTCTTTGGCTGGGCACTTGCCACGACCGCGCTGTTTTCTTTCCGGGCAACCGAACCGGTGCGGACCAGCACGAAGGCAAAGCATGCGGCGGCGGCCAGGCCGGCGGTCGCATAGAGCCAGCGATTCCTTCGGGTCCGGTGGCGACTGTGTTCAAATGAGGCGACGCTGCCCCCTCCCGATCGGGACGCAGCAGCGGGTTGCTCGGCATTGGCGCGGAAGGTCTCATAGACCAGTTTGGTGGCGCGATGCATGTGGCAATACTGCTGGTAGATCTTCCGGCGGCGCGGGCTGGATTGGATTTCGGCCTCCAGTTCGGCGGTTTCAGCCGGTGAGATCTGGCGGTCGACGTACAGGTTGATCAATTCGATGAAGCGGGTGTCTTTCATGGCTGAAATTCTCCTCCAAGTCGCTCGCGCAAGCTTTCGCGGGCCCGAGCAATCCGGCTTTTGACAGTGCCGACACTGATGCCGAGGATTTCGGCGATTTCTTCGTAGGCGAGATTCTGCACGTTACGCAGGATGAGAATCTCACGGTGTTTTTCGTTCAGCAATTCCATGCACTGGGCCACGCGGTTGACGAACTCCTGCGTGACGGT
>CAZIQP010000247.1:0-4340 GCA_964541315.1 uncultured Opitutaceae bacterium
GCGGCACCTTCGTGCTCAGCTGCTGCTTGTTGCAAGGACTGGTCCAAAGCGTCTACCGCTTCCGGAGGGATTTCTAACATGAAAGCCCTCTCCCGCGTTATCGACCGTTTTGCCGGAATCTCCTGCGCACAGCATGCCTGCACCTGGGCACCCGCCGACCACACAAAAAGGGACATCACCCAACATGAACGATCAGAACAACAATCCCGGCTCCTCCCCGCAGGACGCCGCTCAAAACTATGAACAGGAACTTACCACCCCGCCCCCGCCGCGCAACAGCGAGCAGCTTCCGCCGGAAAAGCTGAAAGCCGACGCCAAGGAACGATCCGCCGACCGGCCGATCCTCCAGAAAATCCTGAACATCTTTCGCAAGGAAAAAGGTACGTACCGCGAACTCGTCATCAACTCGGAGCCCCTGGAGAAGCGCGTCGCGCTCCTCGTGGACGGCGTCCTCGAACGCTTTGAGATCGAACGCGAATCCGACGACCGCATGGTCGGCGGCATCTACAAGGGCCGCATCAAGAATCTCGATCCCGGCCTCAAGGCCGCCTTCGTCGACATCGGCTACAACAAAAACGCCTTCCTTCACTACTGGGACATGCTGCCCGCCGCCGCCGACTCCTCCGTCGAGGTGGTCCGCGTCAACAAGAAGAAGGACGCCGGCCCGCGCAAACAGGAGCCGACCGTCAAGGACATCCCCGGCATGTATCCGCCCGGCAGCGAGATTGTCATCCAGGTCACCAAAGGCCCCATCGGCACCAAGGGCCCGCGCACCACGACGAATCTCTCCATCCCCGGCCGCTACCTCATCCTGACGCCCTACTCCGACGGCTGCGGCATCTCCCGCAAGATCGAGGATCAGCAGGAGCGCAAGCGCCTCAAGACCCTCATCAACGAACTCACCATCCCGGAAGGCATGGGTGTGATCGTCCGCACCGCCGGCGAAGGCAAAAAGAGCCGCTACTTCGTCCGCGATCTCCACCTCCTCCTCAAGAAGTGGGAAATCATCGTCCAGAAAATGGAGAACGACCGCGCCCCGGCGAACCTCTACCAGGAGCCCGACATCGTCGAGCGCACCGTCCGCGATTTCCTCACCGAGGACATCGACCGCGTGCTCATCGACAGCGAGGACGATTTCAAGCGCACACAGGAATTCGTCTCCCTCATCTCCTCCCGCTCCCGCGGCAAGATCGCGTACTACAAGGATTCGATCCCCGTCTTCGAGCGCTACAACATCGAGCGCCAGATCGAGCAGACCTTCCAACGCAAGGTCACCCTGCCCTCCGGCGGCCAGATCGTGATCGACGAGACCGAGGCCCTCATCGCCATCGACGTCAACACCGGCTCCCACAAATCCCGTTCCGGCGACGAGAAGAACACGATCTTCCAGGTCAACATGGAAGCCGCCGACGAGATGGCCCGCCAGATCCGCCTCCGCAACATCGGCGGGCTCGTCATCATGGACTTCATCGACATGAAGGAGCGCCGTCACCGCCAGTCAGTGTACGACCGCATGGTCGAGCTCATGTCGGAGGACAAGGCCAAGACCCACATCCTCCCCATCTCGCAGCTCGGCATCATGCAGATGACCCGCCAGCGCCAGCAGGAATCGCTCTCGGCCAATCTCTACACCGGCTGCCCGTATTGCCACGGCCGCGGCACGGTGAAGAGCGCCACGACGATGTCCGTCGAACTCCAGCGCCGCCTCAGCTCCGTCGCCCGCCGACTCAACACAAGAAAGGACGGCAAGGAATATTCCCTCCGCGTCCACGTGCACCCGAGCATTCTCGAGCGTCTCCGCTCCGAGGATTCCGACCTGCTCGTCCGCATGGAAAAGATCCACGGCATCAAGCTGGCCTTCAGGGCTGATCCTAATTATCATGTGGAAAATTTTAAGATAATTAATGCCAACACCAATGAGGAGTACCGCTGAGATATTCTAAGGAGTGACTACTTCGACGCCCGATCTCACCGTCGGGCGTTTTTTTGTGCCGATACGAACTACCACGCTTGCCGCGCCGTAGCTTGGCGTAGGCGGGGTCTCATTCTCGTCCTCAAAGTGCGCCCTCGCCGGCGCGCTTTTTCTTTGCCCGAGCAAGCCGTTCCTTTGGTGGAACTCGGCCTCCGGTCGGGTTTTCTTCCCCATTGCCCAATGCCAAACAGAACTTGCCGGGCCAGAGGTGAAAGGTAAGGTGCCGTCATGAGCACACTGGAGCAAATCGAAGCCAAGATCGACCGCCTTCCCCGCAAGCTGCAGAAACAGGTCGTAGAACGGCTCAACGCCCGCTTGTGGCCGAGTGGCTTTGCCCCGGAAGTTGAGAGGGCGTGGTCCGATACCGTGAAACGCCGCCTCAAGGAAATCGACAGCGGCAAGGTGCAAGGTGTGCCCGCCGCCCAAGTGTTTGCCCGGGCCCGGCGGTTGCTCGCCCGCCAGTGAAAAGACCCGCGATCTTCCATCCGGAAGCCGAAGCTGAATTTTTGGCGGCGCTGGCGTACTACGCCGACCAGAGTGTCAGGACCAGCGAACGCTTTGAAGCGGAAATCCGCCGATTGGTCGCCTCGATTGAAACCATGCCGCGACGACATGGTCCGTGGCGGCACGGCACACGACGAGCCCGAGCCCGGCGCTTCCGCTACTTGGTGATCTTCGCCGAACGGTCCGAGAGCCTGCTCATCGTCGCCGTAGCGCATACCAGACAGCGCCCGGACTACTGATTGCAACGCTTGGACTAAAACGCACCCTCTCTCGGGGCGGCGGGACCGACAGTACCCCTAGAACTCATGACCACTGTGGTAATTGCCCGATCGCTCCCGCTTCAGATCGCACCTCAGGCAACTTTGTCCGAGTGACCGATGGCGTGATCGCGGACGACCGGGACCCGAAACGTTTCACCGGGACTGACGGCGAGCAATCTCGGCGGACGATTACCGAGCGCGGCACGGAGCCGGGCAGCGGGTTCGTTCATGGCCTCGACGCTGAGCCGGAAGGTCTCGTGGTGAATGGGGACAAAATTGAGAGCGCCAGCTTGGCGGGCCATGTCGACCGCTTGTTCGGGACTGCAATGGGCGTTGATCCATGGATCGTACGCGCCGATCGGCATCAACATGAGATCGATGGGTCGCCGGGGATTGTTGAGCGCGGCAAAGGCGTTCGTGTATGCGGTGTCGCCGGCAAAACAAATCGTGTGTCCATCGCGTTCCAAGAGATAGCCGTTATAGCCCCGATGCTCGTCGCGCATCATACGGGCACCCCAATGAGCGACTTCCACCGCAGTCACGACAATCGGCCCGCGCGGGGTCAGGATGGTTTTACGCTGGCCCCAGTCGAGCTCGTGGACATGGCGGAAACCGTGGCAATGCAGCAGGTCCGTCGTGGCGCGGGCGGTGACGACCGGCGTTTGCCGGCTGAATTTTCTCAGGCTCCAAACATCAAAATGATCAAAGTGGGCGTGACTCAGCACGATGACGTCGGGCGCGGGCACTTCTTTCACGGGCAGGGCCGGGGAGAAATGGCGCTTTGGCCCGAGAATGAACGGCGGCACCCCGGGACCCACCCGCTTGGAAAACACCGGATCGGTGAGCACGCGGACGCCCAGGAAATTGATCAGGACCGTGGAATGCCCGAGGACGCTGCCGGTGATTTCGGTGTCGCTCCAGTCGGAGGGGCGAGGACGCGAAGCCGTCGGGCGCGGCGCACCCCGTCCATCAAAAATCATTTGCCGGATAAACTTAAGGCGAGGCATGCCGGCAAGGGAATCGAAACTGCCCAAAAGTCGAATCGAGAGAGCCGATTAACCGCGTGCGCAGCTATACGCGGCCCAGCGCACCGTACTCGCCACCGAACGCGCCTCCGCCCAACTCGCCGCCCAGCGTCTAACCACTTCCGTCTCCTTAATAAAATCCATCGGTGGCACATGGACCCCCGAACCCGTTGCAACGATATCCACACCTGAAACGAGCGCATTCCTGACCAAATCAAACAGCAACGACGGAGAGACCAATCGCGTGGCGAAGCTTTACGCGAACGACCACGTGGCTCAACAACCCGAAATCAGCCACCTGATAAAGCTCTACGCCGCAACCCAGCCAAGCCCGCGCTGAAAACCACTACCAGTTTTGATACTTGAACCTTGGTACTTGTTACTTCTCCGCTCCATGATCTTCACCGTACTTATTCTCGCCGCCTTAGTGTTACTCATCAGCACCGAAGGTGCGTCCTCAAGCGAATAGCTACACAGTGGCTTGTACCACCACCGGATTCAGCGCTTGCAGTTCCGGAAATGAGGTAAGCACTCGCTCGTAGATGTCGGGATAATTGGGTGCGCGAACAGTGATCACCA
>CAZIQP010000248.1:0-4262 GCA_964541315.1 uncultured Opitutaceae bacterium
CGCGAGCCGCAGTGCGAGGGACTGGCGCAGCCGGTCAAACATGGGGGCGAAAAATATAACCCACTCCGCGCACCGTCTCAAGGCGCTTGCGGTCAGGATCGATTTTGGTCCGCAGTCGCGAAACCACCACGTCCACCACGTTCGTCTGCGGATCAAAACTGTAGTCCCATACGTTTTCCAAAATCATCGTCTTGCTCACCGGCCGCCCCGCGTGGCGCAGCAGAAAAGCCAGCAGCGAAAACTCACGCGGTTGCAAAATCACCGGCTGGCCGGCACACATCACCTCACGGCTGACCAGATCGACCGTGACATCGCCCGACACGAGTTTGGTGGCTTCCGGCGAGCGACTGGAGCGGCGGATCAAGGCCTGCACACGCGCCAGCAGCTCGGAAAAAGAAAACGGCTTGGTCAGGTAATCATCCCCGCCGATTTCCAAACCACGCACCCGGTCGTCGACCGAGCTTTTTGCGCTGAGAAACAAAACGGGGATGGGCCGCCGCGCCGCGCGCAGTCGCCTGACCAGGCTGAGTCCGTCGAGCCGCGGCAGCATGATGTCGACAACCGCAGCATCGTAGTCCGTGGTTTCAGCCAGCGCCAAGCCCGCCTCGCCGTCATCCGCATGATCGACCGCGAAGCCCGACTGCTTGAATCCCTGGACGATGAAAGAAGCAATCTTCGCATCATCCTCTACGACGAGTACACGCATGGGGGAAGTGTGAGGGGAAATGGGTGGATTTGAAAAGAGCCAAACAAAACAACCCCGGCCTGTCACCGGCCCAGAGGCCGAAATCCAGACCGGGGTTGAGTTGGCTACCCTGCAAACACACACACCTAACCTGCCCTAAATTGATTTTATGGACTGTCCTTGGCCGGTTCGGATTCGTCAACGACCACGAAGATCGTGCCGCCGTGCGACCAGAGTTTCAGCAGGGTTTTCTTGCCTTCCGCCTTGGCGCTGAGATTGATCGCCTCCTCGGCCGAAACCACGCGCTGGCGATTGATTTCGAGGATCACGTCACCCGCGCTCACTCCCGCCTTGGCCGAAGCAGAATCCGGCGCGACATCGGTGACCAAAGCGCCTTTCACCCGGGAAGGCACATTCATCTCGCGCCGGGCCTCCGGCGTCAGATCCTCGACCGCGACACCGTTCAACACCCCTTCATCATCATCGCCCGGAGCGGGCCGCTCCGTTGCACGACTGCCACCGGCGAAACTTTTCGGGCGTTCCGCCGTAGTCGCAGTCAGTTTTTCCGTTTTCCCTTCACGCAACACGTCAAGCGTGACCTTGGTCCCAGGGGGAACGGCGGTCACGGCCAGAGTGAGTCCCTTGGCATCTGCCAGAGGCTCGCCGTTAAAAGCCGTGATCACGTCCCCTTCCTTGAGGCCGGCTTTGGCGGCCGGACTATCCGGCGTCACATCACCCACCAGGGCGCCCGCGCGGTCCTTCAAACCAAATTTGTCGGCCAAGGCGGGCGAGATATTCTGCACCTGCACGCCCAAAAAGCCGCGCACCATTTTGCCATTTTTCACCAGGCTTTCAGCCACCTGGCTCACAATGTTCGACGGCACTGCCAATCCGACACCTTGTGAACCTCCCGAACGGCTCAAAATCGCGGTGTTGATGCCGATCACACGGCCATCAATATCGATCAGCGCGCCACCGGAATTGCCCGGATTGATCGCGGCGTCGGTCTGGATAAAGTTTTCAAATCCCTTCACGTCGTCCAATATGCCGACCGAGCGGCCTTTCGCGCTGACAATGCCGCTCGTCACGGTCTCACCGATGCCGAAGGGATTGCCAATCGCGAGCACCCGGTCGCCGACTTCGACCTTTCTGGTATCGGCGAACGTGACGGCAGGCAGATCCTTGGCGTCAACCTTGACGACGGCGACGTCCGTCAACGGATCGCGACCGACAACCTTGGCGGGCAATTCGCGGCCCGCATCCAAGGTGACTGTGAGCGAATCGGCACCTTCAACCACATGGTTGTTGGTGACGATATAACCGTCGGCACTGATAATGACGCCGGAGCCAAGGCCTCTTTGCGCGGGGCTTTGCATCTCCGGCATCCGTCCGCCAAAGAACTGACGGAACATCGGATCCTCGAACATGGGATTATCCCTTCCATTCATCCGCACCCGCTTGGCTTTGATCTCGCTGGTGATCGTCACCACGCTCGGCGCGACCCGCTTGACAATATCCGAGTAGCTGGCCCGTTCCAACTGACCGCGGGCGATTTCCTTGGAATCCTGCTTGAGCACGAGCGAAGGAGAAGAGCCGGAGACTGCGGCGGCACCGGCGAGCAGCCCGGCCACCGCGACCAAGCCGGCTGCGAAGGCAAACCGGCGCTGCAATAAATCGAAAAGTGTTGTTTTCATGGAGCCGACAATAGCACCCCCGCCTGTCCCCATCCTTTCCCCAACATTACAAAGCTGAAAGTTTCGGTTTTCCTGCCTGCGGGTCGGCTTGAAGATTTCCGCGTTCAGGGGCGTTTGGTTTGCGCTCGCCGGTCGTTGGCTGAACGATAGTTTTGGCACAGCATGATCCGCAAAGCGACAATCGAAGATGCCGAGGCAATCGCGCGGATTCATGTGCAAGCGTGGCGCGAAGCCTATCGCGGAATAATTCCCGCCGAATACCTCGCCGGGCTTACAGAGGAGATGAAGGTGGCCTTCTGGCGGCAGCAGCTTGCTTCTGGTCGCAGCATGACTCTCGTGGCACTTGATGGAGAAAAAGTTGTCGGCTGGGCTTCGGGCGGCCCAAGCCAAAGTGCCGAAAGTACGGCTGTCCGTGAAATCTTCGCGATCTATATTTCTCCGTCAGTCTGGCGCCGGGGTGTCGGACGGAAATTGATGCAGGAAATCGAAACTGCACTGCTTGGCACCGGGCCAATTATTCTTTGGGTGCTGCGTGAAAACCAATCGGCCTTTCAATTCTACGAAAAGCTCGGCTACCATCACGACGGCGGGGAAAAGGCCGCTGACTTTGGCGGCGTGCGACTTCAAGAGTTGCGACTCCGAAGGCATATCGGTGCAGCCAAACACTGCTGAATAACCACCCGGTGTGCGCGCGGGTGCGCGCGGGGTGTTGTCCGCGCAGGACTCAGTTTCAGTGCCAATACGTTTTGTTTGCGCTCGCCCGTCATTGGTAGAGGAGTACCATCGGCTTGGTTGACGCTTATGCCACCCAAAGAGACCCACATTCAACTCGCAGTCCGCGAATTCAAGCGCATGAAGGGACTTGCTGATGGTGCGATCGCGCAAATTTCCACCGAGCAATTTTTTGCCGTGCTATCGGCGGGAGACAATAGCGTCGCCATCATCGTGAAACACGTCGGTGGCAATCTGCTCTCACGGTGGACGGACTTTCTCACCGCGGATGGCGAAAAACCCGGGCGAAATCGTGACACTGAGTTTGCGATTCTGACAGAAGACACCCGCGAAAGTCTGCTGCGGCAATGGGAAGCGGGATGGACCACCCTTTTCGCCGCCATCGGGCCGCTGACCGATGGCGATCTCGATCGCACTGTCACCATCCGAAAGGAACCGTTGAGTGTGCGACAGGCCATTACTCGCCAGTTGACGCACTATTCCTACCACGTCGGACAAATCGTGTACCTGGCCAAGCACTACGCCGGCGGATCATGGCGAAGCTTGAGCATACCGCCGGGTGCATCCGCACAGTTCAATCAAAACCCCGCAAATTACGTTGGGGAGGCCTGGCGAAACAGCCCCAGCCGGCGCAGTTAGGGCTAATCAAGCATGGACAATCTGGCTCCGGTTTCCGTCCGGAAAATTTCTGTGGTGGTCGGTCGGCGGTGAAGTTGGACCGAACCGGTTTTTTATTTTCATTCGATCTCACCGAAAACCTTTGAGTGTACAAACGGGGAGATTTCATTCATTGGTCCGCACTATGCCAATGGCGCTGCCACATCGGTTTTCTGCGCCGCCCTGTTAGACACTGTCCATCTCACCCATAGAATCCCCATCGCAACAACCATGCACCAGACCATCCGCTCCCTGCCGAAATTTGCATTCGTAGCATTTGTATTCGCCGGATCTTTGCTGACCGCCTTGGCGCAGCCCAGTGCCAGTCCGGCCCCGTCTTTTCCTCAGCCGTCGCCCGCTTCCGGTCCGATTCCCGGACCGGCTTTTGGCGGCGGACCAAAAATTTCCCCCTCGGGGCTGCCTGCTCCCATGCTTCAGGGCATCATTTCGGATGATGAATTCAAGCAGTACACGGCGTTTCAGCAGCAGATCAA
>CAZIQP010000249.1:0-4214 GCA_964541315.1 uncultured Opitutaceae bacterium
GCTTCTGCAAGGAGTTTAACGCGAAGACCAAAGATCAGAACGGAATGATCATTCCCGTGGTTATCACGGTCTATTCCGACAAGTCCTTCACTTTCATCTGCAAATCGCCTCCCGCCGCCGTGCTCCTGAAGAAGGCCGCCGGCATCGCCTCCGGCTCGGCCAAGCCGAATTCCGACAAGGTCGGCAAGGTCACCAAGAAGCAGATCATCGAGATCATCAAGATCAAGAAGGCCGACCTCAACGCCAACAGCGAGGAAGCCGCCATCCGCATGATCGCCGGCACCGCTCGCAACATGGGTATCGAAGTCATCGACTGATTTTTCCCTCAACCACAACCGCTCACCGCGGGAGTCCCACCCGGGACGTTCGCACCGCAAGGAGTCATTAATGGAACATAGCAAAAGATACCGCAGCGCCATCCAGGTCGCTGATCTCACCAAGGACTACCCGCTGAATGAAGCGGTCGAGATCCTGACGAAATTCCCGAAGGCCAAATTCGATGAGACCATCGAATTGTCCCTCCGTCTCGGCGTCGATCCGGCGCAGGGCGACCAGATGGTGCGCGGCACCACGCCGTTGCCCAATGGTTCGGGCAAGAAGGTCCGCGTGGTCGTCTTCACCGACGATCCCGCGAAAGCCCTCGCTGCTGGTGCCGACCACGCGGGTCTGGCCGACCTCATGGCCAAGATCAACGAAGGCTGGCTCGACTTCGACGTCGCCATCTCGACGACCGAAGCCATGAAGCAGGTTCGTACTCTCGCCCGTGTCCTCGGTCCGAAAGGCCTGATGCCGAATCCGAAGTCGGGCACCGTGACCGACGACATCGCTGCCGGCATCAAGGCCGTCAAGGCCGGTCGCGTTGAGTTCAAGATGGACAAGACCGCCAACATCGGCGTCGGTGTCGGCAAGCGCTCGTTCACCTCGGCGCAGATCACCGAGAACGTCACGGCGGTGCTCGATGCCATCGCGAAAGCGAAGCCCGCCTCCTTCAAGGGCCACTACATCAAGACGGCGGTTATTTCCTCCTCGATGAGCCCCGGCGTGAAACTCGCCGCCACCGAACTGAACAAAGTCTAACCCGGAGCAACTGAACCATGAGAGCCGAAAAGAAATATTTGATCGACGAGGTTACCGGGCATCTGAAGAAGTCCGACTACGTCATCCTCACCAACTTCACCAAACTGACCGTGGCCGACGCCGCGGAACTGCGCAAGCGTCTCGCGCCCGAGAAGGCCGAGTTCCATGTGGTGAAGAACAGCTCCTTCCGCGTCGCGGCCAAGGCCTTTGGCCTGCCCGAGGTGGACAAGAGTCTCAGCGGCCAGACTGCTGTCGTCGTGGGCGGGAAAAATCCCGCCGGCGTCGCCAAGGTCCTGAAGCAATACATCCAGGACAAACAGAAGCTCGAGGTGAAGGTCGGCATGCTCGACAGGAAAGTCATGAGCGCCGACGAGCTCAACAAGCTCGCCGAACTGCCCTCCTTCGAGGTGCTGCGCTCGATGTTCCTCGGCCTGCTCACCATGCAAGCCGCCGCATTTGTTCGCGTCCTCGACGCCAAGGTCAAGAAGGAGCAGCCCGCTGCTCCGGCCGCCTAATCCATCAACTCAAAATCACCATTTTTCCGGCGCGAGCCGGAAAGCAACCCATCCAAGGAAGAGGCTAGGAGATACGTCTCTTAAACGCGTTTCACCCACCGAAACCGCTATCCCCTTCAGGAGAAAATACCATGAGCAACATCACAGACGAACAGGGCATTGAATGGCTGAACGGCAAGACCATTCTTCAACTCGCCGAATTGGTCAAGACACTCGAAGGCAAATGGGGCGTTTCCGCCGCCGCTGCTGTCGCCGCCGCTCCGGCGGGCGGTGCCGCCGCCGCCGCGGGTGCTCCCAAGGAAGAGCAGACCGAGTTCACCGTCGTGCTTCTCGAAGCCGGGGCCAACAAGATCGGCGTCATCAAGGAAGTCCGCGCCATCACCGGCCTTGGTCTCAAGGAAGCCAAGGATCTCGTCGAAGGCGCACCCAAGCCGGTCAAGGAAGGCGTCAACAAGGCCGACTCCGAGGACATCAAGAAGAAGCTCGAAGCCGCAGGCGCCAAAGTTCAGGTCAAATAACCCGCGCTTGGCCCTGACCAACGCCCACAGTTCCACTTCCCGGGGGCGGGCCGCGTGCAAACACGGCCTGTCCTTCGGCTTTTCTTTTGTTCTTTCCCGGTGCGCTGAGCTTCTGATCTCGACGCGCCTCCCTGCCAGTTGCGCCGCCACCTTTGGCGCGTACTGTCTCTGATCCTTTTTATCACACTCAATCGGAAGATCCCATGGCCGACCGCACCCAACATCACGAACGCGCTAACTTTGGCAAACTGCGCGAAGTAATTCCTCCGCCCGACCTCATTGAGCTGCAGATCAGCTCCTACCTCGAGTACCTCCAGAAGGACACGCCCGAGAAACAACGCAAGCCGGTCGGCCTGGAGGCTGTGTTCCGCGAAGTTTTCCCGATCAATTCCTACGACGAGCGCCTGACCCTCGAGTACGTCTCCTACACGATCGGCGAGGCCAAGAGCTCCGAGATCGAGTGCCTGCGCGAAGGCACGACCTACGCGGTGCCGCTCTACGTGAAGCTGCGCCTGCGCGAGGAGGACTTCATCAAGGACGAGGAGATCTTCATGGGCGACATCCCGATGGTGACGGAGCGCGGCTCCTTCATCATCAACGGTGCCGAGCGCGTTGTCGTCTCCCAGCTTCACCGTTCCCCCGGCATCTGCTTCGAGGTGGCCACCCACCCGAACGGCAAGCTGCTCCACTCCTTCCGCATCATTCCTGACCGCGGCACCTGGCTCGAGGTGCAGTTCGATAACAACGATCTGCTCTACGTTTATCTCGACCGCCGCCGCCGTCGCCGGAAATTCCTCATCACGACGCTGCTCCGTTCCATCGGCTTCAGCAACGATCTGGATATCTTGAATCTTTTCTACAACGTCCAGGAACTCAAGGTTACCAAGGCGCTCGATCTCGAGAATGTATCCACCCTCGTGCTCGTCGAAGACGTCATCGATGCCCAGAAGGGTGTCGTCCTCGCCCGCGCATTCGAGCCGCTGACCAAGCAGATCGTCCGCACTTTCGAGAAGCACGACATCAAGTCGATGCGCGTCATCGACACCACGGCGGACGAAGGTGCGATCATCCGCGCCCTGAAGAAAGACCCGACCCGCAACGAGGAAGAAGCCCTCAAGGAAGTCTACAAGAAGCTGCGTCCGGGCGAGCCGCCCACCACCGCCAACGCCAAGGCTCTCCTCAAGCGCCTGTTCTTCGATCCGAAACGCTATGACCTCGGCCGCGTCGGCCGCTACAAGATCAACCAGAAGCTCGATCTCAAGACCGATCTCGAGATGCGCATTCTGGAGTCGGCCGACATCGTCGCCGCCACCAAGTATCTCGTCCGTCTGAAGAAGAACGACGGTATCGTCGACGATATCGATCACTTGGGTTCCCGTCGCGTCCGTACGGTCGGCGAACTTCTCGCCAACCAGTGCCGCGTCGGCCTCAGCCGTACCGAGCGTCTCGTGCGCGAGCGCATGACCCTTTATGACCAGAGCGTTGACTCGATCACGCCGCAGAAGCTGATCAATCCGAAGGCTCTGACGACCGTGATCCGCGATTTCTTCGCGCGCAGCCAGCTCTCGCAGTTCATGGATCAGATCAACCCGCTCGCCGAGCTCACGCACAAGCGCCGCTTGTCCGCACTCGGGCCCGGAGGTTTGAACCGCGAACGCGCCGGCTTCGAGGTGCGCGACGTGCATCCTTCCCACTACGGCCGCATCTGCCCGATCGAGACGCCTGAAGGTCCGAACATCGGTCTGATCAACTCGCTCGCCACCTACGCCCGCGTCAACGAATTCGGTTTCATCGAATCGCCTTACCGCATCGTCGAGAAGGGCCGCGTCAGCGACAAGGTCGTTTATCTCACCGCCGACCAGGAAGAGGGCAAGACCATCGCGCAGGCGAATTCCGAAGTGGATGACAAGGGTCACTACGTCGGCAAGGTCACCGCCCGTAACTCCGGCAACTTCCTTGAAGTCACGGCCGACGAGGTCGACCTCATGGACGTTTCGCCGAAGCAGGTCGTCTCGGTCGCCGCCGGTTTGATTCCGTTCCTTGAGCACGACGACGCGAATCGCGCGCTCATGGGCTCGAACATGCAACGCCAGGGCGTGCCGCT
>CAZIQP010000250.1:0-4115 GCA_964541315.1 uncultured Opitutaceae bacterium
TCCCTTCCCGTTCGGACCTTCGCCACCTTCGTCTCCGTCACGAGACACTCTGATCGGATCAACGAATTCTCCCGCGGATAACGCTGATTCTCGCGGATAAAACAAAGCTTCGATCTGAATTGCCTTTCATCCGTGCCTTGATCCGCGAGATCTGCGGAGAAAATGCTTGGCGCAGTCGGAAGCCGATTCCCATCTTTCCGTTGTCAACTATCCTGGCCCATGAGTGGTGGTGGCATTTTCTGATCCAGAAAATCCTGCAGGATCAGACACGCGGCGCGCGAGTCGATGAGCCCGCTGTCGCGCACGTCGCGCCGGGATTTTTTCGCGATGGTCGACTCGGCCTCGTAGCTCGTGAGGGTCTCGTCCACCAAATGCACCGGTAAACCAAATTTTTCCTTCAACTGCGCCGCAAACGCATCGACCTCCTTCGCCTTGAAGCCCACCGAACCATCCATGTTGTAGGGATAACCGACCACCAGATCGGTGATCCGCCGCTGCCTGATAATTTCGCCCAGCTTTTGCCAGCTCGCCTCACTCAGCCCGTCAGTCAGCGCCGGCAACGGGGTCGCCACGCCGATCTCGTCGCCCTGGCTGAGGCCGATTCGTTTCGTGCCGTAGTCGATGCCGAGGCAACGCATGCGCTTATAGGAAGTGTTTCTTGTCTGGATCCTGCTTGATCCGTTCAAGCAGCATCTTGATTTCCTGAGCCCGGTTCTTCGGGCAGACCAAAGTCGCACCAGGCGTGTGCACTACGACTAGGTCGCTCACACCGATCACACTGACTAGGTGACCGTCGGTGGAGACGACGATATTATGCGTGCCATTTTCAACCATTGCATGGCCACGCAATACATTGCCTTCGCGGTCCGGAGTGAAATGCTTGGCGAGAGCCGGCCAGGACCCGACGTCGTCCCAGTCGAAAGTCGCGGGCACCACCACAACGTTAGTGGACTTTTCCATCAACGCGTAGTCCACAGAAATCTTGGGCAATGTTGGATGAATCTTCTCCAACGCGGCATCCCAATCTGCCGGCGACTTCACAGCTGCCTCAATTTTCTGCAACCCGGCGTAGAGCTCAGGGGCATGGGTACGGAAGGCGGCTTCCACGACCGGCACCCGCCAGACGAACATGCCGGCGTTCCAAAAGTATTCCCCCGTGGCCACATAACCCTCGGCCGTCTTCAGGTCGGGCTTCTCGACAAAACGCTTAACGGCCATCACGTCGCGCCCGTTAACCTTGCGCCAAAGGCCAGCCTGCTGGATATAGCCGAAACCCGTTTCCGGCCCGGCGGGCTTGATGCCGAGCGTGACGAGTACTTCCGCCGCTTCCGCCGCCTCGAATGCCGCCGTCAACACGGCTTTGTACTCCTTGATGTCGTAAATTACATGATCCGCCGGCAGCATCGCCAGTGTCGCATTGGGACTCTTGCGTTTGACCATCAGCATGGCCACGCCCGTCGCTGCGGCCGTATCACGCCCCACCCACTCAGCCACGATATTTTCCGGAGGTAGGCCCGGGCATGCCGCCCGACATCCCTCGAACTGGGCACGTGTCGTCAGTACGCAGATATTCTCCCGTGGCACAACCCCGGCCACCCGGTCCACGGTCTGGGCCAGCATGGACTTGTCCCCGACGATCGGCAGTAGGTGCTTGGGCGTGGCTTCGCGGCTTTGCGGCCAGAATCGCTCTCCGCGACCACCGGCCATGATGACAACAAATCGTTCCGACATGGGCCCAACGATTTGGCCGGCACGCCGCGGGTCAACCGTGAACTGGGCAATACCTTTGACCATTGAGGCAATATTTCCACCATTGTCACATGGAAACCCCCATGGAAATCGATGTCATGACCGCAGCCGCGCAGTTTCGCGCCGGGGCTTTGCTCCTGGATGTGCGCGAGCCGCACGAAGTCGCGACCTGCGCCATCGCCGGCAGCCGCCATATTCCCATGCAACAGATTCCCGCGCACCTCGGCGATCTGCCGCGTGACCGGTTGATTCTCGTGCATTGCCACCATGGCGGTCGCAGCCTGCGCGTCACCCAGTTTCTCCGGGCCAACGGTTTCACGCAGGTCAGCAATGTCGCCGGTGGCATCGATACCTGGGCCGAACTGATCGACCCGACGCTGGCGAGGTATTGATTTCGGATGATGATCCGGCCCCGGAAACCTCCGGATCAAACATCAATCACATCGTCCTTCTTCGTCTCGCGCCGTGGCGGGCTGGGTCTCGTGGGCGCAGGAGACCCGATCAGCATTCTGGTCAGAATCATGTTCGTCAGACTCACGATCAGGGCGCCCCAGAGGGCTGAGCCGAAACTGTCCACCTGGAAGCCCGCCACGAGCCGGCCGGTGAAATAAAAGATCAGGGCGTTGATGAACCAGATGCCAATCCCCAGTGAGAGCAAAATAAAAGGCAGCGTGAACAGCATCAGCAATGGCTTCAGCACGGCATTAAACAAACTTAGCAACAGCACGACGACAGCGAGCGTCGTGCCGCTGTCGTAGTGGATCCCGTGCACCAACTTGGTGCTTAGCATCACCCCCAACGCCAGCACCATCCAACGCACGAGCAGATTGACGAACGGATTTTTCATGGATTGATAAATGTTGCCGCACCTCTTCGCGGAGCAATGAAAATTCTCATCATCCAGGACTATCTCCGCAGTGGCGGCACCGAACGACAAGCCGTTTTCCTTGGCGCCGCGGCAGCCCGGGCCGGCCACGAGGTCACCTTGCTGACCTTCCGTCCCCGTGGGGCTCTGGGCGATGACGCCGAAAACCAGCCCTTCGCCTTCAAGTCGCTCCAGCCCTTCGACTGCCATCTGGACTGGTTTGCCCCAAATCTCCTGCGCGCCGCCGAGGAAGCCGCGCCCGATCTCGTGCTCTGCATGGGCCGCATGGCGAATTGCTACGCCGGTTTCGTCCAGAAGCGCCTGCCCCGCGCCGCCGTCGTCTGCACCATGCGCACCGGCAAGACCCTCCCCTGGCTTTTCGTGCGTTCGCTGGGTCTCTGCCGGCATATCATCGCCAACAGTCATGTCGCCAAGCGCGTCCTCACCGACCAGCACAATCTGCCCTCGCCCAAGATCACCGTCATCCACAACCCCGCGCTGCGATCCCACGACGCCGAAGGCGCCCGCAACACCGCCCTGAGAAAATTCTACGGCGCCAATCCCAACACCGTGGTGATGCTGAATGTCGCCATGTTTCGCCGGCTGAAAAATCAGCGCGAGCTGATCGAACTCTGTGCCAAACTCCCGGGCTATCTCGACTGGCAGCTCTGGCTCGCCGGCGACGGCTCCACCCGGAAAAAATGCGAGCGACTCGCGCATGATCTCGGCCTCGGCGGCCGCGTGCGATTCCTCGGCTACCAACCCGACCCCACCCCGCTCTACCTCGCGGCCGATCTCGCGCTGCTGGCTTCCCAAAGCGAATCTCTCTCGAATTTCCTGATCGAAGCGCAACTGCACGGCCTGCCCGCCGTCGCCTACGACATCGTCGGCGTCGGCGAATGTTTTGCGCCCGGCCAATCCGGCTACCTCATCAGGAACGGCGACCAGGACTCCTTTGTTGCTTCGCTCGACAAGCTCATCCGGGCGCCCAGTCTGAGAAAAACCTTCAGCGAAACCGCCCGGCGCCACGCTCGCGATAACTTTACCGCCGAACGCCAGATCCAAGCCCACCTGTCCCTCTTCACCCAGATCGCCGGACGATAAGTGAATCCTATCGAACGATGGCGCCTCCTGACACCATCATGTCAGCAGATTCCGGCGCAATCGTCCTCCGGTTTGCTTTCTGGGATTTCCCGTCCATTCGTGCTTGCCGTGCCATTCACCTCCTCCGCCGCCCCTGAATGCATCCGCCTCCGCGGAGTGCGCCAGAACAACCTCAAAGGCTTCGACCTCGACCTGCCGCTGGGCAAATTCATCGTCGTCACCGGCCTGAGCGGGGCGGGCAAATCCTCGCTCGTCTTCGACACCCTGCACGCCGAGGGCCAGCGCCGTTACGTCGAGACTTTCTCGGCCTACACCCGCCAGTTTCTTGAGCTGCTTGACAAACCCAAGGTCGACTCGATCGAAAACATCCGGCCGTCCATCGCCATCGACCAGACCA
>CAZIQP010000251.1:0-4106 GCA_964541315.1 uncultured Opitutaceae bacterium
GGTCAACGACCAGCTCGAGAAGATCATTCATGTCGTAGCTCATGGGCGGTAGGGGAATGTGGTTAATCGATATCGCCGATCGTCACGGAAGCAACCTCGGCGATTGTGGTCTGCCCGGCAAGGACTTTACGAATCCCGTCCTCCCGCAGGGTGCGCATCCCCTCCGCTTTTGCCCTCTGGCGGAGCGTGGCGGCACTGGCATTGGCATGGACCAGATCGCGCATTCCGTCATTTACTAAAAATGTCTCAAAAATTCCAAGGCGGCCCCGAAACCCGGTTCCGTGGCACGCCGAGCAGCCGGTGCCGTGGGCGAATCGCGCCCCGGAAATTTGCGCCGCCCCGAGCCCCAGCGCCCGCAATTCGTGCGGCGCCGGCTGATAGGAACGCTTGCAATGCGGGCAGATCCGGCGGACCAGGCGCTGCGCAAGACTGGCGCGCAACGCTGCGGCAACGAGGAAGGGTTTGACGCCAATATCCGTCAGCCGGGCGATGGCCCCCGGCGCATCATTGGTGTGCAGCGTGCTGAGCACAAAATGCCCGGTGAGCGCGGCGTTGACCGCCATGTCAGCCGTCTCGCGATCCCGAATCTCGCCCACCATCACGATATTCGGCGCCTGCCGCAACATCGCGCGCAAGGCCGTGGCGAAGGTCATGCCGATCTCAGCGCGCACCGGCACCTGGTTCACGCCCGTGAGCTGGTATTCGACGGGATCCTCGACCGTGATGATTTTCCGATCGGTCTGGTTGAGATGATGGAGACAACTGTAGAGCGTGGTGGTTTTGCCGGAGCCGGTCGGGCCGGTGACCAACACCATGCCATCGGGCGCGGCGATCAGCTTTTCCAACCGGGCCCGATCCTCCACATCAAAACCCAGCTCGGGCAGACCGAGCTGCAACTGCGTCTGGTCGAGAATCCGCATGACAATGCTTTCCCCGTGGGTCGTCGGCAGCGACGAGACCCGGAAGTCGAGGGTGCGTCCGGCGAGCGCGATTTGGACGCGGCCATCCTGCGGCACCCGCTTTTCCGCGATGCTGATGTTGGCCATGATTTTCAACCGTGAGATGATCGCCAGTTGATGGCGCTTAGCCGGGGCGGTCGCCTCGGTCAGCACTCCGTCGATCCGATAGCGGACACGGAAACGGCGTTCCAACGGCTCAAGATGGATATCCGATGCGCGCTGATGCACCGCACCCAGAATAATATCGTGCACCATTTTGATGATGGGCGCGTCCGCCTCCTTCCCCTCCCCGGTATCGGGTGCGGGCTCGTGCCCGGCGGAAATCCCGCCCGGCAACAACTGATCGATCAGACGGGCCGGCTGGTCAAAATGCCGGGTGCTCGCCTCCCTGATTTCTTCCTCCGTCGCCACACTGACCGCAACGGGCCGGCCGGCGACATGCGCGAGACTGTCCATCAAGGCCACATCCAGCGGATCGGAGAGCGCAACCATCAGTTTCTCCCCGGCCCAGCCAAAAGGGAAAACCTGATGCTTCATCACGAAGTTTCTCGGCAGAGCGGCCAGCACTTCGTTGGCAACGGTCCGCCCGTGCAGTTCAACGAAGGGCAGGGCAAATTCAACCGCGATCGCCCGGGCGAGAGCCGCTGCGTTGATGGTTCCTTCCGCCACCAGGCGTCGCGCCTGTCCGGCAGGCAGAGAGGCTGCAGTTAGGCCCGGCGACGCAACACCGGAGTCGGCCTGATTTGCGGCGGGCAGTTGTTCGCGCCGCAGCAGACCGTGCTTCAGCGCGACCCGGATCAGATATTCGTCGGCTGGTTGCACACACGAGGGACCGACGCTCACCGGCATCAGCGGTTCAGACTGAGCAGGAACTCGGCGTTCGTCTTGGTCTTCTTGAGCCGCCCGATGAGCATGTCCATCGAATCGGCGGCCGGCACGCCCTGCATCGCGCGCCGCAGCGAGTAGATGCGCGCCAGCTCTTCGGGATGATAGATCAGCTCCTCCTTGCGTGTGCCGCTCTTGTCGATGTTGAGCGCGGGGAAGATGCGCTTGTTCACGAGATCGCGGTCGAGATGGAGCTCCATGTTGCCGGTGCCCTTGAATTCCTCGAAGATGATCTCATCCATGCGGCTGCCGGTGTCGATCAGCGCCGTGCCCAGGATGGTCAGGCTGCCCGCGCCCTCGATATTGCGCGCGGAACCGAAGAAGCGTTTGGGCTTCTGGAGCGCGTTGGCCTCGAGACCGCCGGACATGATCTTGCCGGAGTTGGACGCCAGCGCGTTGTAGGCGCGGGCCAGACGGGTGATCGAATCAAGAAGAATGACCACATGATCGCCCTGTTCCACCATGCGGCGGGCCTTCTCGATCACCATCTCGGCGCAATGAACATGGCTTTCGGGCGTTTCGTCGAACGTGGAACTGACGATCTCGCCCTTACAGTGACGGCGGAAATCGGTGACTTCCTCGGGCCGTTCGTCGATGAGCAGAATGATGAGCTTTGCCGTTGGCGAATTGATCGCGATCGAGTTCGCGATGTTTTGCAGCAACACGGTTTTGCCGGTGCGCGGCGGCGCGACGATCAGTCCGCGCTGGCCGAAGCCCACGGGCGTGACGATGTCAACCATGCGCATGGAAACATCCTTCTGATCGGGCCGCTCCAGCCAAATACGCTGGAGAGGATAGTACGGCGTGAGTTCCTCGAAAGGCGTGATTCTGAGAATCTCGCCCGGCTCGCCGCCCATGACCTTGCGCAGACGGACCACGGCAGGACAACGATCGTTGCCCTGCGGAGCCTGGACCTGCACCTCGACGAGGTGCCCGCGCTTGAGCCCGTGCTTGCGCACAAAGCCCTCGGACAAAAACGAGTTCTCCGGGTACAAACGGTAGTTCACCGAGGCATGCACGACGAAGCCAAAGCCACGGTCGGTCAGATCAAGACAACCCGTGTCGAGCAAAGGGATCTTCTTTTCCGCCACGGCCGCGAATACGGCACCCAGCAATTGCTTGCGGTTCGGCACACCATCGAATTTCGCACCGAGCCGGATGGCTTTGGCATTGAGTTCGGCGTGTCCAAGATCGTATAAATCCTGCAACCAAATCGGCTCCTCACCCGAGGAAGCAATCTCGTCGGCCACGCGGTCGAGCGCCACAGGATCGGCGAAGCGGGCCGGATCGGGCAGGTCGCCATAATGAATTTCAGTCTTGGGCGGAGGAGGCTGAGGCGGATGTTTCGGGGCGTTGGCCTGACCACCGCCGTGGCCGCCTCCGCCGCCCGGATGCTTGTTCCATTTGCCACCGCCGCCTCCGCCACCGGGTCCGCCGCCTTGTCCGCCACGGAATTTTTTGTCACGCCAACGGTTAAATTTTCCGCCGCCACCTCCCCCGTGCTGTTGATGTTGTCCGCTGTCTTCGCCACCACCTTGCTGGGCGTGGCCGCCATTTTGTGGCGGAGGAGCTGACTGGGCAGGAGCCGCAGGAGCGGACTGATCGGACACGCTGGCCGGAGCCTGATTTTCGGCCTGAGGCATCGGCGCAGGCTCGGAAACAGAGTCTGGAGCCCGGGCCGGCTCGGTGTACTCGACCGACGCGGGACGTTCGACGGGAGAGGGGCGTTCGACCGGTGCAGGTTCAAACTGAAGGGTGGGCTCAAAAGCCCCCGTCTCGGCTGCGGCTGACGCTTTCGCTGATTTGCTCGTCCTGGGGGCCTTCGCTTTGGGGGCTGTCGCGCTCTTGGGCGTTGGAGTTGTTTTGGTGCGGGTCAGGCGCGAACGCGGGGTGGCGCGCTTCTTGGCGGAGGCACCGGCTGAATCAGCCGCACCGTCGGCTGTGGGATTGTCCTCGGATGAGGGCGGGGAGACTTCCATTAAAGGGATGCCGTGGAGGCGGGTTGGTGTTGAGGTAAGCGTTGTACCAGGAGGTTGATCTGTTCGCGTAAGAATTCGAGTGAGCCGTCGTTGAGAATGACAAAGTCGGCCAATTCGCATTTTCGGGCCAGGGGCAACTGCTGGGCCAGACGCTGGCGGGCGAGATTCGGCGGTATCCCGCGTGACTCCAGCCGCCTGATTTGCGAGGCGCACTCTGAGGTGATACAAACGGTGAAATCAAACCAATTTTCCATTTCTTGCTCAAATAACAGCGGCACCTCGA
>CAZIQP010000252.1:0-4104 GCA_964541315.1 uncultured Opitutaceae bacterium
GAAATCAGGTGAGCCCGAAAGGGTTCCGGGGGTTCGAATCCCTCCCTCTCCGCCATTTTTCTCCTCTGAGGAGAGAAACCCCGAAGCTAGGTTGCCCAGTTGACGTGGCAACCTAAGCATGAAACATGAACAATCGTTTGCCGTCAGTCGATTTGAGAACCGTAACGGGGTGACCTCGTGGCGGGTCGATGGCCGCCTCCATGGCGTCCGCATCCGCCGCAACTTCAAGACCCAGGAGGAGGCCGCCGCCGAAAAGGCCGCCCTCGAAATGAAGGCCATGCAGTCCGCGTCCGGCATGCAGTCCGTCACAACGTTTCTCGCCGCCGACCAGTTCCGGGAGGCCGAGGCGGTGTTTCGCCGTTTGGCAGGTCGGCCGCGTCCGCTCTCATTTTACGTCGATTTCGCGCTGGCGAACTACCGCGAGCCAGTGACCCAAAAGCTCCTGACCGAAGCGGTCACGGCATACGTCGCCACCAAGCAGCACGAACACGAGCAGGACTTGCTTTCCGAGCCGCACCTTACGCGGATGAAGCGCGATCTAAAACGGCTGGAAAAGCACTTCCCCGGCGCAACCGTCGCGGAGCTGACCGGGGCGCGTCTCGTGGGCTATTTCGAGGCGCGCAAAGCGGCGCTCAAGACCTACAACAACCGCCGGGGCATCGTCTCGACCTTCCTCAAGTTCGCGCTGCAACGCGATTGGGTCACAGACAATCCGCTCGATAAAATCCCGCAGCGGCGCATTCGCCGTCGGCGTGGTGGCGCGGTGACATTCACTGCACAGCAAGCCAAGGACCTCATGGCCTTCGTTGAAGAGCATTACCCCTCTGCGGTGCCGTTCTTCGCCCTCTGCCTGTTCGCCGGCATCCGGCCCTGCCTCCGCACGGGCGAAATCCTCCGGCTCCAGCCGGCCCACGTTAAACTCGATGACGGCATGATTCGCATCGACGCCGAGGTTTCGAAGGTGCGCGAGCCGCGCAACGTCACGATTCAGCCGAATCTATTGGCGTGGTTGCGTGCATATCCGCTGAAGAAATTCCCGATCATCCCCGCGAACCTTCAGCACATCCGCGAGAAGGTGGCCCAGAAATTCCCGCTCTCGCACGACGTGATGCGGCATACCTTCATTTCGATGTTCGTCGCGAAATTCCGCTCCCTCGGCGAGGCCGCGTTGCAGGCGGGCAATTCCGAAAGCATCATCCGCCGCCACTATCTCGATTTGAAAAGCACGGAGGAGGCCGAGCAATTTTTCGGAGTCCTGCCGTGCCGCGCCGCCGTCGCACCGGAGAAGGAAACCGACACAGTGTCGCTTGTGCCCTTTGCGGCCTAAATGCAGCCACGCCCTGCTTGCTGCGATTGACGGGCTAACAGGGGTATGGAAACACAATCAATCCTCGCCCCCGACCAGAGCCAGCTAACGGACATCATCGGCCTCCGCCTGTGCGGGATATTCCCGGCAGGCAAGGAGCCTTCGGTGCGCACGCTGCGGGAATGGACCAAGCTCCGGCACATCCCGCATCACCGCCTCGGGCATTTCGTTTACTACGATCCGTCCGAGGTTGCTGTCCACATCCGAACCAAATTGAAGGTGCCCACCCGAGGCTGACCCCTCTCGCCGCAGTCACGCCGCACCGGTTCCGGTGCGGTTTTTTGCTTTTGGAAAATCAGAAACACGTGTTTCTGAATGGGACCACCACTCGGGGTCCCGAGCGGAGGCCCTATTCAGACCTAAAGAGCTTCAAGGCATCGCACTGGGCGGACAGAAAAACGACACGGGCGTGTCGTTTCCGATTCACCGACGAGACCAGGGCCAAAACTGAAACAGGCGACCGGGGTAGGCATGTTACGTTTTGAGGCTCCAAACTGAGCCGATGCGACCGCCCGGGAACGCCGTTGCCCAGACCGATCAACTCCGTGTCCGCCGCCGTTTGGTCGCTTACAGCGGCAAGCGTTGTGGCTCCAGTCCACGGAAGCGACCAAACAGCACCCCGTCATCGCGGTTGTCTATGTCCACTGATTCGAGGAAACCCCAATCAGAAGGGAACGCCCACCGGAGGACAGTTCTTCGGATCAGCCAGCGCTCGCACTTCCAGTTGCGTGATGAACGTTTCACGCGGCGCAAATGTGGCGCGGTGGGATGCCGGCAAGTTGCGCAGGCAGAGCACCTGAAAAGTGCGGATTTCCTCTAGGAAATCCCGAAGATTATCGCCGATCATGATTATATGGTGATGGGGAAAGAAGAGTTCCACCCGCTCTGATTCCTCCTCATCGCAAACGCTCATGGCATCCAACCGCGACCACGGCAGCGCCCATTCCTTGGCCTGCCACGGGTAAAACGTGACCACGGCAACCGGACGGCAATCCGTTTCGACGCAGCGAATGGGGGCACCTTTCATCTTGGCGAGGGCTTCTCTTAGACTGCTCATAAATGAATGCGTTGATGGTTGGTTTGCGTGGCGGTCATTCGCATAAAGGCGTCGTTCTGACGGATGCGCTCGGCGGCGACAACTGAGCGCCGGGTCCACTCTGATTGGCGCACGTCAACAGACGGAGCGCCTTCGAGTTTCAAATCCATCGCGAGTTCGCGCTCGCCGGCCTGCTGAACTTGAGCGCGTAGCGCCTCCTTGTCCGGGGTGAAGACGAGCACCCGTTTCCGTCCGCGAGAAATCGTCACATACCACTGGTGCGCGTCCGTCGCGGCGCGGCTGGCGGCATCCGCCAGAATCACCGTATCCACGGTTTTGCCCTGCGAGCCGTAGGAGGTGACGGCATAACCGCGCACCAGGAGGCGCTGTGCCGGCGCGAGCGTTTTCCTCGCTCCAGCGCCGGCCTCGACCACGAGTGACCCATCCGCCGCGACCTCGCGGACGGTGACCAGTTCGCCGTTATTCAGCCGGCTTCCTTCGACGGACTTGCCGTTGAACTTGAGTTGGAGCCGGTCGCCAGCGGCGATTTCCATTTCCTTCGCGGTGGCGATCGCGAAGCGGTCGGCGTAACGATAGCTCATCGTGCTCTGAACGCCGTTCTTTTCGAGGATGACGCCATGCTCATTGGCCCCGACGACGGGGTAGCGCTCACCTCTAGCGAAACGACCGTAACCACGGATGAAGCACGCATAGTGCCCCGCTTGATAAAAGCGCGCATCGCGTTTCTGGGCCTCGTCCAAATCGACCGGCTGGTAGGTAGTGAGCGCCATGCCCGCACCGAGCTTTCCGGCATCCTGCAATTTCGCGCGGATCACTTCGTTGACGTTGCGCACCTCCTCGCGCGTCTGCGCGACGACCAGCGCGCGTTCCTTACGTTCGACCGCGGCGAGGTATTCGGCCGCGAGCGCATCGCGCCGGCCTTCGTCGCCGACTTCGCGGATGCAGCCGAGCCGGTCGAGCGCGTCAAAAGACGCCGCGACGTTGCCATCTGCCGCTGCTTGCACCGCGCCCCGGTAAGCGCGAATAAACGCCCGCTGCGGGACTGTCTCGCCGAGTTGAGGGTCCTGCCTGCGAATGGTCTGAATGACCGCAGGCTTGAGCCCGGCGTGCTTCTCAATGGCACGCAGCGCGTCCGAGGCGGCGACCGCGCCATGCTGGCGAGTGTCGCCCGACAGGATCAGCCGGCCACGGTTGGCCCGCACGATGCGGATCAATTCCCCGAGCTGCCGCGCGCCAATCTGGCCGGCTTCATCGACGATGACGACGGCATCCCGCGCGAGCTGCTTTTGCTGCAAGAAAAGGGCGAGGGTATCCGCCGCCAATCCGTCGGCCTGCAAATCCTGCACCTGCTGGCGTTGCGGAGCCAGGACGACCACCGGGCGACCCGCCGCCGTCAGACCTTGCTCGACTTCCTTCAGGGCAAAACTTTTCCCGGTGCCCGCACCGCCGCGAAACAGCGTGATGAAATCCCGGCTCCGCAGAATCCGATCCACGGCCACGGCCTGCTCTGCCGACAGCGACGGCGATGCCCGATAGTCCGGACTCATAGCGGCGTGGCGGTTGCGGCCAGGGCGGGACGCAACCACCACCAAAAATTGCCAGCTCAGGACCTCGCGGGACGTGTGTTTGTGCGAGTCCTTTTACAGTAGATATACGCGGTTTTGGGTTGCCGGGAGCAGCG
>CAZIQP010000253.1:0-4103 GCA_964541315.1 uncultured Opitutaceae bacterium
GCGATTTTGCGTGCCATTGTCCCGTGTTATTTAATCCAATTAGAGTAGGCCAAGCCCGCAGCAGAGCGCGAGTTAAAAATAAAATCAAGTTCGATTGTCATTCGAACCCATTAATAATTTTTCGCAAATTATTATAACTTGCCGCAGGCACCCCGCACTAACAGGACTTCTCATGAGCCTCGCACTGGGTTTTCCAACTCCTGATTCCATCGACCGGGCGTGCCACCCAGTGCTTCAGCGCGTGCCAGCCCGGGCGATTTCGACCGCTTTCATATATTGTCGGCGGAATTGGCTGACAAGCTCGTTGGCGAGACGGATTTCATCCGCCTTGTTTTTGGAGTTCAGCGCCGGCTTGATCCGGTTGAACATCTGCTCGTAGCTGACAGCCGCCAAATCGCCCATAACCGCGAGAGCCCGGTCCCGGGTCGCCACATCCAAGCGGTCATTTGAGATCTCCCGCCATGCCGCGACGAGCTCCGGATGCGGGTCGAGACACATCACCCGGATAACAAAGGACATTTCCCGAAATATCCCGCCCGTCCACGCCATACGGTAGACGAGCGGGTTGGTCGTGCCGTATGGATTGTCTCCCGGATCGGAGCGGTGCGGCAGGAAATCGGCGCTGGCATAAAAATCGCGGCGAATCGGCATCCGCCGCAAGGCGTAACGCTTTGGTCCGCCCGGCGCACCGGGTTTGAAATTCCACAGCTTCTGTCCTTCCAGTGACAAAATATATTCGATGAACGCCACGGCGATTTCGCGATGGGGCGCGCCTCGCATCAGCGCCACCGGATCAGGCGACAGTACCGTCCCACCCGGCGGTGAAGCAAAACCGAGCCGTGTGGTACCGCTGCGTTCATTGGCACTTTGCTGCTGATAACGACCGTAGAAATCAATGCACATGCCGACCGCGCAATTGCCTGCCGCCACATCGATCGGCGGCTTCTGCGAGGAGTCTGTGAAGTAGCGCGCGTTGGCCCCGATGCGCTGGATCAGACGCAATCCACTCTCCCAGCCGCTTCGCACCGCTTCCGGTTCCAGCTCCGCACGTGGTTTGCCCGATTCTTGGGCGAGCTTCTCCCACTCTTGATAGATTTTCTGCTGGATGAGACACTCAAATCCCTTGGAAATCGACCCGCTTTTGGTGGGATCGCAAAGCGCCACTTCGCCCAGCAGACGCGGATCTGCCAGATCGGCCCATTCGCCCGGCGGATGGTTCACGCCAAGCCGGGCCAGAGCATCCACGTTATAAATCATGCCGTGTCCGCTCAGCACCGGACCAAACCACCGTCCCTGATTATCCCAATACGGTTCGCCGGTGTACGTCTGGGGAATAACATTCTCGTCAAACCACTCGGGATGCAGTTGCAGCAGGCCGCAATCAACGATGCGCCCCGCAGCCGCCTGTTGCATAAAATCAAAGGAGCCGCCACCGAAGAAAACATCAATCCCGCAGCCGACTTCAGAGGCGAGAAATGCCCGCCGGGCCTCCAGTTCGGCGGGACTGGCTTCCTTGGCCAGCCGACCATTGGCGAACGCCGCCTGTACCGCCAGCCCCCAGGATTTGTTGAGTTTTCGTGTCCAATAATTTTGAAACGACGCCACGTATTCCGATTCCAAAAAACGCGCGATCTCGCTGGTACCGCCGATCACCCGCCAGTCGATGGCCACGGACTTGCCCGTTTTTTTCCGGTACCACTCCTGAAACCCCTGCGTAAATTCGTAGCGGATCGCCTCATTATGCGGCGTGATGATCACCAGCGTTCCGTCGGCCTGGCCCGCCTCCACCTGTTTCGGCCGCAACAAAAACGGCAGCGCCACCACCGTGACCAAAGCAAAAATGAGCAGCGCGCGCTTCATGACATGAGGTCGACACCGCGAATCGGTTGGTCGGTCATAAGTCACTCCAGCAACACCACCACGTCTTCTGGAGCAACCGCGGCACACAGCTCGCGGCGCAGCGCCTCATCAACGTAACGGGGATTGCGTTCATGGATTTTTAATCTGGTGCCATTGCCGGTGATAAAATCGTGCTGGGCCAATTCACCCAAGTAGATCGAATCACCAATGCGACCATGAACCCGGTTGATTCCTTCCGCCGGTGGCCGCAGTTCCCAACACTCCGGCCGGATCGATACGGTCACTGCGGCGCCTGCGGCCGGAACCGCCGTTGGATCACCGAGCACGCCGTCGAAATTTCCCACGGCAGTTTCGACCGTCACCCGGCCATTGACAAAAGTCCGGATCTTCCCCGGCAGGAAATCCGTTTCCCCGATAAAGTTCGCCACCACTTTCCGGGTGGGACGGGTGTAGACTTCCCGCGGTGTCCCCACTTGCAAAATCCGTCCGCCATCCAGCACCGCCATGCGATCCGCGATCGACAGCGCCTCCTTTTGATCGTGCGTCACATAAACCGTGGTGAGCTGAAACTCCTTGCAGACCCGGCGGATTTCCGAACGCATTTCCAGCCGGAGCTTCGCATCCAGATTCGACAGCGGCTCATCGAGCAAAAGGCAACGCGGCCGCACCACCAGCGCCCGGGCCAGCGCAACGCGTTGCTGCTGTCCGCCGGAAAGCTGGTTCGGTTTTCGCTCCGCGTAAGACTCCATCCGCACCGAGGCAAGCGCCTCATCCACCCGTCGCGTGATTTCCGATCGCGGTACTTTTCGCTCCTCCAACCCGAAAGCCACATTCTCCGCCACGCTCAGGTGCGGCCAAAGCGCGTAGCTTTGAAACATCATTCCCGTATTCCGTTTGTGCGGTTCCAGCCGGGTGACGTCCTCCCCACCGAAGAAAATCCGCCCCTCTTCAGGGATAAAAAATCCGGCCAGCGAGCGCAGCAACGTGGTCTTGCCGCAGCCGCTCGGTCCGAGCAGAAAAAAAAGCTCCCCCGGGGCGATGGTGAGATCAAGCCCATGCAACGCCACCACGTCGCCGAATCGCTTGGTGAGCTGCTTGATTTGGATGGAAATCATTTTTCGTGGTGGCAAAAACGCCGCAGCTCGGTTTCCGACCGTAGCGGGACATGTGACGGTTTAGTTTTGGGCACGCGAGTCTGCCGCAGGCAACCGCCCTGAGCTAATGAAGTCAAAATTAAACCCGGAAACGTTCGCCGCTGTTGCCAAAGTCCGCAGTCTCCCACTTAGTCCGGCATGGCCGCGAACAAGACCGTTCCAGAACTGAAGCATCTTGATCATGTGCTGGTGAGCGAAACGGCGATCAGAAAACGCGTCAAAGCCCTCGCGGGAAAAATCAACCGGACCTATCGCGGCAAGGACCTGACCGTGATCGCCATCGTCAATGGTGCGCTTATTTTCGCCGCCGATCTTCTCCGCCAACTGCGCACCCCGTTGCGGCTCGATTGTCTGCGTGCGGCCAGTTACCATTCCGGTACGCAGGCCGGTGGCAAGCCGGTGATCGTCGACAATCTTAAACTCGATATCGCCGGAGAGCAGGTATTGTTGGTCGACGACATTCTCGACACTGGCAACACCCTCGCCGCAGTCCGACAACTCCTCCTGGCCAAAGGAGCAGCTTCGGTGCGCACCTGTGTATTACTCGACAAGAAGGCCCGCCGGGGTGTGCCGTTTGAGGCGGAATTTATTGGTTTCGATATTCCCGACGAATTCGTGGTCGGCTACGGGCTGGATTTCAATGAGCGCTACCGGAACCTGCCCTGTATCGGCGTCCTGAAGCCCAGGTATTATGCCGGGAAGAAGTAGGAAAATGCCTTGCACTCCCCTGCGCCCGGCTTTTCCTTGCGGATTCGCGCACGGAGAGGTGGCTGAGTGGTCGAAAGCAGCGCTTTGCTAAAGCGCCGTAGGTGTAAAAGCCTACCGGGGGTTCGAATCCCCCCCTCTCCGCCAAGTTTTCCCTCTGAAGAGCGAAAACGCGAAGTTAGGTTGCCCAGTTGACGGGGCAACCTAAGCATGAAATCTAAAAATCAGTACTCCGTCACCCGGTTTAAAAATCGGAATGGCGTGTTCTCATACCGTGTCGAAGGCCGTCTGCATGGCGTGCGCATCCGCCGTAACTTCAAGACCCAGGAGGAAGCTGCCGCCGAGAAGGCCGCTCTTGAGGTAAATTCCGAGCAAACCAAGTCC
>CAZIQP010000254.1:0-4082 GCA_964541315.1 uncultured Opitutaceae bacterium
AGCAACGCCCGCGGCTACTTCCGCCTCGGCCTGGACCCGGCGTACGCGGGCTGAGTTGGGCCGGAAGTTTTAAACCGCTCATCTTCGCTGATCCGCGCCAATTGGCGAACTCGATTGAGCTGAATCTCTGGGACGGACGTCCGTGCATTGAAAGCCCGAAGAGCTTGGCGGCTTCGTTGGGGGTGACACGGGCGTCTTTCATTGCTTCTTTCTGTTTCGTTTTGGTGTGGGGAGTTTCTTCAATTTCTCTACTGCCGCCTCAAAGTCCTTCTCGACTTGCGATGGTCCGGCAAGTTGCATGTGATGAAACTTTTCGAACTCCTGTTCCGCTTTCAACACCGCTTGCTCGTGCGAAATCTTCCCGGCGTGCTTGAGGATGTCCCGCCCGCTCAAGCGCAGAAAGCCATCCAGTTTTTCGATCCAGTCCCGCATATACATGGGCTTCCGGTTCAAGGCCTGAACTTCCGCCACTTCGAGATAAGCCACCACGATGCGGTTCAGCGCATTGAGTTCCTCCGGCAGCAGATAATTTTTGGCGATGACCGCTTCCGCCTTGTTCGGCTTCGCGCCGACCCAGTTTGTCATGCCCGCCTGCGGCTTGGCGGCGTCCACCCGGGCATGAATGACTTCCGCCGCCGTCTGGCCGTGCGCGGCCCAGTGCATCTTGTTCTGCACCGTGGCGAAGAAATGTCGCGAGGCTTCCACGCCCGGATCGTAATCGATGCTCGTGGCATATATCTCCAGCACTTTCCGCCAAAATTCTTTCTCCGACGAGCGGATGTCGCGGATGCGCGCCAGCAACTCCTCGAAATAGTTTCCGCCGCCGTGCTGCTTCAAGCGCTCATCATCCATCGCAAACCCCTTCACGATGTATTCCCGCAGCCGCTGCGTGGCCCAAATACGGAATTGCGTGCCCTGCGGCGATTTCACCCGGTAGCCCACTGAGATGATGACATCAAGGTTGTAGAATTCGATGTCCCGCGTCACCTGCTTACCGCCCTCGGTTTGAACTGTTGCAGATTTTGCAACAGTTGCCTCGCGGCCCAGCTCGCCCTCCTCGAACACATTGCTGATGTGTCGCGAGATGACCGATTTGTCCCGCTGAAACAGCTCGGCCATCTGGTTCAGCGACAGCCAAACCGTCTCCTGCCGGACGCGCACTTGCAGGCGGATGCGGCCGTCATCCGCCTGATAAAAGAGGAACTCACCGCCGGGTGGATTGGAGGCTGGAATCAAGTCGCTCATGGCGGGTTTGAGGGTTGGTGGTGATCGGGAAACTACCTGACGTAAGTTCCCTTCGTGTCACCGGGGCGGATGCGGCCGAGGGCGCAGAGGGTGTCGAGGACTTCCTGCACGTCGGCTTCCTTGGCACGGGAAAATAGCTTCGTGAGTTCGGTGGACGTGAGGGGTTGCTCGGCTTGGGCGAGCGCAGCCTCCACGGCTACGGTCCGCTCGGCAGTCTTCGCCGGCCAGGGCAGTTTCTTTGCCTTGGCTGTAGGAGGGGCTTTAGGCCGCGATTGAGCGGGGCGTGAAGCCCCTCCGACAGTGGAGCTGAGCAGCAGCTCGCCTTTCGCCTGATAATCGGGGCGGAGCCAGCGGATGACGCCGGCCTTCTCCTCTGCCGCGCGGGTGGCCAGAGAGCGATCGATCCATACTCTCACTTCCGGGAGCTTTTGCTGAAGTTGTTGCAGGCTCATGACGGAAACAAATCGGCTTGAGGCTTGGGGGCGGTGGCGCGGCCGAAGCCGGTGGGGATGTAGCCCTCGCGCTTCATCCAAGTGAGCGTTTCCATCCAACTTGCTTTGGGAATTTGCTGCTTGGCCGTGTGCCAATGATTGAGGACCTGATCCAAAATCGCCGCGTCGTCGGCCTGCTTGCCCCAAATCAACAGGTCGTTCCACGCAGCATAGACGGTGGCGAAGCGTTCGCAGCGTTCAGTCTTCCAGGTCTTCATCTCGTCGATCAGCCGGCGGATGGCTGCCGCTTGCTTGGGCCAGAGTTTTTCAAAGTGCTCCCGGTGGCCGCCGGCCTTGGTGAGGGGACGATATTCGTTGCCGTAGCCATCCGCGCGGGGAGCGGCTTCATACCAATCACAGTCTTTCATCTTGGTCTCTACCTGCGCAATGAGCTTGGGGTCGTGCGGGCCGGCGGCGAAACGCTCGGGCTCGCTCGAAATCTCCTCAATCGGGACGATGTATTCAGCCAGATGGATGACTTTCTGAAGTTTGACTTGCCCGAACGTCCGGTCGCCGTGCATCCGGCTCACAATCTCCGCGGCGAGTACGGTGCGGATGAATTCCTGGCTGGATTGTAATTCGACGACTTCGGTTCCGCCAGTGAGCTCACCATTGAAGGCGCGGTGGAGCATCGATTGAAACAAAATTTCCAACCGAAGTCGGCTGGCGGTCTGGCTGGCTTCCAACTCGCGGATTTTCATCACGCGTCGGGCGAACTCTGTTTGCTGCGACACCGGGGGAACTGGAACCGGAATGGCCTTCAACTCTTTCGAGTTGATGTTGGCCTGCCCAACCGCGCCACGTGCGATCTCCGTCAACCGCTGTTTCATAAACGGCAGGTTCATGAACGTCGTGAAATGTTGGGGATGCTCTATATCGGGCAAAAACCGGACTCGTATGAAATAGGATGCGGCCACGGCTTCAAAACGTCCGTCCCACATTCCAGTTTTGCCTACAAGCTCACGACTATTTGTCCGGTTAAACAAAACGTCCCCCGCTTTGAGTCGCTGTCCTGTGAGTTCCTTCTCTGGTAGTTCGACGGTTTTAAGATGAGTAAGATCCAACTCACCACTCGTCGTCACGTTGCCCATCCTCAAAACGGGAATCCCTCGGGCGGCTTCGTTTGCCTTCTGACTCGTGCCGTAGTCGCACGCTTCCATTAAGTCACTGGCGGCGCGTATGGGCCAACCTTTGGAATTCGTCGCCGGGTCTCCGAACATTTCGTGGAAGAGAGCGGGGATTAAATCGGCGGTGCGGCGGTCTGCTTGGGCGCGCAGCTTGCGCAACTCGTCCGCTTCGTCCAGCAGCTTTACGATTCGCTCCTGTTCCGCTAGCGGGGGGACGGGGATCGGAATGCTTCCGATCATTTCCCTTGTGATCACTCCTTGTGCGCTGCCTTGTGACCCCGTTCTTAGTCGAACCGTCCAGCCCTGGAGAAAGGCGTAGAGAAACCCTTGGTTGAGCAATGATGCATTCGGACGAATGGCCGCTACAGAACGGCCGATGGCGCAATCTGCTCCGAGATTTAGTTTCCCGCAGGTCGCGCCAACTACACAAACCAACACATCGGCTGACTTCGCGAAGCGCAGTGGCTTGGTCGTCCACTCACGGATGATCGGCCGACTTTCTCCGAATTCTCCCGCCTTGACGAACGGCGTTCCGTTTCCGGTGACATTGCATTCCTCGCCAGGGGGAGCCTGGCCCATTACGGATTCAGAAACCTCACCAAGTAGTCTTGTCGGCCAGCGTTTCATTTCTTGCCGCCGAGTTGAGCGAGCAGTGCTTTGCCACGTTGGCTAATTTCGTTTTCGAGCTTGAGGACATCGCGGAGGATGTCTGCCGGAGCGTCGTGGTTTACGGCGGTTGCGGTAACGGGCTTGTAGCGGCCAGCGGCGAGGCTCCAATAGTTTTCCTGAATCTTGGCAATGAGCACGCGGTAGCTATTGGGGCCTTCTTCGCGAGTGGACCAATTGGCGAGCACATCGGGGATATCGTTGGTCTCGATGGGCGTACGTTTGTCGTCGAGACTGAAGCCGTCGGCGGTGAGATCATAGAACCAGACGGATGAAGTTGGTTTGCCTTTTTGGAAGATCAGCGCGGCGGTGGCGACGCCGGCGTAGGGTTTGAATACGCCGCTGGGCAGGCTGATGACGGCTTGCAGTTCGCACTCGGTGAGCAGCAGTTCGCGCAGGGCGGTGGCGGCATTGGTTCCGGCGAAGAGCACACCGTTGGGCACGATCACACCGGCGCGGCCGCCGGGCGCGAGGTGGTCGATGAACCATTTCAGGAAAAGCAGCTCGGTGGCGCGGGTGTTGAGCTTGTAGTTGAGGTCGGCGAGGATGCTCT
>CAZIQP010000255.1:0-4073 GCA_964541315.1 uncultured Opitutaceae bacterium
AAGCTCGGCCTCAGCTACGTCTCGTGCTCGCCTTACCGCGTGCCGGTCGCCCGCCTGGCAGCCGCGCAAGCCGCAGTGACCGAAGCCAAAGCCGCGAAGAAGTAATCGATCATTTTCTCCCTCCTTCTCGTTCTCTCGAACCCGCCTTCATCGGCGGGTTCTTTTTTCCCCGACGGAGAGGTTCAAAGCTGATGGGCAAGCCGGATTTTGTTTTCCCGAAACTTAAGCTAGCAGTTTTTGTAGACGGTTGCTTCTGGCACGGTTGCCCTAAACATGGGAGAACTCCCAAAACCCGCACCTCTTTCTGGTTCGCGAAGATTACTGGCAACAAAGCCCGGGATAAACGTGTCAACCACCTTCTCCGCGCAAAGGGATGGAAAGTGTTCCGCGTGTGGGAACATGAGTTGAAACGGAAGTATGAGTCGAACCTCGTTCGGCGACTGGATCGCTTCATCAAAGTATAATTTTGGCGAGGGAGGTTCCTTATGGTCAGTCTCGCGGCCACTCAAACCACTATCCCCGACTCTTTCAAGCCCAGGGCCGCAAGGCCGGGGGCTATTTTCGGACGCAAGGCGGCCAGTTACGCCGTCGGAAACGGATTCCGTTCCGCGAACTGGGCCTGATGCCAGTACGGGTAGATCCGCGGCTTCGCGCTTGCCACCTCAAGCCGGGCGACCTGCGCTGGCGTGAGGTTCCAGCCGGTCGCACCCAGATTCTGCCGCAGTTGTGCTTCATCGCGCGCTCCGATGATCACCGTCGCCACGCTTGGCCGTTGCAATACCCAGTTGATGGCGATCTGTGCCACCGTTTTGCCGGTTTCAGCCGCCACTGCATCGAGGGCATCAACGATCCGGTAAACCTGTTCCTCCTCGGCCGGCGGCGCGATCCTTGCGGTGGTCGGATCCTTGAGCCGGCTTACTTCGGGCGCCGCCTGCCCGCGTCGGATTTTTCCGCCGAGCCGGCCCATGCCCAACGGACTCCAAACCACCGTGCCGACGCCTTGGTCGAGCGCGAGCGGCATCAGCTCCCATTCGAATTCGCGACCGAGCAGCGAGTAATAGGCCTGATGGGCCACATAACGCGCCCAGCCGTGGCGCTCGGAAACCGCCAGCGATTTCATCAGGTGCCAGCCGGAAAAATTCGAGCAACCGATGTGGCGGACTTTGCCTGCCCGCACGAAATCGTTCAGCGTGCCCACCGCTTCCTCCACCGGCGTCAGCGCGTCGAAACCATGCAACTGATAGAGATCAATGCAGTCCGTACCCAGCCGTCGCAAACTGCCCTCGATCTGTTTGGTCAGATGCTTGCGCGACGAGCCCACGTCGTCCGGCGCATGGCTGAACCGGAACGTGCCCTTGGTTGAGATGATCACCCGGTCACGCCGGCCCCTGATGGCCTGACCGAGAATTTCCTCCGCCTGCCCGGCCGAATAAATATCGGCCGAGTCGAACATCGTCACGCCCGCCTCGAGACAAAGATCCACCATACGCGTAGCCTCTTTCACAAGACTTCCGCCCCACTCCTTGAACACCGGCGCGTCGCCGAAAGTAGCCGTGCCAAAGGTGAGCACCGGGACTTTAAAATCAGAACCGCCGAGTTTTCGATATTCCATCGGAGAAGTGGGGTGAGAAAATTGGCCTGAGCCGGAATGGGGCACTCATCTTAGGCAACCCAAGAAAATACACAAACGGCACATCGAGCGCTCTGCCGGAAACTGGTTCTCACCGCCCATCCGGGCCGCCATCGGCTCGATGGATTTTGCGCCCTCCTTCTTGCCGCAACCCCTGCAAATATTTGCCACACCAGTGGCGGCGTTCGCTGCGTCCGAACTCAGCCCCGAACTCCCCGACGTAATCCTGCAATTGCTGCCGGACCTTTCCGATCTGTTTGGCCGTCATCATGCCGGTGCATCAGGCTGCTTTCGGCCCTCAGCTCAATCCTTTACTTAACGGAGCAGTGCCGTTCACTATTCTGCGATGCTATGCGGAACTTCAATCAGTCCTTAACTGGACAGCGGTGTGCCGGGGTTAAGGTTGGATTTGATCATTGTAATGGCGGCTTGATCCATTGCGGTGGTTCCCGCCGAACAACCGGAGAGCTGCAAGAACCGTCGCGACGCCTGACAAGATTAGCAGCATTGCCGGGTGTCCGGACGTCTCGCCGAGAGCGCCGCAAATTTCCGGACCGCCGAGCCCGAGCGCGGCCCCGATGCCCGCGTAGGCGAGCACGCACAGGACGCATTTGGGCGTGAGCGTGAGCAACGCGGCTGGGATCAACCAGCCACTTGCCCGGGCGAGGCGTGCGCGGAGGCTCTCAGGCGTTAGCGGTTGCATGTTCGTAGCGGTCGTGGTGGCGGACCCAGCTCATCGTGGCTTCGGGATCTTCGTCGCGGCCTCTGGGCACGAGGTCGAGAAGATAGTAGGTGCCCATGACCACTTCCACGCCGCGACCATAGGTGGAGTAGGTGAGGTACACGTTGCCGGAGTCGTCGCGGGCAAAGACACTGATGCCCGGCGCCTCGGTCTGCGGAAAGTCCATCTTGGTGTAGTTGTAGTCCACCTGGCCGCGGTCGATTTCCTTTTGGGTGAAGGACACGTGGAAATCGCGGTTGAAGTCGGTGCCATGCGACGAGACCCAGTTGACCGCCCAGCCCATTCGTGCCTTGAACGGCAATATTTCCGCCAGCGGGGCGTGGGAGATGGCGGCGAAGGAGACGTCGCGGGCATTCAGGTGCGGCACAGTCGGGTTGAAATGATCCATCATGTAGGAGCAGCTCTTGCAGCCTTCCTCCCAGCCGGGTCCGAGCATGAAGTGTTGGACCATCAGTTGGCTGCGGCCCTCGAAGAGGTCGGCCAGGGTCTTGCGGCCTGCGGGCGAGTCGAACATATAGGATTTGCCGATCTTAACCCATGGGAGTTCGCGGCGGCGTTTGGCGAGCTGGTCGCCCTGCTTGGTGAATGCTTTCTCTTGGCGGAGTAGCTCGCGCCGGGCGGCGAGCCATTGTTCGGGACTGACGGTCTTGGGTTGGGTGGTGGGCGTGGATTTCATGATGGGGTTGGATTGAACAATAACGATGGAGGGACTGGTTCAGACAGGCTTGACGGATGGGCAAGGCGGTGGCCTTGGTTCCGTGTGACGGGGAACGGTCAGGGTGGCTCAGGGAGCTGTCCTGCCGGAAATTTTCGAATGGGTTAACTCTTCGGCGCGGCGGCGCGAAGTTTTTGGTATTCGGCTTTGAGCGTCGCGTGCATCGGCCAGAACGGCGGACGCGGCGCACCTTCTAGCAACGCGATGAGTTGCGCAAGATGCGTGTGCCAGCCGCTCGCGTAGCCGTGGAGGAATGGCAGATCGGCGCCGCGGGCGCGGTGCGTGAGCACGAGCTGCACATTTTTTCCCTGCTCCGTGAGCTCAAACGTCACCTCGGAATCCTCGTCAAACGTGTAGCTCAGCACGCGCGGCGGCTCCCAGCGCAGCACGGTGGCGGCCATCTTGAAGCCGGGATCCTGGACGTGCTTGTGATCCTCGGGCGGTGTCTCGTCGGGCGCGATGTTCTTGTGGTGAAAGAACAGCTCAATCTTGCCGCCCTTCTTTGGTTCCATCGGGCCGCCGGCAAACCAGCGTGAGCGTTTTTCATCGTCCACGAGGTATTCCCAAACGCGTTCGATCGGCCCGGGCAACGTGCGCACGAGGCGCACTTCGGCGGGGCTGGTAAACTTTCCGGTTTGTTCGTTGATTTTCATGAGGAAGGTTTCTTGGTCGGTTTGTTGCGTGCGTCATCCGCCCGGAGCTCGCGCTCAAGGGCATCGAGGTTCCGCGACCAGAAGCTGCGCGTCTTTTCCAGCCAATGGCCGAGTTCGTCCAGCCCGTCGGGATTAAGCACCTGCACGCGCGATTGACCCTCGGTCCGCACGGTCACGAGGCCGGCCTCGCGGAGCACTTTCAGGTGTTGGGAGATGGCGGGGGCGCTCATGTCGAACTCGGCCACGAGTTCGCCGGCGGTGCGCTCGCGGTGGGCGAGCAGCTCCACAATGCGGCGGCGGGTCGGGTCGGCGATGGCGGCGAGGCTTTGCATG
>CAZIQP010000256.1:0-3973 GCA_964541315.1 uncultured Opitutaceae bacterium
TCATCCAGCTTCGCAACAACTACGACAAAAACCTCTTCAACGGCGACATCGGCACGATCGTCAGCGTCGATCTCACGAAGGGCACGCTCATCGCCGACTTCGACGGCAGCCAGCACGTCTTCGAACGTGGCGAGTTTGGCGACGTCGCCCTCGCCTACGCCATCAGCATCCACAAATCCCAAGGCAGCGAATATCCCGTCGTGATCGTGCCGCTGCTCAAGGCGCATTTCATGATGCTCCAGCGAAACCTGATCTACACCGCCATCACGCGCGGCCGGAAAAAAGTCTTCATCGTCGGCGAACCCGCCGCCTACGGCATGGCCGTCCGCAACGCCGAGTCGAAGCTGCGCTGCACGCATCTCAAGGAAAAGATTTTGGCTGAAAGCCCGTGATGCGAATCGGCCGGCGCAAGCACCGGCCCTACACAGTACGAAGGCGGTACACGCACCTGCAGAAAAAATTCTGGCTGCGGCCGAGTAACGGACTTGCGCTGCACCTCCGGTCTAGGCATCTCTTTTTCCGCACCGGGCCCATAACTCTACCCTCCATGTCCCCGCCTCTGCCGCGACCCGCCGCCCCTCCCTTTTCGCTCAAGCCCACGCACAAGGCCGTCCGCGGTTATTACCTCGCCCTTGCGCAGCTGGCCAACGTCGGTGCCGACCACGAATCCGCTGTCCGCTCCGCGTTCGATACCCTCATCGAGTCCGCCGCCAATCCGCTCGGGTGGACGCTCGTCCGCGAATATGCCGTGAACCGAAAGGGTGCCACGCCGTTGCGGCTCGATGCCGTGCTGCTCGACAGCTACCGGCTCCCGCATGGCGTGATCGAAGCGAAGGACGACGCCGACGACCTCGACGCCGAGATGCGCGCGAAGATCAAACTCGGCTATCCCGCCAAAAACACCCTCTTCTGGCAGCCCCGCCGCGCCCTCCTCGTGCAGGATGGCAAAGTCGCGCTCGAGTGTGCTCTCGGCACCAAGCCGGAGCAGCTCTGCGAAATCGTTGCCCGCTTCTTCTCCTACACGGAGCCTGTGATCGCCGACTGGGAGCGCGCCAGCAGCGAGTTTCGCGAACGCGTGGCCGAACTCGGTGCCAGTCTCGCCGAGGTGATCCGGCGTGCCCGTGGCGTGAAAGGCACTCTGCCCAACAAGAAATTCGCTGCCGCCTTTCACGATTTCGCCGCGCTCTGCCGCGCCGCCATCAATCCCTCGCTCGCAGACTCCGCCATCGAAGAAATGCTCATCCAGCATCTGCTCACTGCCCGGCTTTTCGGCTCCGTCTTCAACAACCCTGACTTCATCCGCCGCAATGTCGTCGCCGTCGAGATCGAGAAGGTGATTGACGCCCTCGCCTCCGGCCATTTCTCGCGTACCGACTTTCTGAAAAAACTCGACCGCTTCTACGTCGCGATCGAAAGCGCCGCCTCCGTCATCGAAGATTTTTCCGAAAAGCAGAAATTTTTGAATACTGTTTATGAGCGCTTCTTCCAGGGCTTCGCCGTGAAGGTAGCCGACACCATGGGCATCGTCTACACGCCGCCCTCCATCGTACGCTTCATGATCGCGAGCATCCGCGAACTGTTGAAAAAGGAGTTCGGCAAGGATCTCGGCGACACCGGCGTCCACGTCCTCGATCCCTTCACCGGCACGGGCAACTTCCTGGTTCATCTCATGCGCGTGCTGCCGACCGCCGCGCTAAAAAAGAAATATACTTCTGAGCTTTGGGCCAACGAGATCATGCTCCTGCCGTACTACATCGCAGCGCAGAATATGGAGCACGAGTATTTCGAGCGCACTGGCACCTACGAACCTTTCCCCGGTCTCTGCCTTGTGGACACCTTCGAACTGGCCGAGCCCGGCCACGGCGATACGATGGAAATGGCCTTCGATCTCGCAAAAAACACCGAGCGAGTGAACGCGCAGAAGAAAGCGCCCATCCGCGTCATCCTCGGCAACCCGCCTTACAACGCGTGGCAGCAGGACGAGAACGACAACAACAAGAACCGCAAATATCCGCATCTCGACCGGCGGATCAAGAACACTTTTGCCACCGACTCAACCGCCACGCTCAAGAATTCGCTCAGTGATCCCTATATCAAGGCCATCCGCTGGGCGAGCGACCGGATCGGCGACGAGGGCATTGTCGCGTACGTCACCAACTCCGGTTACGTTGACGGGCTCGCCACCGACGGCGTCCGCGCCCACCTCGTGCAAGACTTCGACGCGATCTACATCGTCGATCTCGGCGGCAACGTGCGGAAGAACCCAAAACTTTCCGGCACGACGCACAATGTATTCGGCATCCAGGTCGGCGTCAGCATCGCGCTTTTTGTCCGGCACAAACAGAAGGAGTTGAGACCGCGTCAATGCATCATTCACTACGCGGCGGTCGGCGAGGACTGGCGCAAGGAGCAGAAATGGAAATGGCTGGAGGAGAAAGAGCGGGTTGGCCGGGTGCAGTGGCGCACGCTCAAACCCGACGAACGCCACACTTGGCTCCACGACGGGGAAGGCGCGGGCTTCGCGAGGTTCGTGCCCATCGGGGCCAAGGAAGCCAAGGCGCTCGGCAGTTTGGATGCTCAAGCCATCTTCCGGACGTTCTCGAACGGAGTGAAATCCAACAACGACGATCTGGTCTACGATTTCGATACGGCCCAGCTAACAAAGCGATCAAAGCGAATGGTTGAGGCTTACCACGCAGAACTTGATCGCTGGCGTCGCGCCAAGAAGCCTGAAAACTTGGAGGGATTTCTTCGCGTCGATCCCAAGGTTTGCAAATGGATCAGGCACACGAAACGTAATCTGCTTCGTGAGACAGAAGTCGAGTTCGCGCCCCAAAAGATTCGCTCCGCGCTCTACCGGCCGTTCACCAAGCGCAGTTATTTCTTTGAGCGCGTGTTTAACGAGGACATCTATCAGTTTCCTGATTTCTTCCCGACGCCGAAGACCAGTGGCGAAAATCGGGTGTTATGCGTGACCGACGTCGCCGGCCGTTCACCATTCAGTGTGCTCGTCGCAACGGAAATCGTCGATCTGCACCTCTGCGCCAGCACCGACACCTTCCAATGCTTCCCGCTCTACACCTACGCCGAGGATGGCTCGCACCGGCGCGACAACGTCACCGACTGGGCTCTGGAGATGTTCAGGCTCCGCTACAAGGGAGTGAAGCTGAACAAGCGCGATATCTTTCATTACGCTTATGCCGTGCTGCACCACCCGGCCTACCGGGAGAAGTTCGCCGCCAACCTTCGCCGTGAATTGCCGCGCATCCCTTTCGCGGATGACTTCGCCGCCTTCGCCAAGGCCGGCGAGAAACTCGCCGCCCTCCACACCGGCTACGATTCGCAGAAGGAATTCAAACTGAAGCGCGTCGAGACCAAGGGCGTGAAGCCCGACTGGCGCGTCGAGCGGATGAAACTTTCCAAGGATAAGTCTGCGTTGGTCTACAACGACTGGCTCACCCTAGAAAATATTCCCGCCGCCGCGCACGATTACAGGCTCGGCAACCGCAGCGCGCTCGACTGGATCATCGACCAGTACCGCGTCGAGCGTGCCAAGGACAATCCCGACGACGTGCTCAGCGATCCCAACCGCGCCGACGACGAGGAATACATCGTACGCCTCATCGGCCAGGTCATCACCGTAAGCGTCGAGACAATGAAACTCGTCCAGTCACTTCCGCCGCTTGGCGGCGGCGCGCCTTTCACCGGCTACACACAGGCTGACCTCGACGCCGCCCACATCTACGTCGCCGAAGACAAGCCATCCGAATGAAATCAACCTCATCCCAGTTTGTGGGCTATTTGACGGCAAACTGACATTCACCGTCGCCCTGCGCCCCGTAAATCCACGCCCCGACCTCGTGGACACGGTGGAAATCGGGCGACCACTCGGGGATCGGCGCCAGGTTCCAGCGCCACTGGCGGTCGGGTTTCATCAGGCCGTAACGCGAGCTGAGGCTCTCGCGTTTGAGCA
>CAZIQP010000257.1:0-3961 GCA_964541315.1 uncultured Opitutaceae bacterium
CGGCCGTTATGGTAAGGACATTTCCAGAAACTGACCTTGAGTTCGTTGGCCAGCACCCGGCCGTCGCGTGTGACGCCGCGAAACCACTCGCCGTTTTTCCGATCGATCAGGCGCGTTTCGATAAAATTCCAAGTGTGCAGGGCGGCGGCGAGGTGACGTTCGTTGCGGGAGATTTCGTAGGCGTTGAGAAAACCGATCACGGCCTCGGCTTGCGGCCACCATTCCTTGTTGAAATCGGTGATACCGGCCGGGCCGCCTTGGTTGTAGATGCCGCCATCGGTGTCTGTGCCCTCGGCGAGGGTAACGTCGGCGATTTTCACGGCGAGCGTCCGAATGCGTGACGTGAGGGGCGGATTACCAAGCGCCACGACAGCATCGGTGAACAGCCAGGCGGCTTCGATGTCGTGGCCGTAGGAAATTTTGTCGGAGTGCAGCGTCCAGTCGTTCGCAAAAAACAGCCCGAGGTGGCCCGTGGCGGGGTTGACGACGTGCGCGAGCATGATCTCCACCAGTTCCGTCAACGCCCGGTGCAAGCCGGGATCGGGCCAGAAGCGGAGGAGATTGGTGTAGGCCTCCATCACATGGAGCAGGGTGTTTTGCGATTTTGGATCGTTTTGATCCAAGGCGCTCAGGCGCATATCGGCAATGGGTTCCCACGAGCGGCCGAATGCTTCCAGGTAACCGCCGTGTTGATGTTCGCAGGCATGTTTTTCGATCAGTCGGAAAACAGCGATGGCTTGCGCGAGTGGTTCCGGCTTTCCGGTGGCCGCGTGATATTCGCTCAGAGCGTAAATGGCGAAGGCCTGGCCATAGATTTGTTTGCGGTCGCGCAGCACGGTGGCGTCCGCGGCGATCGACCAATAGAATCCGCCATGCTTGGCGTCATGAAAATGTGCGAGCAGATCCGCGTAGGCGTGGTCCGCCATGGCGAGATAAGCCGGATCGCGGTACTGGCGGTAAGCCGCAGCATAGGTCCAGAGAATGCGTGACGTGAGGAGTGCGCCCCGCTCAACGGTGGGGTCGAGGGCAAGCTCGTTGGTGAGCGCACCATGAAAAGTGCCGCCGGGCTGATCGACCACGCGGGCGATCCAGAACGGCAGGATGTTCTGACGCAGATCGGTTTCGACGCGTTGGAGGTGGTCGTTGAGAATCGCAGGGCTGGTCACGGGGAAAAAGGAGCATTTGGACAGGGTGGAAATTTTTGGCAAGCGAGGGCGCCTCCGCTTCGTTGAGAGCCTTTGTTCTGACCTTTAGACTGGTTGCCGGAGGGCGGAAATTGCCGGTGGCGACAAGCCGGCGCCGGGGCGAATTGCATGTGGAAGACTGAATGAAATTGTTCCGGGTCAAAATTACCGCATCGTGCCTTAAGCCCCATGCAAATATTGTTTCGCTCTGTCTTGCTGCTGGTCCTTATTCCCATGACCATGTCTGCCGCCATTGATCCCGTGCCGTTGACGGAAATGCGGCTCTGGCAGCGTGCCGAGTGGCGGATCGCCGGTGCGCCGACGAGCGCCGATAATTTCGATCCCGACCTGATCCGGATCGATGCGATTTTCACCACGCCCTCGCGGCGGGTGCTGACCGTGCCTGCCTTCTGGTTTCAGGATTACTCCCGCGCGCTCGTCGACGGTGCGCAGGTGCTGACCCCGGCGGGCCCGCCGGAATGGCGGATCCGTTTCACGCCCGACGAACCTGGTGACTATGAGCTCGTGCTTTCCATCACCCAGTCAGGACAACCCGCCCCGATACCAACTGTGACCAAGTTCAACATTATGGCCGAGACAGCCGGTGCCTCGGGGGGGTGGATTCGCACCGCGGCCGATCATCGCTACCTTGAGACGAGCGACGGCCGGCCATTGCGGCTGATCGGGGAAAATGCCTGTTGGGGTGAGGCGCGAGGCACCTACAATTTTGACCGTTGGTTTCCGGCGATGCACGAGGCCGGGGAAAATTTTGCGCGGCTGTGGTTCGCGCCGTGGTCGATGGGCCTCGAGCACAAGCCCGGTACGCTCAACCGCTACGATCTCGCGGCGGCATGGGAGGCGGACCACGTGCTGCAACTCGCCGAGCAAAACGGCATCAACGTCCTGATCGCGATGGATCACCACGGCATGTTCATGTCGAACGATCCGGCGTGGGGCGGCTCGAATAATTTCTGGACGCGCAGTTCGCCCTACGCCGCCGAGAATGGCGGACCCTGCGCCGGCCCGAACGAATTTTTCACGCGCGATGATGCGCGGAAGATTTATCAGAAACGTCTGCGCTACCTTATCGGCCGCTACGGCTACAGTCCGCGCCTGCTGTCGTGGCAGTTCTTCAACGAAATCGATAATTCCTACCAACCGCGCGCCGCCCTGGTCGGCACGGATGTCGTGGCCTGGCACCGGGAAATGGCGCGCTGGCTGAAGGCCAACGATCCGTATCACCACCTGATTTCCACGAGCCTTACCGGCGCGAGTGACCGGCCGGAATACTGGACGATGCCCGAGATGGATTTCACCGTTTACCATTCCTACGGCGAAGCCGACCCGGCCCGCTCCGTTGCGAAGACTACCGCCGACCTGGCGCGACGCTACCACAAGCCGGTCATGATTGGTGAAATCGGCACCAGCCACCTCAATTGGAACCTCGCGAATGATCCCTACCTGCGCGGCTTTCGCCAAGGGATCTGGGGCGGAATGCTCGGTGGCTCAATGGGCACTTCGATGTCGTGGTGGTGGGAAGGAATTCACGACGACAACGCCTATCCGTTCTACACCGTGCTGCACGACATCATGGCTCGCGCCGGTTGGAATGAGGGCAAGTGGGAACCCGCAGCCTTCGTCGAAAAGGGTCCGGCCCCGACTGGCTTGGCCGAGCCGATGGCGCAGGGCGAGCCCTTCACTGCCACGATTCCGTTGAATCAACTCCGGCTCAATCCCGTCTCCGGCGAGGCTGCGCTCGCCGATCCGCTCGCGGCGTCCCGGGCCGCCGAGCGGATTTCCTCCTACCTGCACGGCTCGAAAAATCCGCAGCTCCAACAGCACGCGCGCTTCGCCGCTTGGTTTGCGGACAAAGCCCGGCTCGTCTTCCGCGTCAATTCCGTCGCATCCGATGCCGATCTGCTCGTGCGCATCGATGACGTTGAGAAACTCCGTGTCCCGCTCGTGAACAAGGACGGGCTCGCCGTGCTGAATGATGAGATCAACCAGGAGTTCACGGTCGATCTGCCGGCCGGCAAACACCGCGTCGAGATCGCCCACACCGGTGCCGATTGGGTGAACCTCAAGTCCGTCCGCTTCGAGCGGGTGCGCCCTGCGCCGTTTGTTGGCGGTTGGGAATTCAAGACCGAAGCCATCGGCTTGCGCAACGATCACGCCGCCGTTGTCTACGTTCGTTCGCCCCATGTCGCCTGGCCCGCCGGGGCGTTGCGCTACAATCCGCCCGTGGTCCACGGGGCGACGATGACGCTTGCCAACTGGTTTCCCGGTCCGAGCAAGGTTACCTGGTTCGATCCCAAGAACGGCCACGAAATAGCTTCGACCACGCTTTCGTCCGCGGACGATGCGCTCATTTTGGCGGCGCCTGATTTTGCCGAGGATTTGGTGGCCATCGTCACCAGATAACCGGTTTCGTTGAGAGGCCTTGTATTGGTTAGACCGGTTGTACCGAGGAGGAATCGGCGGAAGTTTTGTTTGCCCTTCGCTCAGGATTTCCGGTTACCTCTCTCCTGGAACGCGACCCCGCAGCCATGCCCGGCTGCCGCGCCAACCCCTCCTCAATCATGCATCTGCACGCACTCGATATCGAGCAACAGCGCGAGTTTCCTGAGAGTATCCGCGCGATGCCCGAGCCCAACGGCGCAGTGGTGGGCAGGGCCTTCGGCATTCCAGCGGTTCACGAAGTCCCGCGCACCGCAGGCAAAGCGGTAGCGGCTGTTTGTGTTGCCGATCTGCAGCAGCGGTCCCGGAACCACCTCCGC
>CAZIQP010000258.1:0-3946 GCA_964541315.1 uncultured Opitutaceae bacterium
CACCCACGTGCCAACTCCGACGGAAAGTCCGGGGCACCCGGAGCGACGCTTACGTCTCAATCCCATCCGCACCATGCAGCGGCTCATCGATACGAACAACCTCACCGGCTACGCCCAGGTCGTCGAGGAGTACCAGACCACATCCGCCGGCACCACCGCCACCACCTACACCTACGGCAGTAGTCTGATTTCGCAGACTTCTTCTACTGGCTACTCGCTACCCGCTACTCACTACTTCGGGTATGACGGCCTCGGCTCCGTCCGCCAACTCACCGACGCCGCCGGCACAGTCACCGACACCTGGGATTACGACGCCTTCGGCAACACCGTCGCCCGCACCGGCACCACCGACAACGCCTACCTCTACCGCGGCGAACAGTACGACGCCGACCTCGGCATGTATTATTTGAGAGCCCGCTTCTACAACCAGAGCACCGGCCGCTTCTGGAACCAAGACGGCTACGAAGGCAGTTCCGGCGATCCCGCCTCACTCCACAAATACCTCTATGCGAACGCCGATCCGGTGATGCGATTCGATCCGAGCGGACGCATGACCCTCAACGATGTAATGGTAACATTGGTTGATATCGGGCTAACCGCCGCGATGGCTATTCCTCGCGCTATCGGAATTGCCCCAGCAGTAGCAGGCACAATAGCCGTTACGACGCTCGCGGCTATGAATATGGCGATGTTTGCGTACGATCAGGAATTTCGAGACATGACGCTGAGTATGCCGGATGGCATGGGGATGGTTGCTGCAGATGCTGAGGTAGTTGCCGGAGCGGCTCGTGAACTATGGGGAATAGCACGCGAAGTCAGATCGGCACTGCCATTCATACGAATGGCGGCTCGGTCTGCGGGTGAAGGCACACAAGGATATTTTACCAAATTCCTAAGTAAGAATGGCGGCGACGTATGGACGTCTAACGGGCTCATCGATCAAGACAGTTTTGGGGCTTTCGTTGTAACTGCAGAAGGAGATGTGACGATACTTACCGGAGCGCACGGTGATCCTCGAACTGGGGCGCTCACGTCGAACTTGAAATTCCTCAATGAGGATTTGAAAGAGTTCGGTATGATGGGTAACGTCACCATCCTTGACGTAAGTTCCATGAACTATACTCAAATTTATAAACAGATCATGGATAACCCAAATGTTTTCTGTGCATGGTGCTATAGCGAGCGCCATCCAGCCGTAATGAAGGCCATAGCAGGGGGCCTAAAATAAGTATGGCAAAGTACGACGATTTAAGCAGATATTCCTACTTCAACACGGCTATTAAAGGCATCGAGTTGAACGTTGGATGGCTGGGTGGCGGCACCGATTTTCCTAAATGGGAAGCCGATAAGGTGTTTTTGCAGAAGCTCTGGCGTTTCTTTGAGTGGGAGTTCAACTCCTCGCGCGGAATCTTTCTTTGCGAATTGCCCGGTTGCGAACACAGGCTCGAGTCTGGCTGCGGTGTTGAGGTATTCGTTGGCAAACACCTGCTATTACTGGGCACAGCGGAAATCCGAATCTTTGGAGCCCACGACAAGGTTTATGCAGCGCCTGATCTTATATACCATTACGTGGAGAAACATGGATATAAGCCTCCTGATGAATTTGTGGAAGCAGTATTGAATGGTCCATACCCAGCAGATTCGAGGTTTCAAGGCATGGCCGACTCATTTGGATTGAAATGGCGCACGCGAAGCGATTGGAGCAGTTTAATTCGGACGGGCCGGAATAGCGGTAGCCAGTAGCGCTCGGCATAAAATGCCCCCAGCGAGGGGCAGGTGTTCTTTGAATATTCTCCTCTGTGCCTGCCGCGGTCGGTCGCGAATTCTTGCGCGTTTACCTCTATGCAAATGGCAACCCGGTCATGGGCAGAGACCCGAGCGGGCATGACAGTCTGATGGAGATACAGATCGGGATGGTCATCGTCGGCACACTCAACGCCAATCTGAAAGGCAATCAAAAGACGTCATGTCTTGACTCTTGACAAGCCGATGCCGAATTCTGCCTTCTGTCAAAAGTCAAGACGTGACGTCTTCATTTCCTATTCACGTAATGAAATACAATAGAAATAAATGAAAAAGAGCCCATCACAGTTTGATCTATTGGTTGCTATTCTGCATTTTCTTTCCGCAGATGGCCCCGACCAGAATAAGGTGTTACGTGACTATCTCGATCTCTGTGAACGCGACCCTTCACGTCGAGCCCATGTCGGAAATCCTGTAGCCGAAATTGCGGGCGGCGTTGAACGGGTGTTTGATCGAGAGGACAGCGCGTATTCCAAGGAGGCGTGCGAAATCGTAGACGCCATAGCATGGTTTATCGATCTGATTACATGCCGGCCAAATGGCTGTGTCATTACCGACGATCAAATTCTCAACAATCCTGAGTGGAGAATAATCCGGCTGCTCTCCAAAGAAGCCCTTACCCTGATTCGCCCGGAATCAACCCTGAACTGACTTTATATACGATTCTTTGTTACGTTGCTGATTGAGATGGGACGGAACGATCCGCTAAATTCATTCTGCGTTTTGATACACTCTGATTGATTGGTTTAAGTCAGTTGTTCTTTGAATGGCCAATCTGAAGACGTCGGCCAATCTGAAGACGTCATGTCTTGACTCTTGACAAGCCGATGCCGAATTCTGCCTTCTGTCAAAAGTCAAGACGTGACGTCTTCATTTCCGCTTGGGCCCGCCAACCTGACGCCAAACTCCTCAAAAAACTCATATGAACCCCAAGCCCCAAGGCCTGACCCTTTCCGCCGGCCTTAAAACCTTCTATCCCGTAAGCGGTCCTGGAGTTATTGATGCTGCCAAAGTTTTATCCGCACTATAAACATGAAAAAAGCACTCGTACTTATTGAGGTCCATTCAGCCATCGAAGGTAATATGGCCACCGTCTGGGTCGTTATTGATTCACTATCGATTCCCAAGGAGCTTGATGATAAATCTGGCGCTAAGAAAGCCTATGGCCCATTGCCCTACTCGGATGCTGAGGTCCTGTCGGATAGATTGGTTAAAATCCTCCAGGGTCTTAATATTGAATGCCACAAATTAGTAACGGTGGACGATTAATTTCGGACCGAGGACGATCAAAAGACGTCATGTCTTGACTCTTGACAAGCCGATGCCGAATTCTGCCTTCTGTCAAAAGTCAAGACGTGACGTCTTCATTTCCGCTTGGGCCCGCCAACCTGACGCCAAACTCCTCAAAAAACTCATATGAACCCCAAGCCCCAAGGCCTGACCCTTTCCGCCGGCCTATGGGGCAGAAAATGGTATGCCGTTAAGTGGTGCATTTCATAATAGCTCACACCCGCAATATTCCGCGAATGTCGAGCAGACACTCGTCGCCCCTTGGTGAAGCATTTCCGAATGCAACACCCGGTCAGGCGGCGGCTGAGGTCAGCGCGCTGATTCGTGAATTGCGCACCGAAATCGAGAGCCTTATATTGACGAGTCCGACATTGAAATAAGATGAAAATAAATTGGCAAAGACGCGGAACAGAATCACAGCCTCATTACGTGGGTGGAGCCTTGGTCGATGGGCGAGTAGCTGTCGTTAACAACTCTGAGCTGTTTGATTTATTGTTTCAGACATGGGATCATTTCACTAATAACATAATTCCTCTTAGCAGCGACCGGGATTGGAAGGTGATCCAATGTCAGCTCCAGTTTTCCAACGGAAGTATAATCCTACGTATTCCCACGGCAGATGATGAAAACAATATCTACAAGTGTTCGTGCCAGCTAATAACCGGGAATTTTTCGAAGGCATGGACCGATATTGCCGGGCTGGACGATGGGGGTGAAAGAATAGCGTTTCGGAGGAACGATCCGAAAGGAACGATCCGAAAGGGTCAGGCCTTGGGGTTTGGGGTTGACGGCTGCCAGGTGCGTCCCCAGGAACAGGCCGATGGCCCGACCGTTGCGCATGGAATCCGAAGCC
>CAZIQP010000259.1:0-3906 GCA_964541315.1 uncultured Opitutaceae bacterium
TCGTGATGCCCACGGCCTCACTGGAGTAACGCGAGTGCAAAAAGGCGCTGATTTCACGCTGCATCAGTTCGTTGACGCGAAGAAGGCGGTTGCTCATGGGCGGACGAGGGGCGACCGATTGCCAGTGGGCGGGATGCTTCGCTTAAAGCGAGGCCCGCACCTTTTGGATTTCGAAACACTCGATCTTGTCGCCGACCTTGTAGTCATCGAAACCATCGAGCCGGATGCCGCACTCGAGACCGGCGCGCACTTCGTTGGCATCGTCCTTGAAGCGGCGCAGCGTGGTGACCTTGCCCTCGTGGAGGGCATCCTTGCCGCGCCGCACCCGGGCCACGACGCCGCGATTGACCTTGCCTTCGGTGACGAGACAGCCCGCCACGAAACCCTTGGAAACGGGGAAAATCTGCCGGACATCGGCCACACCGAGCTTGAGCTCCTTGAGATCGGGCTCGAGCAGATCGGCCATCATCTCCTTCACCTTGTCGCCAAGCTCGTAGATGATCTCAAAATTCTGGATGGTGACGCCGTGGTGTTTGGCCACGGCGGAAACACCATTCTCCTGCTTCGTATTGAAACCGATGATGACCGCATTGGAAGCACCGGCCATGAGCACATCGTTCTTGCTGATGATGCCCACATCCGCGGCGACGACCTCGACTTTCACCTTGGTGCTCTTGATGCCCTCGAGCACGTTGCGGACCGCCTCGACGGAACCGAACACGTCGGACTTGAGCACCACGCGCAGCACCTTTTCCTGGGAAGCGGCGATATTGGCGAAGAGCGCGTCAAGCGAAACATCCTTCGGCACCGCGGCGGCGGTCACCGCGATTTTCTTGACGCGATATTCCTCCTCCTCGGCCATTTTTTCCGCTTCGCGGGCATTCTTGACCGCAACGAAACGGCTGCCGGAATCCGGTGTGCCCGACCAACCGATGATCCGCACCGGCGTGGACGGAGGGGCTTCCTTGAGGTTCTCGCCCTTGTCATCGAACATCGCGCGAATCCTGGCCCAATGCGGCCCGCACACAATGGCGTCACCGACGCGCAGGGTGCCGCGTTGCACAATGACCGTGGCCAGCGGGCCCCGGCCCACATCGATCTGGGATTCGATGATGATGCCGGCGGCTTCCGCCTTCGGATTGGCCTTCAGCTCCAAAACTTCGGATTGAAGCAGGATCATTTCCAACAGCTCGGTGATTCCCTGTCCCTTGATGGCAGACACGGGCACCGTCACTGTCTCCCCGCCCCAATCTTCCGGGGTGATGCCGCGCTCCTGCATCTGCTGCTTCACGCGATCGAGATTTGCTCCTTTCACGTCCATCTTGTTGACGGCGGTGATGAGCGCGAAATGCTCGGGGGCCTGTTCCTTCGCAGCGAGGGCGATCTTGAGCGCCTCATCGGTCTGCGGCATGAAACCGTCATCAGCGGCCACCACAAGAATGGCGACGTCGGTGGCGCTCGCGCCACGGGAGCGCATCTTGGTGAAGGCGGCGTGGCCCGGGGTGTCCAGAAAAGTGATCTTCTTGCCGTTGTGCTCCACTTGGTACGCACCGATGTGCTGGGTGATGCCGCCGGCTTCACCGGCCGCCACGTTCGCCTTGCGAACGGCATCAAGCAGAGAGGTTTTTCCGTGGTCGACGTGCCCGAGAATGCACACGACCGGCGGACGAGTCACAAGATTCTTGAGATCTTCCTCACGCGCCTTGTCCTCCTTGTTTTTCTTCAGCTCTTCCTTTTTTGGAGCCACCGGCTGGGTTTCCCCCCGATGTTTGATTTCCAGCAGAAAGCCGTGCTTTTCGGCCAGCTTCGTAGCCACCGCCTCGTCGATGGACTGGTTCATCGACGCAAAAATGCTCATCTCCATCAGTTCAGAAATCAGCTTGAACGGCTTCAGTCCCAAGGCGGCAGCAAAATCGCGGACAATGACCGGAGGTTTGACGTGGATGATTTTCACACCGCCCTCCTCGGTGACCGTGGCGGAGGAAGGAGCCGGCACCAGCGGCATGGGCGGAGTCGCCGTCTTCACGGCCGAGGGCATCGCCGGAGCCGCCGGACGGGCTGGCATTGGCGGGGTCAACCCGGGCATTTTTGCCACGGACTGAGGCGGCGGGGGCGCAAACCGGGATGCAGGGGCCGGGGCGGGCTTGGGAGCATGAGTGAATGGTGCCGCGCTGAAACGCTGGCCCATTGAGGGAAGTGGCGGAGCCGACTTGAGCACCGGAGGCACGGCAACTGGCGCAGATATTGTTGCAGGCTTGGAGGTCACGGCCGGCGCAGGCGGCGTCGCGGCCGCAATGGCAGCGGCACGGGCCGCCGCCGCGGCTTTCACCACTTCTTCTTTTTCACGCACGACATCCTGAGCCGACTTGACGAAGACGCCGGCCGGCAGTTTCACCCTTGACGGCTCGGTTTCGACGGGAGCTGCTGCCGCCGGGGTGGCTACAGGCGGTGTCGCCACGGCCGCCGCAGCAGGCGCCGCCGGAACCGCAAACTTCTTCTCAATCTCGTCGTAGTAGATTTTGCTGACCGTGCTGGAGACCGACTTGGTATCCGCCGAGACAAAGCCCTGCTCCTTGAGCCAGGCAAGCATGTCCTTGGGCTCAATGTTATATTGCTTGGCGATCTCGTGGATGCGGGCGCTCATTCAGGGGTGGTTAAGTGCGTGTTTTTACCGGGTTGATCAGGTGCTGGTACCGGAAGCTTTGGCAATGATGCCCTGGGCCTCCTCCGCTGTGAATCCAAAATCGGCGACCAAGTCGCCGGCCTCCACGCCCTCGAAGGCGGCGGGAGAATTGATACCGTGCGCAACGAGGCGCTCCGCGACACCCTTGTCGAAGCCAAAGGTGGCAACGAGCAGCCCGATGGCCTGCGCGCGCGGGTCGGAGGCGGTGGCTTTCCACTCCTCGATGTCGAGTTTCCAACCCACAAGCCGCGAAGTCAGGCGGGCATTCTGGCCCTTGCGTCCGATGGCGACGGCTAGATCCTCGTTCGCCACGCGGATGAGAATGCGTTTGTTCTTCTCATCGAGAATGGTCTCACGCGGCACAGCGGGCTTGAGCGCCTCGGTGAGCATTTCCTTCGGATCGGCGTGATAAGGAATGATGTCGATCTTCTCGCCGTTGAGCTCGCGCACGATGCTCTTGACGCGGGCACCACGGGCCCCAACGCAGGCTCCAACCGGGTCGACCTTGGGATCGGTGCTGGTGACGGCGATCTTCGTGCGGTAACCGGGCTCGCGGGCAAAGGCCTCGATCTTCACCGTGCCGTCGGCGATCTCGGTGACCTCGAGTTCGAAGAGACGGCGGACAAATTTGTTGTGGGCGCGGCTGAGCACGATCTCCGGACCGCGGCTGCCGTTTTCGATTTCCAAAAGCAGACAGCGGATGCGTTCCCCGGGCGCGTATTCTTCGCCGGGGACCTGTTCCTTGCCGGGCATGATCGCCTCGGCTTTGCCCAGATCGACGTAGAGATCGTTGCGCTCGCGACGCCGGACCGTGCCGCTGACGATATCGCCCACGGAATCCTTGAAGTCGTCGTAGATGCGTTCCTTCTCAAACTGGCGGAGCTTCTGCATGATCGCCTGACGTGCGGTCTGGGCGGCAATGCGACCGAGATAGGAGGGATCGATTTCCTTTTCAATGAATTCACCCAATTGCGCCCCCGGCCTCAATGCCTGAGCCTTTTCGATATGGATTTCCTTCTTGGGATCGGAAATGGAGTCGACCACCTTCATGAGCGCCCACGCTGTCATCTGGCCGTTTTTCGGACTGATCTCAATCTTAAGTTCCTGACCCGAATTCACACCCTTCAAAGCGGCAGTTTTGATCGCGTTGACGATGGCGGAGATCATGTCGGCACGGGGAATGCCCTTCTCCTTCTCCATGTATTCGAGGACTGACAGAATTT
>CAZIQP010000260.1:0-3858 GCA_964541315.1 uncultured Opitutaceae bacterium
CGATGCCGAAATCGATGATGCGGATGCTGCCGTCCTGGCAGACCATGATGTTTTGCGGTTTCAGATCCCGGTGCACAATGCTGCGTGCGTGCATGTGGGCCAGGGCATCGCAGATCAGACTGGTAATCCGCGCGGCCTCCGCTTCAGGCAGGGGCCGCGTTTCCGCCATGATTTTGTCGAGCGTCTGTCCCTCAAGAAATTCCATGACCAGATAGGGCCGGCTCTTCGCGCGCTCCGTCGGGATAACCTTCAGGATGGAGGGATGGTTGAGCTGCTGGCCGATTTCCTCCTCCCGCTGAAACCGCGTGAAGGTGGCGATGTCGCTCTCGAACTGCATGTGGGGCACTTTGATCGCGACCAATTTGTCGCCATTCAGGTCCCGCGCCTTGAAAATGCAGGCCATACCGCTGCGGCTGATGAGCTCCTTGATTTCAAAACGATCATCGAGGACTTGCCCCGGCTCAATCTCGTTGCTCATGCCCGATGGGTCCGAGCGTTTATAAACGGGAGTTCCCTGTCGATAGGCCACGGGGTCCAATTCCTGAACTTTAATGACCTGGATGGATAGGTTGTCATCAACTTGGCGCCTTTCTGCAAGTGCCGTCAGGCAGCGGCAAGCCTCTTCGGGCGGAAAGTGACTGATCACATCGCAGATTTCCTGGGGCGTCACATAGGCATACATGCCGTCGGTGCATTGCATGACGATGTCCCCCCGCATCAGCTCGGTGCGACTGGTATCGAAATTCACGATCGGGTCATGTCCGACGCTGCGCGTGAGGATGGATCTGCGCGTATCGGTCATGGCCTTGTGCGCCTGCACCAGGCCATATTTTACCGAGGGTCCCACCAAGCAATGGTCGGTGGTGAGCTGACGGATCTTGCCTTGGCGCACCAAGTACACCCGGGAATCGCCGACATGCGCAATGTGCAGCGCATTTTCTCGGAACAGGCAAATATTGAGCGTGGTGGCCATGGGTCCCTTCTCCGGGCTGGCCATGGCAAAATCATAAACCACCCGGGTCGCCTCGCCAAACATGGCGTTCAGCAAATCGGGCACCGTGGCGGTGGAGTGGGCCTGCTTGAGCACTTGCAGGGCAGAGGTGACCGCCATCTGGCTCGCCAATTCGCCGCGACTCTCCCCGCCCACCCCGTCGGCCAGCAGCCAGACCAGTCCGATGGTGCCGACACTTTCGTGCGCATCGGGCGGCCAGCAGGCGAGATAGTCCTCGTTCGATTCACGCACCGTGCCGGCGGAGGTTCTTTGGGCGTGGGTGACGCGCATGATAAAATGAAAGCGGCTCCCGGTCCTAATCGGGAGCCGCCAGAGTTATTCCTATATCAGTATGTTTTCCTCACAATAACCCTAAAGGTATGGATCTTTCCTAGCTGGTTACTGGCACACTCATCATGATCGGTTTGTTGGCGGTCTTGCTCTTGCGCACAAAATAGACCAGACCATAGAGACCCCAGACGGCGCAGAACGCCAAGGCGATGTACGGCTCGTGCCAGCTCATGCCGGCCACACTGAACGAACCGATGAGATAATACAGCATGCAGGCAAGGTTGGCCAGCACGCCGAACACCGGCACCACCACATGCTTGAAACCATGGAACGTGTGGTGTTCGCGGAACGCCACGATCGCGATCACACAGGTGAACATGTAAAGCAGGAAGGTACCGAAATTGCTGATCAGGCTGATGGTGACAAAGGAATTGGGCAGCCAAGTGTACGTGTGCGGCGCAAAGATGCCGAAGCTATACCAGATGTTGTGCTTATCCAACGGCGCCAGATCAGCCCCTTGTTCGCCGAGGTAAGCATACACGGTGATGATGCCGATGACGATGGAGATGATGCCCAGCGTCCAGATGGCGCGGTGGGGCGAGAGGGTCTTGCCATGCAGCATGCCGAAATGCGAAGGAACCTCCTCATCGCGACCCATCGCATAGGTGACGCGCGCACCGGTGCTGAGACACGACAGGGTCGTGCCGATGAGTGCCAGGAATACCGTGAAGGCCTGCACCAGCATGAAAGCCTTGCCCGCCTTGGCACTGCCGAAGGCCCAAGCCCCGGCGATTTGCATCATGTCGCCGATCGGCGCTCCCGAAGCACCGGCATTGGCCATGGTATAGCCATTGTGCATCATGTAATTGGCGCAGAAATATTCGATCAGGTAGCAAAACGCCCCTTGGATAACCAAGGCCAGAATGATGGCGCGCGGGATGTCCCGCTTGGCGTTCTTCGCCTCTTCGCCCATGGAAGAAACGGATTCGAATCCAACCAAAATGAGAATGGCGATACAGGCCTGAATGAAGACGTAACTGAATTTGTGCGGAGCAATCACCGACTTGGCCGTCGTATGGAAGTTGAAGGACTCCGGATTTTTGACGTCCCCGGGTGTGCCTGAAACTGCATCCTCCGGCTTGTAGCTGACGGTGAAATCAGCCTTGAGCAGGTTGCCGTCCTTGTCCTTGAGAAACTTGCCGTCCTTGTCTTTTTGAAACACCGGATACGGGTCGCCCGAGCCGAGGCCCAGCGCGGTCAAGGCTGCCACCGTAACATCAGGATCCTTGTTCTTGTCCTTGTTCAGATCGTCATCGGTAACCGTGCGGTCCACTGTCTTGTAGACCGGGATTTTCTTCCCATCCTTGTCGAGGGTCAGCTTGCCATCGGGCAGACCATTGTCGGTCACCCATTTCGGATCGGGCTTCTCGGCGGTGTCGTCAGCCCAAGCATCCTGCACGGGCGCGCCCTTGTCATCGAGCACGTTGGTTTGATCCACCGCGTAATCCACCAGAGCTCCACCGGAAAGGTGCCAGCCTTTCGAGTCCTGCGGATGATTCATCCGGTAACCTAAGGCGATGGCCGAAAAAACCAGCAACGCGCCGATTTGAATGATATTGATCGCCAGATTGACGCTGGTCGTGCCACCGATGCCGCGCGACGCGATGTACGACACACCAAGGGCAAACACGATGCAAACAATGATCATCAGCAGCGGGCTGTTATAGGTGCCGCTGAATGTGTCAGGAAAAAGCACTCCGGCCAGATAGCCGATCAGAATCCCCGTCACCCCAACCATGGCGCCCGGATAGACCCAGTAATACAAATGACTGGCCCAACCGGTCATGAATTTGGCGATCCGGGCAAACTTGAAGGCATGCGTCTTCGAAAGAAAAGCCTGCTCTGCGTAATAGTACGAGGAACCGGCGCCCGGATACAGTTTGGAAAGTTCGGCATAGCTGATCGCCGTGGCCAAACAGAGAGCCAAGGCAAGGACGATGCCAAACCACATGGCCGAGCCAGCCAAGGGCGCTCCGTAAAGCGCCTGCTCCTGAAAAGTCAGCCAAAGGAAGGCACCGGGGGCAATCAGCGCCATGGCGTTGCTGGTCAGCCCGGTCAGTCCGAGCGTCGGTTTTAGGGATGTTGTGTTTTTGTCGGCCATATTAGGGATGCATTTAATTTTTTTGGGGGTTGTGACCTTCGATACATCTTCCTTCACGCACCTTTCGTTCCAGCCGAAATTAAGAGGTCGTTAAGCCGAGCCTTTTTTTCATTAAGAAAGAATTAAGACGATTGTCTTGAGAGAAGCTCAAGATCCCGGACCATTCGACCCCGAGTGCAGAACTTCACCGCCGACCAACGACAAGCTACCGGTTTTAATCAGCACAAGGCAGGCAGCGGCATGGCCTTCGCACCACCAACGCCTTTTCGACCAGTTTGCGGCAAACTTGCTTGCGGGGCACACGATGCGCCCCGCAAGCAGCCTGACGAATCTCGTTCGATTCCGGACCTCATGTCGCTGACGACGGCTTCCTAGTTCCGTCGCGATGTTCTTTCACCGGGATTGAGCCACCGCT
>CAZIQP010000261.1:0-3836 GCA_964541315.1 uncultured Opitutaceae bacterium
TCCGACGGCACCTGCTTCCACCAGTACCAGCCGCTCACCAAGAAGGGCAACGCCGACATCGGCGGCGGTTTCAACGACGACCCGCTCTGGCTCATCCTTTCGACCTGCGCGTACATCCGCGAGACCGGCGACACCACGATCCTCAACGAACCGTGCGGCTACGCCGACAAACCCGGCTCGAAGGACACGCTGCTCCACCACATCGAGACTTCGATCCAGTACACGCTCAACAACCGCGGACCGCACGCGCTGCCGCTCATCGGCCACGCCGATTGGAACGACTGCCTCAATCTAAACTGCTTTTCGAAGGAGCCGAACGAGTCCTTCCAAGTCACCGGCGACATCGCCGGCTCGAAGGCCGAGTCCGTCATGATCGCCGGCCTATTCCTCTACGCCACGCGCGATCTCGTCGGCCTCTACAACTTCATGGGCCAGGCCGCCGACGCCGCCCGCGTCCAAGGTTATTACGACGACATGCTCAAGACCGTGGAAGAGCAGGCTTGGGACGGCGCATGGTACACACGCGCGTTCGACGCCCAGAGCAATCCGATCGGCTCGAAGGTTTGCAAAGAAGGCAAAATCTACATTGAGAGCCAGGCGTGGTGCGTCCTCGGCGGCGCGGGCCAAAACAACGGTCGCGCCAAGAAAGCGCTGCAGGCGGTCGACAAATATCTCTACAATCCCGAGTACGGCTGCGCGCTCCAGTATCCACCGTACTCGACCTACCACCTCGAGCTCGGCGAAGTCTCCAGCTATCCTCCGGGTTACAAGGAAAACGCCGGCGTGTTCTCCCACAACAATACGTGGATTCACATCGGTTGGACGATGTTTGGCGAAGGCGAGAAAGCCCTTGAGTACTACCTCAGCATCTGCCCTTCCGCGAAGAAGGATCACGACAAGTATCGCTCCGAGCCCTACGTCTACGCTCAGATGACGGCCTCGCAGTTCTCGCCGACTCCCGGCGAAGGCAAAAACTCCTGGCTCACCGGCACCGGCGCGTGGTCGTTCGTCGTCGCCAGCCAGTCGATCCTCGGCGTGCAACCGGATTACACCGGCCTGCGCATCGACCCGTGCATTCCAAAGAAGTGGAAAGGTTTCTCCGTTTCGCGCAAATTCCGCGGCGTCACCTACAGCATCGAGGTCACGAATCCCAAGGGCAAATCGAAGGGCGTCAAATCCCTTGTGATCGACGGCCAGAAAATCGCCGGCAACGTAATCCCATTCCCCACCGACGGCCGCACCGCCGTGAAGGTCGAGGTCACGCTCGGCGCCTGAGTTCAAGTTTCAAAACGCACCAAGGCCGGCGGATTCATTTCCGCCGGCCTTTTGTTTTTTGGGTAGGGCGTGACCGCTGGGCGCGCCGTTAACACCTGTCAGCCCTCGGCTACCCGATTAGCCCTTCTGAGCTTTCTCACCTGGTTAATCGTGAGAGCTGGCGACTGGCTATGGATTACTGCATGACAATTCGGGCATACGGGACGCAAATCCGCGACGGGATCGACAATGTAACCTTCGCGAATCTCAGCCAACGGACGAAGATGGTGAACATGAATACCTCGAGTGTTCTCGCCAAATTCTATCATGAAATCAAAGCCGCAAATCGAGCAGCTTGGGCCGTAATGAGAGAGGCAGGCTGCGCGAGCACGAGGGTCGCGCTCATACGCATTTACGGTCACACGACGCATCGCGCCCTCCCAGAACTTCTCTTCCGTGGCTATCTCATCAGCGCTGCGGTATGTCTTCAGGCCAAGCGACTCAAGGTGTATGGTCCAAACGTCTTCGAGTTCCGCAGCGGCATCAGGAAGTATCGACATGCCACTGGCCTGAGTATCCCAATGAACGTCGCGAAGCTTGCCACTGCGGAGCGTGGCCCGGGGTAGAATCTCCGTTTCTGGGCGGAGTAATACATCAAAGCGAGTATCGATATACAACGCCGTCTTCCCCTTCTCCGTGAAATGAGCAGCCTCATACGGTATCGAAGTGGCGATACCAGCGGCGAGAATACCCTTGGGTTCGATGCCTTGGCGCAAAAGGAAAAGCCTATCGCCTTCTTTAATTCTTCGTGTGACTCCGCAGCTCCAACCTGAGTCGAGATAACCAACTTGGCGAATGCTCCGATAAGCAGCCTCAAAATTCTTCCATGGCCATTTGTGTGGATTCCAAGTGAGGAGGTAAGTGGCCATAGGTTTATTTAGTAACGCTACGCATGAGACACGCGCGAGCGAGCGTGGAATGAGCCCTTTCAAACTACGGTCAATGCTGAGCGGAAGGGTGCCGTGGGGGTCTGGCCGTGTTTTGTTAGTTTTAGAGTCACTGCTGTCGAAAAGAGAAACCGACCTGTCGCAGTCAAACGTTGGGCGTTTGAGGCCGACTAATGAAGTCACCTATGAAGGTTGACCGTTATCCGATGAGCGTGCTCTGCCAGAAATCATCCAAATTTCGCCCCGCACCCTCGTCGGATCGGCAAATGCGACCGATACACGCCGCTCAGGTCTGAGCCACAAGAACAACCTGTCCCGGCTGGAGTGACAACAACACTGCAAGAATCTGGGGAACGAGCGGCTTCACGTCTTCGAGCTTGTTGGACGGTGCCTGCAGCACAATCACACCAAAGGAAAGCCCGGCGGTCTTTTGCTGGGCCGAAAGATTCTTATCAATGGTAACGAAGGGTGCCGTGGGGGTCTGGCCGTGTTTTGTTAGTTTTAGAGTCACTGCTGTCGAAAAGAGAAACCGACCTGTCGCAGTCAAACGTTGGGCGTTTGAGGCCGACTAATGAAGTCACCTATGAAGGTTGACCGTTATCCGATGAGCGTGCTCTGCCAGAAATCATCCAAATTTCGCCCCGCACCCTCGTCGGATCGGCAAATGCGACCGATACACGCCGCTCAGGTCTGAGCCACAAGAACAACCTGTCCCGGCTGGAGTGACAACAACACTGCAAGAATCTGGGGAACGAGCGGCTTCACGTCTTCGAGCTTGTTGGACGGTGCCTGCAGCACAATCACACCAAAGGAAAGCCCGGCGGTCTTTTGCTGGGCCGAAAGATTCTTATCAATGGTAACGAAGGCGTCGTAGTTGCCCTGAATGCAGGCGAGCAACCTGCCGTTGGCGATGCCGGCCCAGCCCGCTTGCGGCACAGTCGAAACCACGTGCCCGCTCAGTTCCAACCCAAGACGCCGGGGCAGGCACTCGTCGAGAATGACACGCATGGTTAGGCAACAGCAGCGGTGAGCCGCGCGCGGGCCTCTTCCAGAAACTCAACGATCTGGGCGCGGCTGACGCTGGGAAAGTCGTCCAGGAAATCGTCGATAGAATCACCCGCTTCCAAACAGTCGGTGAGATTTTTAACCGGCACGCGAGTACCCGTGAAAACCGGAGTGCCACCGAGAATCTCCGGGTCAGAAGTGATGAGCCGTGTCTTCATGAACTCAACTTGGCACACCCACACAGCGGGCGCAATGCCTGAAAACCATCTCGCCGCACTACGGATCGGAGGATTGCAAGAGCTTGTCTGCCGGCGACTCCGCATCGGGCCGCAGTATGGGTTCAAGGTCGCCTGCAAGCAGGCTCCTACAAAAATACTACCGCAGCGAACAAGGCTATGCACTTGTCCCGGCCCGCCCTACCTAAATCACTTCAACCCGAGCTGCTTCACCACCCAGTTGTTGATTACTTCCCACTGCTCTTGCGGATAGTTGTGACCTTGCTCCGGTTGGATGGCCAAAGTCTTTGGCGCGGTGATTACGTTGAAGACGGCATACGTCGAAGTGGGCGGGCAGACGGCCGTGCCGATGGGGTCTGGCCGTGTTTTGTTAGTTTTAAAGTATACTGCAGTC
>CAZIQP010000262.1:0-3789 GCA_964541315.1 uncultured Opitutaceae bacterium
ATAGACCGCCTCCTCGACCGCGCGGCGCGGCAACGTGCGCGCGCCGTCCACCCGGTACTCGTTGATAAAAATCGTTTCTTCCACCGGCGCTTCCGGCTTTGCGTTGGCCGGATTCTCCAGCTCCGCTGCCGTCAAAATCGGCCGCATTAGGTTCAAGAGGCCCAGCCCGAGCAGACACAACCCGCCGCGCCGGATAGCACCGGAAAAACCAAAATAATCTGGATGAAATAAACGCAACGAGACGACGAAGATTAAGAAGTGAAGGGAGGCACTTTCACTGGGATGAAATGCGCCCGCACAGAGGAGAAATTTGAGTATCGGAAGCAGAGAACAAACCGCCGCTAGCCGTTTCAAGTTCCGTCGCGGCCTGCGCAATAATGTAACAATTTTCGTGACCGAATCGTAACAAAACCCGGCCAGGAATTTCCCGCGGATCGCGCGGATGAACACCGCTTATAGCAACATCCCTACGGGTTTTGAAATTTGGCGCAATCGCGTCCTGCCCGCAGGATCCTTTTTCAAGAGTCCAAAACATATTTGTCATGGCCTGCCCTCGGATCATCCACAGATCGATCCGTTGGGTTCGGCAGGCTAAAGAACAATCACCTTGGTGCCGGCGAGGTAGTCATGCACGGCCCGCCGCTGTGGATTGGAGAGGGTCACGATAACCTGAACGAACAGCCACCCCGCATTCACCGCTTTGATCCAACGCGGCATAGAACGCAGGGAGACCATATCTATTTTTCCCAGACCGGAAATCCAGATGAAGACCGGAACGGCCATCACCAGACTGAGCACCAACAGGGGAACGTAACGCAAGGCCGCCTCCTTGTAGGATATTGAATAGTCGTCAACGCACACGATTTGGAGGCCGAGCGCCTTTTTCCCAAGGGTCTGTCCGCGCTGGGCGGGCAAGATGATAAAGTAGGCCATGCTTACCGCCATGGTTATTGAGGTCATGATGATGTAAGCATTCGCGCTGATGTCGCCGAACAATGCCACCCCCACCAACGGCGCCAAGCTCAGGGGTGACAGCACCAGACTGTCGATGACAAATGCGCCGGCGCGGCGCCAGAAGGTGTGATATTTGGTGTTTTTTTGGCGGTACATAAGGCGATGGCTTCAGCGTGTCAGGGTGATCGGAACACCATTGATTCCGCGCCGTCGAACCTTCCCGTGCCCGGCACGCAATTGTTACGTTGGGCCGTCTCGCGCGTTGAAAAAATCCGCATCGATCCGCGGAATCTGCGGAAAATTCTGATCCGCATTGCCATCCTAAAAACAGAAACGGCCCGCTTCCACTGACTGGAAACGGGCCGTACTGTTTTGAGAATTTCGCTTTCGATCAAAGCCTGTCAGGGACCAGGAAGGTGAACCAGTCCAATGACGGATCACCTGCTGGGAAGAAACACCGGCGGTCGTGCTCGTGGGCGCGGCCGCCGGGTTCAATCAGTTTCTAACAGGACTCTAACCAAAGAACAATTTTCGACGGACGACTCAGGCAACCAGAGCCTGCTTGCGACGGCGGAGAGCCGCGAAGCCGAGGGTCGCTACGCCGAGGATGGCGGCATAGGTGGACGGCTCAGGAATCGCGGCGGTGAAGGTCAAATCACCAACGTTGTGGGAACCATCAACCGCGGTGTACAAGGCGAAGGTACCGAGGAACGTGTCGGTGTTCGCTTTGACCGAGAACAGATCGACCGCGGAGTAGGTTCCGCTTGCGGCGACATCGCCGGCAGCCACGGCAAACACCGTCGAATCGAATGTGCCGAAGGCCAGACCGTTACCGGTTAGAGCCAGCGCCTTGCTGAAGGAACCACTGTTAGTGTTTGCGACCGTATGGCCTGTTCCGGCAAGGCCAGACCCGAATGCGGTGTTGAAGGCATCGATTTTTGTATTCGCAGTCCCCACGCTAGCAACGGACCAATCGGCCCCACTTTGTTGGCCCAAGGTACCCGCCGTGCCGGCGGCCCATTGGGAGGAGGCAAACACGTTCGTGTTGCTGACCTTACCCTGAGCACCCCAGAGCAGTGCGGCTGAGCCGTCGGACGACGTATCGGTCCGCCAAGTGCTCGAGATGGCGCTCAACTGGCTGCTGAAGTTGCCGATTAGGGTTTGGGTGGTATCAGCGGCCAATGCGCTTACGGTACCCGCTTTGACTTCAAAGCTATTGGTTGAAGCGTTGGTCGTGAAACCCACGGAGATGTCGTTGGCCGCAAGTTGAGCGTGAGCGGAAATGGCCAGCGCAGCCGTAGCTACGAGACCGGAGAGCAATTTGATTTGGTTTTTCATGAGTGATTAATTTGGAAGATTTGACTAGGAGTTGTGCGATTAGTTGTGCACGATCGGGGCGCCTTCGCCAGGGCGAGAGCAAGCCATGAGGGTGGATTGGATGCCACCAGAAGCAGCGACATCGCCGTTGCGGATCTTCGTGGCGATGTTGGTCGCCAGCGTCAGAGTAGCACCGGAGATGCCCTTCTGATACATCAGCTCAGGATTCCAGAATGAGTACTGGCCCTGTTCAGAAAGCACAGGAGCCTGCACGCCGGAAGGATAGAGCTGCACGCCGTTGTAGCTGAGGATTTGGCCGACTGCCGGGATATCGCCAGTGCTGACATAAGCGACGATGATGGCAGGATTGCCATTGGGGGAGAGCACACCGCTCGTGGGGGTACCCGTAGCCTTCAGGGCATTCTTGACGAAGCCGCCGCTGGCATAACCATTGAGGCCGGGATTGCCGACAGACAGCAGATCCGCATTGACCAGGGAGTTGATCACCGCAGAACCACCGGTCGTGCCCACATCCGTCGTGCCGTCCGCCGCGATGGCCCGATACTGGGTCATTGTGGTCTGGTCGGTCCCGTTGCCGGTTTCGTAGTTCGTCACGCAGCGGGTGCCCGAATCATTGTCGCGGCCGACCAGCACCACATCGATGCCGGTGTCGGAAGCGTTGCCCGTGAAGAGCGCCAGATTGGCAACGCCATTGGCCGCCAGCGTCTGGAAGGCGAGCGGGGTAATATTGGTGAAGCGGGCATAGGAAGCGGCCGCAACGTTGTCATACTGTTGACCCTTGGCGAAAACGTACTGCTGAATGCCGACAGCGGTGCCCACTTTCGTGAGGGCCGGGTTGCCGAGGAGCGAGCTCCATTGGGTGGCATTCTGCGCGGTGTCGGCCATCGTGACGTTGGCGGCGGCAGGAGCCTCGTAAACGGCCGGATCATCAGCGGTCGGGCTGGTGATCGGCGTACCGCCGGTCACACCGGCGCTGGGGGACGTGAGCGTGGCGGTGGCAACGGCCAGCGAAGGCAGGAGCCAGGCCGAGCCCGGGTCGGTGCGATCCTTGTCCGTCGCGACCGTGAGGCCGTGCGAAGTCCAGTTCAGGCCGCCGCTCGAACCCGCCATGCAGCAATAAACCGTGTCAGTTCCGTTCGTGAAGACGGCTTGATTGGAACCAGCCAGACCACCGGCCGAACCGACGAAGGCCGCTTTGACGACACCAGAACCAAGCTGGTCGACGATGCCGGCATAGAGGGCCTTGCGGAAAGCGGTGGAACCGGTGATCCGGATCGTAGCGGCCGAGGCCGCGCTGGAAACTGCGAGTGCGAGTGCACCAGCAGCGATAATTTTGACGAATTTCATTTTACTAAGGATTTTGTGTTTGTGTTTTTTGTCGCGGGAAGTGCGGAAGGCTGAATGGGAGGGGACGTGTCTGAGGGGGAACTTCCCGTAACGGTCACAGATTAGCGGAGAATTGTGTCAATCGATGGTGACTTGAGTGACCATTCTGAA
>CAZIQP010000263.1:0-3737 GCA_964541315.1 uncultured Opitutaceae bacterium
CGAGCCGCTCCTCGCGCTGGCTGCCGCCGATGATTTCGCCAATGCCGGGCACGAGCAGATCCATTGCGGCCACCGTCTGCCGGTCCGGCGCGCAGCCGTCGTTTACGCGCATGTAGAATGCTTTGATGGCGCGCGGATAGTTGTAGACAGTGACCGGACATTTGAAGTGTTCCTCGGTGAGATAGCGTTCGTGTTCTGACTGGAGATTGTCGCCCCACGCCACGGGATGCTCCCACGTCTTGCCGCTTTGATTCAGAATCTCGACGGCCTCGGTGTAGCTGCAGCGGACGAATGGTTTTTCCAAAACAAAATCGAGACGGGCACCCAGTTCCTTGTCCACAAATTTTGAGAAAAATTCCAGATCTGCGGCGCAATGTTCCTTCGCGTCGCGGATCAGATATTTCACAAATTCCTCGGCGAGCGCCATGTCACCCTGCAAATCGCAGAACGCGACCTCGGGTTCGATCATCCAGAACTCGGCGGCGTGGCGCGAGGTGTGGGAATTCTCGGCACGGAACGTCGGACCGAAGGTGTAGATGTTCGAGAGCGCAGTGGCGAAGATCTCGCCCTCCAACTGGCCGGACACGGTGAGGAAAGTTTTCTTGCCGAAGAAATCCTTGGCGTTGTCGATGGCGCCTTCCTCGGTCTTGGGCGGATTGCCGACGTCGAGCGTCGTCACACGAAACATGTCGCCCGCGCCCTCCGCATCGCTGGCGGTGATGATCGGTGTGTGGACGTAATAGAAATTTTTTTCCTGAAAGAACCGGTGTACCGCGTAGGCAAGCCGGCTGCGGACGCGGAAGACGGCGCCGAAAAGATTCGAGCGCGGACGCAGGTGGGCGATCTCGCGGAGAAACTCCAGCGTGTGGCCTTTTTTCTGGAGCGGGTAGGTGGCGTCGGCCTCGCCGAGCACCGTGAATTTTTCCGCGACCACCTCCCATTTCTGTCCCTGGCCTTTTGACTCGACGAGTTTGCCGCGGACTTCGACGGAGGCGCCGGTGTTGGCGCGCGTGACGTTGGCGTAGTCGGGCAGAGTGGCGTCGACGATGATCTGCAGGCCCTTGAGGCAGGAGCCGTCGTTGAGCTCGATGAAGGAAAAGGCCTTGGCGTCGCGCCGGGTGCGCACCCAGCCTTGGAGAAGAATGGCATCGTTTGGGGCGGTGGCGTTGAGGGCGTCTTTGACGAGAATGCGGTTCATGGTAGGGGAGGGCTTGCTTCGCGAAGCAGCGTCGAATTAAGCCATTGCGGATACGGTATAAGGATGGTCATGGGCATAGAAGCCTGAAATAGCTTTGCAGGCGGTCGGCGCACTTCACAAATGGTGAAAAATGCCGATACTACGCAATTACAGCATACATCTTATGAGGCTTTCACGATCCACCATTCCCTGCGCTTTTTTGTTGCTCGCTCTGGTGGCCTGCAATTCGCCGCACAAGGAGCGGAGTCGCGCCCAGCCGCATTTCCCCATCACCGACTACGGGGCTGTTGTCGGTGGCGTGGCGATGAACACGGCCGCCATCCAAAAGGCGATTGAAACGGCGGCGGCGGCCGGCGGCGGGGTTGTGGATATTCCTGCGGGAGTTTTCCGCAGCGGATCGATCTTCCTCAAGCAGGGCGTGGAGCTTCATCTGGCGGCCGATGCGGTTTTGCAGGGTTCGGCCAACGTCGAGGATTATCCGAAGCAACTGACCCGCGTCGAGGGACACTTCGAGCCGTGGCGTTTGGCGCTGGTCAACGCCCAGGGCATGACCGGAGTCCGGATCAGCGGTCCGGGCCGGCTGGACGGCAGCGGCCCGGGTTACTGGCGAACCTTCTGGCAGGGCCGGAAAGAAAATCCCAAGATTACCAACCTTGCGGTCGAGCGCCCGCGGCTGATGCTCATTGACCGTTGCACGGATGTGAAGATCACGGATTTGGCGCTGCAGGATTCCGGCTACTGGAATCTGCATCTCTACCGCTGCCGCGATGTGATTCTCGAAGGTCTGCGCATCACGCTTCCGAGCGCGAGCGCCACGCTGCACGGACCGAGCACCGACGGGATCGACGTGGACAGCTCGCAGAATGTCACCATCCGCCGGTGCTACATCTCGACGGACGACGACAACATCGCGCTCAAAGGCAGCAAGGGTCCGCACGCGGATCAGGACACTAACAGCCCGCCGGTGGAAAATATTCTGGTCGAGGATTGCGAGATTGGGGAGGGGAACGGCCTGATCACCTGCGGCAGTGAAGCCACCGTGGTCCGTCACGTCCTGGTGCGCAACTGCGTCATGTCCGGCCGGGCGACGATGCTGACGATCAAGCTCCGGCCCGACACACCGCAGCACTATGAGGACATCACGTTTGACGGCATCCGGCTCGCCGGCAACGGCCGCATCATCAGCATGGCGCCCTGGAAGCAATTTTTCGATCTGCAGGGCCAGCCCGCCCCGACCCGGACTGTGAACAATATCACCCTGCGCAACATCACGGGGACCTATCGCATGCTGGGCAGCCTCGAAGGAAATCCGGGCGACACGTTGCGCGACTTCACTCTGGAGAATTTCGACGTCAAGCTGAAGGACGACAGATTCATGGTCGGGAAAGTGGACAATCTTGTCCTGAAAAATGTCATGGTTAACGGCCGGCCGCTTGCCCGGCCTTGATCCGGTGCGCTTGCATCGCCGATTGTGGGGCACAGGTCTGCGGCCGACCGTCGTCATATTTGCGAAGTTGAGCAGGTCGTGCGCATAGCCACTCCTGCTCGGCCGCCGCACTTGGTGCGGGCCTGACAGCCTGTCGAGGCTGCGGTCTGCCCGGACTGCCCGCCGCAGGCGGAAAACTCCGGGGCAACGCCCGGCTGCACCACGAAAAATCACTCTGCCGTTGCAAAAATTCTCCCGCCCCAAGAAGCATTCTTCAAACCACGGGCTTTTTCAGCAGCCCGCTTATGGCCCATCACAGCGACATACACTAAAGCAAAAAGAGCCAATGATATAAGCAATATTGGCCGAGATTTGATATGACGGCAGGAGCTCGGTGTGATGGGATGACGACAAAAACGAAAAATCATGCTTGCTTTAATCATACTAAAATAATGTAGATTTGAACAGTAACCAATATGAAGCTCTCCAAACGCGGTGAATACGCCCTTCGTTCCATGATCAATCTTGGCATTGCGGCCAAAGTGGGACGACGGATCGTGCGGGTGACCGAGCTGGCGAAGGCGGAAGACATCCCGCTGAAATTTCTTGAGCAGGTGATGCAGCAGCTGCGTGAGGCCGGCTACTTGGAAAGCGAACGCGGCAAGCACGGGGGTTATCGTTTGGCCCAGTCGGCCGGTAAAATCAGCATCGGCGCGATTGTCCGCCTGATTGACGGACCGCTGGCCCCGATTGGCTGCGTCAGTCAGACTGCCTATGAACCGTGCAACTGCCCGGATGAGGCGCACTGCGGCCTGCGGATGCTCATGCTCGATGTGCGCAACGCCATCGCGGCCATTCTGGATCGTTACACGCTGGCCGACGTGGTCGAGGTGACCACCCGGAAGATGCTCATTAGCGGTTACCCCCTGCCTTTTAGCATCCCGCTCGATGCGCCGGTCAGGCGGCGCAAAACCAAAGCCCACCGGACCAAGGCGGCGATCACCAGCCCCACTGAGGGCGTCATTCATCAACTGCTAGGAGACTACGCCATATGACCCAGTCCATTCCCACCACCAAACCCGAAGCCAATCCCGATTGGCTCCGCGTGGTGCA
>CAZIQP010000264.1:0-3732 GCA_964541315.1 uncultured Opitutaceae bacterium
ATGTCTCCATCACCCGCGACGTTTCCGGCGAAGGCGTGCAGCAGGCGCTGCTGAAAATTCTGGAAGGCACGACCTGCAACGTTCCTCCGCAGGGTGGGCGCAAGCACCCGAATCAGGAGTACATCCAGGTCAACACCTCGAACATTCTCTTCATCTGTGGCGGTGCCTTTGTGGGCCTGGACAATGTGATCAAGAAGCGCCTCGGCCAGAATTCGCTCGGTTTCCACGTCAACGCCAAGGACCACGAGCTGACGCCGGACGAGATGATGCGCGGCGTCGCGCCCGAGGATCTGATCCGCTTTGGCATGATTCCCGAGTTCATCGGCCGCCTGCCGGTCGTTTCCGTGCTCGATCAGCTCAAGATCGAGGATCTGGAGAAAATCCTGCTCCGCACCAAGAACGCGATGGTGAAGCAGTATTCCAAGCTTTTCGCGATGGACGGCGTGCAACTCCGCTTCACCCGCGATGCCGTGGTGGCCATCGCCAAGAAAGCGATCGAGCTCAAAACCGGTGCCCGCGCGCTTCGGGCCATTTTGGAAAAGCTCATGCTCGAAGTCATGTATGAGCTGCCGCAGCGTGACGATATCGCCGAGGTTGTCATTGATCAGGCGGTGGTCGAAGGCCGCAAGAAGCCGATGCTGAAGAAGACGATCACCCGCGCGACCAGCAACAAGGACGCAGCATAAGAACACGGCTTTTCTTTTGAAAAAGGCGCGGTTCATGCCGCGCTTTTTTGTGACACATGATGCAGGGCCGGCCGCTTGTCGGCGTGTCACGGATTTTCTTTTATTCAGGATCGACTGGTATAACGTCGAATGGATCATGCGCAGTCTCTTTCGCCTCGGTCCGACCATGCGCCGGCATCGCCATAAGGGGTGACGGCGGGCTTCCCGGATCAACGGTTGTAGGGTGATTTGTTGGTCCGGAGGAATCCCAGAAAATCCTGTTTATTGAGGAAGGGCCCGTTGTCCCGGCCGACGGTCCGGCCGTTTTGCAGGATGACCAACGCGGGAGTACCACGAACACCGTATTCGTCGTGGATTTGGCGATTTTCCGGCAGGCGGGTGTTGATGCGGATGACCTGAAGGTTTGGGTTGGCCTGCTCCACTTGCTGGATCATCGGTTCCATGCGTTCACCGGAGCTGCGCTGTGGCTGCCAGAAAACCAGAAGGGCCTTCTCTTTGCTGTTGGCGGATACTTGCAGGACTTGGGCAGACGTCATCACTTGCGTTGATGTCATCGTCTGGTCGCCAGAGGCAGTGCCAAGCTTGTGGACTTTGGCCCGGACCACCAGGAAGGCAGCAGCCAGCAGAAAAACGATGAGGAAGTATTTCATGTCAGAGGAGGCTTAATCGGTCGGCATTCAGCGAGTCAGTCGCGGATTTTGCCGAGCAGCCGGCCGAGATATTTTTTGGCGTAGAGCACGCTGCGTTCCCGGACCATTCGGGCGGAGGGATTGCGGCGCAGGCCGAGTTCCGGGGCTTGCGTGATCACGGCGCCTTCGTCCGGGGCTAGGATGATCCAGGTCAAAATGCCGCGGAGCCGGGCCCGGCCGTGGCGAGCCTGCAGCTCGTCAAAGATCACGCGGCCGATCTCGGCCTCGTGCAAATCCGCGCTGATGTCGGCAATCGCGGCGACGCTTAGGAAATTGCGGATTTGCTGGCCGGGTTCCGCGATCTGGCCCGGTGGCCAGGTTTTGAGTTTGGCCGAAAATTCGCGGGCAAAGGGATTCTCCTCCGCTGGTTTGAAAGGCGGGGCGAGGCGCGCGACCAGTTCGTTGTCGCCCGGCAAATCCTCGTAGGTGATCTGTTCCATCTGCGCATCGGTGATGGCTTCGTAGCCGGTGTTGGCCGGCAGGATGATCGGCAGGCGGCCGGTGGACGCGGCGGCCAGTCCCACTGCCACCCAGCCGAGCAGCGCGACGCCAGCCCAGCCCACCGCACCCCGCTCGAATCGCCGGCCGGCATCCCAGCGGAAAAGTTTCGCGCCGACCAGGCCCGAGGCCAAACCAATGACAGTGAGCGCAAGCAAACTGAACCCGGTGCCCCGCAGTCCGGCGGCATCGGTGAAGCAATGTTGCAGCACATCGACGGCGTAGCGCCCGGGCATAAAACCGGAAATCCGTTGTGCCCAGGCCGGCAAAGCAGCCAGCGGCACGCCGACGCCACCAATCAAAATCATCGGCAAAAAAATGCACTGGCCGAGCGCCTGCACCGCAGGAACGTCATCAGCCAGGGCGGCGATCAGCAGGCCGAGTCCGAGAAAAGCAAAGGCGACAAAGAGAAACGCAATCAAAGTCTGGGCGGGATGCAGCGGCAACGGCGTACCGTAGACAACGCGGGCCAGAAAAACTTGCAGCACGACGGCTGAACCGATGATCGCCAGCCGGGCCAGCAAAGTGCCGATGACCAGACTGCCGGTGGGCACGGGCAGCAACCGGTAGCGGCGCCAGACCCCGCGTTCGCGCTCCGCCACGAGAGCCGTGGGCAGACCGAAACAAGCTCCGCCGAGAATACTGATCGTGAGCACCTGTCCCATCTGGGCCAACAACGGAGGAGTGTCGGCGCGGAAAACGCTGCCAAAGGCCAGCAGAAAGAAAACCGGCACCAAGTAGCCATAGACCAGCGCCTGTGTGCTGCGGAAATTCAGTTGCAGCGTGAGCAGAAAATGCCGGAGCAGGCCGGATTGTGAGGAACCACGGTTCATTCAAGATGGGTCCGATACTCCAAAGCTGGCCTCGGCTTGGTTGGCTGTAGGAGCGGCTTTATGCCGCGATTCGGGCAGCCATCGCGGCATAAAGCCGCTCCTACAGGAAGAAGTGATAATGGATGCATGGCGTCTAGGTGTGCTCCGGGGATTTTGGCCGAATTTCCTCCGCAGCAGAGTCGGCCCAAAATTTTCCCGTCAGCTCGAGAAACACCTCCTCCAGCGAAGGCCGGTGAATTTGCAGATCCAGCATTTCATTCCCGTTCGACTCCAGCAATTGCACGAGACCGCTGATGGTCCGGTTGACCTCACGGCTGGTGAGCAGCCAGCCGTCGTCCTGCGCCTGATGACTGACGACGGATGGCAGTGACGCCACGAGCGCGGCGGTGAGGGGTTTCGTTGTCCTGAAGGAAAGGCGCGGATGAGCGCGCGAGCTGGCGATCAATTCGCCCGGCGTGCCCAGTGCAATAATCCGCCCTTCGTGCAAAATGCCGATGCGGTCACAAAGCAGTTGCGCCTCTTCCAGATAATGGGTGCTGAGCAACACGGCGCACCCGGCAGATTTCAGTCTGATGATGTGCCGGTGCAACTCCCGACGCGATTGGGGGTCAAGGCCGGCGGTGGGTTCATCCAGGACGAGCAGTCGCGGCCGGTTGACCAAAGCCAGGGCGAGAAACAGTCGTTGCCGCTGGCCGCCGGAAAGTGAATCAAAGGCGGCATCGGCTTTGGCTGTGAGAGAAAATTGTTCGAGCAGATCCTCGGCCCTGACGGCCTCGGGATAAAATGAGGCGAAAAGACGAAGCGACTGGCGCGGAGTGATCTTGTCCTGCAGCGCGGCCGTTTGCAGTTGTGCGCCCACATGCTGCCGGGCCCGGGTGGGATCAGCGAGCGCATCGATTCCGCCGATAGTGATCGAGCCGCTGTCGGGCCGGAGGAGACCGAGGAGGCATTCGATGGTGGTGGTTTTCCCCGCGCCATTGGGTCCGAGCAGCCCGAAAATTTCGCCGGTTGCCACCTCGAAACTGA
>CAZIQP010000265.1:0-3673 GCA_964541315.1 uncultured Opitutaceae bacterium
AGGAAATTGATGCACTCGGTGGTGAACTTGCCCTGCGAGGTCTTGAGGAGGGCGAACACGATGTCGCGCCACTCAAGCGGATGGGTTTCCTTCACGAGGTCGAGGAAACGGGATTGGAAATGGACGGGAATTTTTTCCGCGATGGCGGTGAGGCCGCGGACTTCCTTGATGAGTTCGGACTGCGGCGGGTTCAGCGCGACCGCATGGCCGAGGATCTTGGCGAGTTCGTCACGCACGAACGCGCCGTAGAGGCGCTCGGAGGCTTCGAGCTGGTTGCTATCGCGCACGGCCTCGGTGAGGCCGTTCAACACGGTATGGAGGCCGGCTTTGGATTCTTCCTTGATGGAGGCGGCGAGCAGGTCCTCGGCGAGAGTGATGCGGCGGCGGGCGGAGCGGGTGCCGCTGAAAGCCTCGAGAATCTCATCCTCGGCGGAAACGGGTTCGGCGCGAAGGACAAAGAGCTCGGTTTTCTTGGCCGGCACGCTGATGCGGGGATCCTTGATCAGTTGTTTTTTGACGTTGGAGTACCAACGCTTGAATTTTTCCTCACCGACGACCTGGGCGAGGGTGAATTCGAGTTCGATCGCGCTGGCGGCTTTGTTGGGATAACCGGCAAGGGCTTCCACCACCAATTGCACGGGATCATCCTCGATGAGCTGCTTGATTTTGGCTGGTTCGGACTCTTTGCGGACGAGAATGTGCTTTTCCGGCAGCACTTCCATGGAACCGACGCAGAAGACTGGATCCATGGCGTGGGCTTTCTTCCCCTTGAAGTTGATCAGCAGCTTGTGGTCGGAGTCGGAAAGTTCCTTGATCTGGCCGAAACCCCAGCTGCGGTGGACGACGTAAGCACCGGGCTTCATCGCCTCGAGCTTGTGTTTGGACGCCTTGAGGGCGGGATTTTTGGCGAGGATTGCGGTAATGGCTTCGGAATTCATGATTGCGTAGCGAGTCGGTGAACCGATGAGTAGAGGGCATAATGAAGCTGGATGTCAAACAGGGTTTCCAAAACACCACTAATCGTCCTTTGCATCCCGGTGCCGATGGCTGGGGCACCGCCGTGCTTCTGATCGAGCGGTGGCTGGCCACGCAGGAAAGAGTTGATGCGTTGCTGGAACAACTTGCGCCCGGTCTGCCGGCGCAGGAACGTGCCCGGGCCCAGCACCTTTTTTACGGGGTCGTGCGCTGGGCCGGCCGGATCGACGGCGCCCTCGCCGGGTTGATGGCGATGCCGCCACGCACCAAAGTGCGCGCGATTTTGATGGTCGCGGGCTTCGAATTGCACGAACAACGCCTCGCGGCCGACAAAACCGGTGCGATTGCAAAAGTCATCCACCACGCGGTGGAAAAGGCCAAGACGGTCGCTAGTCCCAAGGAAGCCGGGTTGGTCAACGCGGTCGCGCGGAAGATGGCGTCCCGGCTGGACGAAGTTCCAAAAACCTTGGCCGAGGAATTTGCCCACCCGGAATGGCTGGTGTTGCGCTGGGTGAAGCAGTTCGGCGAGGACAAGGCGCGCCAGCTTCTGGAATGGAACCAGCAGCCCGCGCCGGTTTACGCGCGCTGGCGCTCCGCTGAACCGACGCCGGATTTTCTCGCGCCGACCAAGTGGCCCGGATTTTTCGAAGTGAAAGCGGGACGCTGGGAAGACGTGCGCAAGCTCGCCAATGATGGGGCGATTTATCTCCAGGATCCTTCCACGCGGCTTTGCGTGGAGCTGCTCGCGCCCCAGCCGGGCGAGACCATTCTCGACGCCTGCGCCGCTCCCGGCGGCAAGAGCCTCATGATTGCCGATGCGATGCAGAGCGGAAAACTGGTCGCCCTTGATGAGGAAGGGCCGCGCCTCCAGCGTTTGCGGGAAAACCTGGGCCGCGCCCCGAAGAGGGTCGACGTTTCGCTCATGCCGGCCGATCTCGAGAAAGTCGGCACGGTTTTCTTCCGCGATTTCAGCCTGCCCGAGACCTACGATGCCGTGTTGCTCGATGCGCCTTGCAGCAACACCGGCGTGATGCGTCACCGCATCGACGTGAAGCAACGTTTGCAGGAAGGGGATTTTGCGCAGCACGGTAATCAGCAGCTCGCCTTGCTCCACGCCGCCGCGCGGATGGTGCGGCCGGGCGGCCGTCTGGTTTACAGCACCTGCAGTCTTGATGCGCAGGAAAACGAAGCGGTCATCCGGGCGTTTTTCGACAGCCGGGCGGGTGGGGTTTTTAAAAGGGAGAAGCACATTCTCGCCCATCCCTGGAACGACGGACACGACGCGGCGGCGGCGTTCTTGCTCAGAAAAAATTAGCGGTTCAGGGTGTGTTCTCCGGCGTTGCGGTTCGACCTGTGCAGCAAACTGAACCACAAAAAATATCCGTGCCCAACCGTGCAATCCGTGGTTAACTGATTCTTATGAATGTCACCCAAGGCCAGATCATCACCCGTGGCCTCACCAACTGCTGCCCGAACTGTGGCGGGAAGACGCTGTTCCGCTCCGGGAAATATTTCGAGCTGAACAAGGATTGTCCAGCCTGCGGGATGAAGATTGTGAAGGAAGACGGATTTTTCCTTGGTGCGATGTCGCTCAATTACGGGGTCACGCTGGTCTTCTTCCTCACCCCGATTGGCGTGCTGTGGTACAAGGGCGTGCTGGGAGGAACTGCGGCCACGGTGTTCGCCTTGGTTGCGTCTTTGATTGTTCCCGTTCTGCTCTACCGGGCCTCGCGCAGTTGGCAACTGATGCTGTACTATTTTTTCCTGCCGCAACACCTGCCCGCCAATCGCCGGGCGCAGGGTGCGGAGGATGAGAATGGGTGAGGGTGGGGGCCGCTTCCTGTTATCAACGTCAAAGGTCCCCCTGCGCCAAGGCTTCGGAGTACAGTTTTCTTTCCGCTTCAGAAAATGGCGGAGAGGGGGGCGAACGCCTCCTTCCGCTCGAAGCTAGTCGCTTAATCAGCGCGGGTTTAGTTGAGGTGATGTGGCCGCAGACGAGATCACCGGCGTTGAGCTTAATCTCCTTGGTTTTCATGTCTGAATTCTCGTTTGTTGGATTCGACATTTCGGACAACTCTGAGGCAACCTAAAGACGGAATGTTTCCGGGTCTTGGCGTGCGTCCCAGATTCTTGCCACCTCCACTAACCGCCTGTCTTCGTCGATTCGAAAAAAATAAGAAACCAAGGCCGATGCAGGATTCGTCTGTAGCCAGGTCGCTCCTGAAACTGCCACACCTCGGTACGGCAGGTCCGTGAGGGTGAGCGCGTCATCGACCACGGCATGGCCCAATCGCTCTGCCGCAGTGGGATTCTTCTGCGCAAGGAAACGCACGATCGCTTCCAGGTCTCTGTCCGCCTGCGCAGCGAACGTTACCTGGTAGTCCATGCCGTGATCTTCTTGCGGACTTCCTCTGCGGGTATGGTTGGCTCGTTTTCCAATGAACGGATACCGACATCAAGTGCCGCCAGCATGGCGGGCGTTTCGCCGGGCAGAAGGCGGTCGGTCAACCAGTCGGCCAGTTCCCGGATTTGCGTGGGAGAAAGCCGTTCGATGGCAGCTTCAATTTCGGTCACGGTGGACATGGTTTGCACATTAACTCGGGTTTCTCCTCTGGCAAGCCATAGCTGGTCACGCTGTAAGTTTCAGGTTTTGCACGTTTGCTAGGCTGCATATTCCGCCGGTCATCGTCTTAGTTGC
>CAZIQP010000266.1:0-3616 GCA_964541315.1 uncultured Opitutaceae bacterium
TTTTTCCGTGACTTGTCGGATTGTTCGGAACGGACTGGCTTGACATGAATCTGATCCTTTTCACGCCCGAGGAAATTTCCCGGCCGCTCCCCCGGAATGATCCGAGGGCCGCCCATGTGCTTGCTGTATTGCAGCGCCGGCCGGGCGAATCCTTCGACGCCGGGCTGATCAACGGACCGCAAGGACGGGGAACGGTACTGGCCATCGGAGCCGACGCCATCACGCTTGCCTTTGCCTGGGGAAGTCCACCTCCGCCACCCGAACCGGTCACGCTGATCATCGGCCTGCCCCGCCCGCAAACCGCCCGTGATATCCTGCGGGATGCCACCACCCTGGGCGTGGCGGCGATCCATTTTGTCGTCACGGAAAAGGGCGAGCGCAACTACGCCCAAAGTTCGCTCTGGACCACCCATGAGTGGCGGCGTCACCTCGTGACCGGAGCAGCGCAGGCCTTCTCCACCCTTGTCCCGGAAATCACGCACGGACACACGTTGCCCCAAATTTTGGCCGCTCCAACTGCCGCAACCCGGCGGCTCGCGCTCGACAACTACGAAGCCTCCGCCCCGCTCAACGCGGTGCGACTCTCGCCTGCAACCCAAGTTGTGCTCGCCCTCGGCCCGGAGCGAGGTTGGTCGGCCGAGGACCGGGCGTTGCTCCGGACGCACGCCTTCGAACTCGTGCACCTCGGCCCCCGGGTGCTACGCTGCGAAACTGCCGTCGTCGCCGCCCTTACGCTGGTGAAGGCGGCACGCGACCGGCCTTGAAAAAACAGACCGTCGGCTGGTGCGCACCTTTGCCGAGCCGTTTCACGCAGGTCCAGCCATCCGGATTCAAGGCAATGCTTCCGGGCATCTCAAAAATGATCACGGGGTCGGGCTTGGGCGCGAGCAATGCGGTCAATCGCGCAAAAATTCCGGGGGCCATCTGTTCGATCAGATCATAGGGTGGATCAATAAAAACCAGATCCGGCAATTCTCCCTCGCCGCTTGGCACGGTGGCGGCATCAAGGTTGAGCACTGTCAAATCGTGCCCGTCTCGCGCCAGACTTTTGCACACCGCCCCGATATTTTGCCGGATGCAGGCCGCCACCTTGGCGTTTTTCTCCACCCACACGCCGCCCGCCGCGCCCCGGCTCAACGCTTCCAGCCCGTAGGCCCCGCTGCCCGCAAACAGGTCGAGAAACCTCGCGCCTTCCACCCGGGAGGCGATGCTCGAAAACACGGCCTGCCGCATGGCGTCCGTCGCCGGCCGCACCAAATCACCCTTGGGAAGCCGAAGGGTGATGCCGCGAGCCTGTCCGCCGGTGATACGCATGGCGAGCGTCACTAAATGCCCGTGACGCACCACCGCAACCCATGTCTCAAAATATTTCGGAACACTGTCTGCATCCAGCGGTTAAAAACATAGCAATTGCGCCCAAACAAACTCCACCTAACATTCCGCCATCAGTGCGTAACGCTGGCTCTGACCTGACCCGCCGTTTCATCAGTTCAACGCACTGGCTTCCCTTTCAAACCAAGTATGTTTTCCCGACTATTCGTCCGGCTGCTCCTCGCGGCGGCGATGGCCTTGCCGGCCTTCGCCGCCGAGCGCAATGCGTGGCCCTTTTGGGTCGGGCAGGAGGACCCGGCCACCGGGCAGATCAGTTCGCAGCAGATTCTCGGTCCGCTCTACGCCAGCCAGACCAACCCCGACGGCAGCGCACAACAGGTCCTGCGTCCGCTCTGGCTCAAGACGACCAAAGACGAAACCACGACTTCGTATTTCCTCTATCCTTTCTTCACCTGGCAACGCACGCCTGACAGCCGGTCCTTTTCGTTTTTTCAACTCATCAACCAAAGCCGGAGCACGGCCCCGAGCGGCCCGGACACGCACCGGTTCGACGTCTGGCCGTTTTATTTTTCCCGCGACACCGGCAATCCCGCGACCAGCTATCACGCCCTCTTTCCTGTCGCCGGCACGATCAAAAACCGTTTCGGCAAAGACCGGCTGACCTGGTATTTCTTCCCTTTGTATTTCAACACCGACAAAGCCGGCATGCAGATCACCTCGGTCCCCTGGCCGTTCATCCGCGTGATCAATGGCACCGCCGGCCATCATGGCTTCGAATTCTGGCCACTCTTTGGCTTTCGCGAACACCCGGGCGACTACCGCAGCCAATTTTATCTCTGGCCGCTTGGCTACAAGTATGAGCAAAGGCTCTCCGCACCGCAACCCGACGTGAAGCTCGGCGTGCTTCCCTTTTATGCGCGCGAATACGGTCCCGGTTATCTCAGCGAGACCTACGCATGGCCGTTCGTGGGCTACACCCACCGCACCATTCCGGCCCAATATGACGAGATCCGCTACTTCTGGCCATTCCTCGTCCAAGGTCGTGGTGATCAGCAATACGTCAACCGCTACGCTCCGTTTTATACCCACTCCATCATCAAGGGCTATGACAAAACCTGGATGCTTTGGCCGCTCTACCGTCATGCCAGTTGGTCGGAGAATGGCATCGCGCAAAAAAAAGACACCGTCCTTTTCTTTCTCTATTCGTCCGTAAAGCAACGCAGTCTCACGAACCTCTCCGCCGCGCCCGCCTACAAAACCCATCTCTGGCCGCTCTTCACCGTGTGGGACAACGGGGCCGGCCGCCGCCAGACCCAGGTGCTCAGTCCGCTCGAAATCATTTTCCCCCACAGCGATCAGGTCCGGCAGCTCTACACCCCGCTGTTTGCCGTCTACCGCTTCGATCAGCGTGCTCCGGGCGACACCCGGCATTCGTTGCTCTGGAACCTGATCGGTTGGAAAAACTCACCGGCCGGGAAAGAATTTCACTTCGGCCCGCTCGGCTGGCATCGTGACTCTGACGCCCCGCAGGGAAAGTTCTTCTTCTTCGCTTCCCACGCCCAATCTGCTAAACCGGCCCCCGTGCCTTCCCCACCATGAAACAACTTACTGCGGTCATCGGGCACATCGGCAGCGTCGTGCTGCTGCTGTTGCGCACGCTCAGTTTTGTCCCGACCCTCGGGCGCCAATTCCCCCGCTTTATCGAGCAGTGCTATCTTATCGGCTACAACTCGCTGCCCATCGTCACCATCCTCACCTTTTTCATCGGCAGCGTGCTGGCGCTCCAAAGCGGCCATAGCATGGAAGACATCGGGACCAAGCAGTTCATCGGCACACTGGTCGGCCTCTCGGTTGTGCGCGAGCTGGGTCCGGTCATGGTCGCCATTCTGATCGCGGGCCGGGTCGGTTCCGCCATCACCGCCGAGCTCGCCTCGATGAAAGTTTATCAGGAGGTCGACGCGCTCATCACCATGGACATTCCGCCGGAGCGCATGCTGGTGCTGCCCCGGCTCGCGGCGATTCTGGTGATGATGCCGGTCCTCACCCTCATCGGCATCATCTGCGGCTGGTATGGGGGCGCCTTGGTCTGCCAGTATACGCATTTTATCTCCATCAGCAGCGAAACCTATTTCGCCGCGCTCAAAGCCTACATGAAGAACCAGGATGTGATTGACGGTTTGCTCAAGGCCGAGGTCTTCGGCTTTGCGATTGTGCTCGTCTGCTGTCACATCGGCCTCAACACCCGCGGCGGCCCGCGCGAGATCGGCGCCTCCGTCACCAAGGC
>CAZIQP010000267.1:0-3572 GCA_964541315.1 uncultured Opitutaceae bacterium
GCCGTTCATCTTCAAAAAAGACAACATCGACCGGTTTGATTTCTGAGTTTGTTGCCCGTGGGACCCGCCGACCACGCCGGCCTGCCCTTCCCCTTGCTCCGCTTGGTCCGCGCTTGCAGGCCGCCCCGCAGTCCGCTCTGCTGCTGACCCGGCATGTCCCAACCCGAGGCATTTTCCCGTATTTTGATTGATCGCGCGCTCGCGGATAGCGGCTGGGATCTACTCAACAACAAGCAGGTTCGACTTGAGGTGAATGCGGCCAACAAGCGCGCTGATTACCTGCTGCTCGATACTCTCGGTCGCACATTGTGCGTGCTGGAGGCCAAGGCCGAGGATCACGATCCGTACGACGCCAAAGAACAGGCCCGAGGCTACGCCGAAAATCTCAAGGCCCCTTTCATCATCCTCTCCAATGGACGGGAGCATTGGTTCTGGAACTACGAACGCGCCGATCAACGCGACGCCTACCGCATCGAGCGTTTGCCCTCCTTCGAGGATCTGGACCGGCTGCGCCTGAAAAACCTTCAGCCTCCGCGACCACTCGGCAGCGAGGTCGTCAAGTCGGATTACCTCCGCCACCTGAAGCACGATCTCACCCTACGCCGCTATCAGATCAAGGCGATGGATGAAATCGCCCAAGGCTACGATACCCACAGCCGCCGCAAATTTCTCCTCGAGATGGCCACGGGCACCGGCAAGACACTGCTTTGCGCCGCCCTCATCCGGCGTTTCCTCGCCTCCCGCAATGCCGAACGGGTCCTCTTCATCGTGGATCGCATCGAACTCGCGAAACAAACCTTGGAGGATTTCGCCGTAGTCCTCCCCGAGTTCAATCCCGTCATTTTCAAAACTGCCCGCCGCTCCGGTCAGCTGCTCGGCTCTTCTGTCGTCATCGCTACCATCCAGTCGCTGATGACCGACCGCCGATACCGCGAGGAATTTACGCCGTTCTATTTCGATCTCGTCATCAACGACGAGGCTCATCGCTCAATCTACGGCGACGCCCGCGAGGTCGTGCAGTTCTTCCAGGCCACCCGCGTCGGACTCACTGCTACGCCCAAGGCATACCTCAAGAACGTCGATGTCGCCCAGCTCGAACAGGAGAACCCCAAGGCCCTCGAAGCCCGCCAACTCCGCGACACCTATCTCTACTTCGGTTGCAAGCCGGGCTCGCCGACCTATCGCTACGACATCATCGACGCCGTCAAGGATCCGGAAGGCCCATTCCTCTGCCTGCCGAAAATCTTCGACCTGCGCTCCGACATCACCACCAAGGCCCTCGCCGAATCAGGCTGGTCCGTTGTCGTCAACGAGCAGGAGGAAAATTTTAAGATCAAGGACTTGGAGCGGAAAATCTACACGCCGGCCCGCAATCGTCTCATGTGCGCCTCCTTCCTCGAAAAGGCGCAGCGCGATCCCTCCGGCCAGCTCGGCAAATCCATCGTCTTCGCCGTCAACCAGACTCACGCGACCAACCTCACCAAGGTTTTCAACGAACTCCAGCCGGGATGCGCTCTCACCATCACGTCGCGTATTCCGGAAGCCGCCGTGCTTGCTAAGGAATTCCGCGACGGTAAGCGCTCCGAGCGGATCGCCGTCTCCGTTGACATGCTTTCCACAGGCTATAACTGCCGCGATCTGCTCAACATCGGTCTATTCCGACCGGTCTTCTCGCCGACCGAATACATTCAGATCAAGGGCCGGGGCACGCGCCGTTTCACCTTCAAGTCCGGCCACACCGAATACGAGAAACAGCATTTCTTCCTGCTGGATTTCTGCGCCGTCGCCGAATACTTCGAGGAGAAATACGACTACACCCTTCCGCTCAAGGTGCCGCGTGAATCCAAACCTCGCGCGCCAGCGCCGGTTCCGCCCGGCGGAGTCACCTATCCCGAGCCACCTGTGGGCCCGCCGGGAGGAGTCGAGGATCCTCCGCCCGAATCGCCCCCGTCTGACATTCCCGTCTGGCAGGGCACCGATACCCTCGTTTCCACCGAAGTCCGGATCGTCGGCCCGGACGGCGAAAAGGTAGACGTGATGACCTTCCGCGGCGGCTACGAGCGCGATCTCAAGGAATTCATCGCCCAGAACCCCGCTCTCAGGGCTGCGATCGAGGCTGAGGACGACGATGCAATCGAGACCATCGTCAACGAGCGGTTCTACCACCGTCCGCGGATGTTCTACTCGCCCGACAAGCTCATTGTCTCCTACGGCGTACCCGCAACCACGCCGGCCTTTGTCTATAATGCTGTCGGCAAGAAACCGCTGCCCACCCGCGACCAGATCGTGGCCGACACCGTCGATTCCATCGCCGCCCGCTTCAACCTCCGGTACAACGAGCAAAAATGGGTGGATGCGACGGCCCAGCTTCTCGCCGAGGATCATACTGCGCTCCGCCGCTTCATCGCCGGCGACATGACACTCTTCACCGCCAGCCAGTTCAACCAGCTCGGCGGCGTGCAGGCGCTGACCCGCTTCGAGAACCGCGAGGTCGTTTTCGAGGCTCTCCGACAATCCACGCTTGTCCGCCAAACGCTGCTCGCCGCAAACTCTGCGGCCTGATTCGTTTCTGCCTCCATGCGTTCCGCTCCGGCTCAAAAAACTTCCGTCGCCGCCCAGTCCCTCACCGCTCCGGCGAACTTCTTCTCCTCCGGCCTCCGCCAGAAGGTGGACCAGCTCATGGACATCCTTTGGTCCGGCGGGGTGAACAACCCGATGGATTCCATCGAGCAGTGCTCCTACCTGCTGTTCCTACGTCTGCTGACGGAGAAGGACGACGCCCTCGCCAGCCTCGACAAGAAATATACCCGTATTTTCTCCGGCAAATGGTCGCGCTATGCTTGGGGCAACTTTGTCACCCTCACCGGGGACCAGCTCTTCAACGCCGTCCGTGATGCCATCGAAAGCTTCCACGAGCTGCCCAGTCTGTCCGAGACCGGACGCACGCTTTTCAGCCGAGCCACTCTCAAAATCTACGACCGCGCCACGCTCCGCGCCGTCATCCAGGGCATCCACGGCCTCGATATCGGCGCCCATGACGGCCACGACATGAAGGGCGACATGTATGAGTATCTCCTCTCAAAACTTTCCGCCTCTGGCACCAATGGCCAATTCCGGACCCCGCGCCACATCATCGATCTCATCACCGCGCTGGTGAATCCGCAGCCCGGTCAGCGCATCTGCGATCCGGCGGCGGGCACGGCTGGATTTTTAGTTTCCGCTTTCACGCACATCAAGCGCCAACACACGAAGCCCGCCGATCTCAAGCGTGGTTTGCTCGACGGTGCGTTGCTCAAGCCCGCCCAGTGGAAATTCCTCGAAGAGCAGGCTTTCACCGGCTTCGACAACGACGCCAACATGGTGAAGATCGCCATCCTCAATCTCTACCTCCACCAGTTGGAGAAAGCGCAGATTTCGATGATGAATCCGCTTACCGCCGGCTTCGGCGGAGCGTATCCCGGCAAACTCTACGACTGCATCCTGGCCAATCCGCCGTTCTCCGGAAAGGTGCAGGACGAGAGCATCCTCGCCGACCTCAACTACAAGCTCAACACCCGCGCCACCGAGCTGCT
>CAZIQP010000268.1:0-3532 GCA_964541315.1 uncultured Opitutaceae bacterium
CATCCTTTCCGTTGGCGGCTTCGCGTGCTCGCTCAAGTGCGACGCGAATCCCCTCGGTGACGAAATGAAAGGTCGTGCCTCCCTCCATGACAAGTGGCGCACGAGGATGATGCGTGAGCACGAAAACCTGCGTATGGTAAACCGGGTTCTCGCCCCACCATCCCCGCCAGCTCTCATCCGGCCAGGAACCGCGCACCGGCCCGAACATATTTCTGCCCATGATCCAGGCACCCACATTGTGGAAGCCGCGCGCGGCAAAGTCTTCGTCGATCCCGGTCTCTCCGTCTTTGCCTCCGAAAACTTTCGTCTGAAACGTACGGGTAGGCATCGCCCAGCCATGCAGGGCGGGTCCGCCGACGCCCAGCGGGTTCTCGAGGCTCTGATCCGGGCCGGCGCCAAAGCCGTCAATTGAAATGGTGAAGCTTTCTACACGGAGTTTAGTCATGGGGTTGTTCTTTCTGTTGCAGTGTTCCGGCAAGCGCGTTCTGAGCCGCCTAGATCAACGCATGGCTCAGACACCGCAGGGGCAACGCCCCGCAAGTTGTCTGTAGCCGTCTTGTTGGGCTGTGCTTTTCTTTCTGATGTGTTTTGCAGAATCTTATCGCCGACTTTGGGTATCACCAACGCCTCAGACCAAATGGTCGGATACTTTTTCGTGCGCTCGTCTCGTGACTCGGAAAACAATAGCGACCTCCCCTGATCCCACTTCTCAACGAGGAATCCACACTGAATACTCTTCCCGTCGATCTTCGCATCCGCGGTACGTGCTTGGACGCAGAAGCGAAAAATAAATCCGCCTCCCGTGGGAAACTCATACTTCGTCGGGAAATTCGAGTCGCACCCCCAGATAGGGATCTCGAAGTCTTTCTCTGGAGTGATGAACCAAGAATCGCCCCAACTGCATGTCATCATGGCGACCGACAGCGACACTTTGGTTTGATTCTTCACTTCCGCCTGCACCATGCAGGCCGGTCTTCCATCCTGCGTGAGGCCGGTGTCGATAATCTTCGCGACGACTGTAAAGTCGGCGGCACCGAGCAGGCAAAGCGAACAATAGCAAACGATGAGTAGTGAGAAGCGGTTCATTTAAATTGCCCAACAGTATTATTCACCGCAACTGGGTTGGGCTTTTGTGCGGAAGGTCGTTTGCACAAAACAACGCAACAAACCTTTGGGGATCAATCCTCGAGTTCGCGAGCACCAGCCGGTCAGGCTCGCAGGATTGTTACAGGAGGAAGCAGAGGGAACGGAGGAAGGCAGGAAAATAACAGGGACCCTGCTGAGTTGAATTAGCTCTGCGCCCTCTGCGTGCTCCTATGAAAAGGATTACGGCGCGACCGCCAGCACGCATAGCTTTTCCAACGCCCGAGCCGCCGACGCCGGCGACTACGCTGTCGTCATCAAAAATCCCCTCGGCAGCACCACCAGCAACAAAGCCAAGCTCACGGTCAGCGCCACCACCACCCCCACTCCCACGCCGACACCCAGCAGCGGTGGCGGCGGATCGCTCCCCGCCTGGTTCGCGCTCACCCTACTCACGCTCGCAGGCATGCGGCGTTTTCGAGGACGATGCTGCGGTTAGTTGATCGGCCGTGTTCCGGGGTTTAGTTTTCGAGATAAACCTCCGTGCCCGCCGTGGCTCTTTGGTTCATTTTACCTCAGAGTTTCTCGGCCAGCACGACGACGATGCCGGCCGGGGCGTGCATGGAGCAGAGCCGGTAGATGTCCTCGTCCTCATCCACCTCGCGACCGACCTCCATCCCAAAATCATACCGACTGAACCGCCCTCCGCCGCGAACGCGAAGGATCATAACAATGAAACTCGACCCGTTTTCAGCTCCCGTTAACTATGCCGTCTAGCCTATCCTCTAAATGAGCTACGATCTGTACGTCACCTCGCCTCAAATTTCCCTGGACGATTTCACCTCCTATTTCGCCAGTAACGCCCGTTACAAGGTCGAGAACGGACAGGCGTTCTATACAAACGAAGCAACCGGGGTGTACTTCTCCTTCGATCACAATTCAGAAAAGCCAGTGGACGAGGGCACGATCGAGCACTCGGTCGCGTTCAACATCAATTACTACCGACCACACTATTTCGCGTTGGAAGCAGAGCCTGAAGTGGGGCGGTTCATTGAGCACTTCGCCTGCTCCATTCAGGACCCACAAAACTCAGGCATGGGAAATGGGCCCTATTCTCGTGACGGGTTTCTAACAGGCTGGAACGCGGGCAACGAATTTGGGTATCACGCAATCTTGTCCCGTGACGACGTGCCTGAACCGATTTACTCGAGACCAACCGCAGAACTTGAAAATATCTGGAGGTGGAACATCGCCAAGGACCAGAGGGAGACTTCACTGAAGGAAGACCTCTTCGTCCCTCGAATAATGTACATGACCTTCGATGGAGAATTGGGCTCCGCCTGCGTGTGGCCCGACGGCATCTCGGCTCTCATCCCCCAGGTGGATTTCCTCTATGTCCCCAGAAAGGATCTGGCTCCGAAAAAATGGTTTAAGGCCAAGGAAGAAGATTTCTGCGTCGTTCCCCGGAAAGAATTCCCGGAGTTCTTCGACTACTACGCCACCGACGATTTCGAGATGAGATCGTTCAAGCTGCCTGCGCCCGACACGCCCCAAATCGTCAAGGACTACGTGACGAAACTAAAACCATTCACGGGCAAGGTAGCGCGAATTGGCTTCGACAGTATCTTGAACACAGAACTGGTCTCAAAATACAAACGCACTGATTAAGAGATCAATTTTTTGAGGGATATTTCCTCCCCCTTCCCCTGCCTCTATCATCCAATGAGAGTAAATCCACCGCTTACAATGCCAGGCCGCTTCTGGCTACCCGCAACCCCGGATCACTCCCAAGCTGGCACGCTGCGCATCGAAGACGGAGGGAAAGTGCGTCTCGAACTCATTGGCCGACTAGATATCGGCCACCCGTTTAAAGTACCGAGTGAATACGAACGGGTCGTCGGCGAAGTGATCGAGCACGGCCCCGTCACCCTCGAAGAATGTCATGTCACCGCAGCGGGCTACTACGGGTCCGGCGCGCCATACCGGCACGAACTACAACCCTGTCGCGCCATCATCGGCGCCGCCTACGAAGAGAAGGAGGCGATGCTCTTCGACGAGCTCAAGTTTTCCATCGAAGGCCTCGACGAATGGTTGGCTATCACTGGATTTATGGTGTCATGGTTTGCCAGCGCAGAGAAGACACTTACCATCAAGTACACGCCTCCGGAAAAACGCGAACTCTGGAGGAACGACCACTTTTCGCTGTGGTGTGAGTTTAACTATTCGGCTCCGACGGCGGCCCTCAAAAACGCAGAAGTAAACCAACTTCGCCGCGCAGACCAAGTGATCCATCAACACCGATACATTGTGCGGCTTGTGAATATACCGACTCTCCATACCCCATCATCTCAACCAAACAAGCCGGAGCAAGCTCCGGGGTATTAGACCCAAAGGGAGTAAAGATCCCCGGGGCAAGCCCCGGGGCATTTGATCAAGACAGCTCTAAATC